>CAMXBD010000059.1 GCA_947179245.1 uncultured Lachnospiraceae bacterium | reverse complement strand
CATTCTGAAACACGCGGGCATTGTTGGTGACGACCTCTCCCACTTCCCCATTTCCTCTGGTGACTGCTTTCATGAGTCTCCCGCCGGAATAAGTCAAAACGATTGTCAACCCATCCAGTTTCCATGACAGCAGCGCTTCCTTGCCATTCAGCCAGTCACGCAGCTCCTCTCTGCTCTTTGTCTTTGCCAGAGAAAGCATAGGACTTTCATGCCTTTCTTTAGGAAGTTCCTCCACCGCTTCATACCCCACATGCAGCGTAGGGCTATTCGCAATAATAACACCTGTTTGCTTTTCTAATTCCGTCAACTCATCATATAGGCGATCATACTCGTAATTGCTCATGATCTCCGTATCCTGCGCATAGTATGCCTTGGAAGCTTTATTCAGAACAGAGACTAGCTCCTTCATTCTATTCATTGTTTTATCATCCACTTAAGGTGCACCTGCCATTCTTTTTATTTAAGATACTGTAAGACCGCACTCCTGATACAGACTTGTCATCTCATCCTGTGTCAGTTCACGGTAGTCACCGGGTTTTAAAGTCATAACCCCTATATTGATAACGCGTGTTCTTTTAAGAGAAAACACTTCATACCCCTGCGTTTTACACATTCGACGAATCTGTCTGTTCAATCCCTGTGTCAACACCATTCGTATTGTCTTTGGTCCCAGCTGCTCAATCTCGCATGGCCGGGTCGTGACATCCAGTTCCTCCAGATATACCCCCTGCCGCATATTCTCCAGTGCTTCATCTGTCCACTCTTTCGTAACTTTGACGATATATTCTTTCTCATGGTAATTCACACCACGCATCATGGCATCGATCAGTGTACCGTCATTTGTCATGAGGAGAAGCCCTTCCGAATCTTTATCCAGTCTTCCTGCATAGGTGACCCGTATCGGATATTTGATTTCCTCTGTCACGATCCTCTCCGCATGGGCATCCCGTTCTGTACAGACAACACCTATTGGTTTATAATATGCAAGTACCACTTTTTTATCACGCCCGGCAACCTTTTTCCCACGGACACAGATTTCGTTCTGCGCAGTTACCTTCATGCCCTGCACGGCAATCTTACCATCCACCGTGACGACCCCCTGTTCAATCAGCTTATCAGCATCGCGTCTGGAACAGATTCCGCAGGATGCCAGATATTTATTTAGTCGGATTGGTTCCATAACTCTTACCTCAACCAGCATCTGTTATGATAACACATGCTACATATCATTGTTTTTCACGTCTATTCCGTTATCTGCTCCGCAGATTGCCCGGTTACATTTTCTTGCTGCACCTGTTGTGCCATATTCGCATCAGCGGCTGTTTCCTGTCCGTCTGGCTCCACGGCATGCTCCATTAGGAACTGACGCCACGCATCATAGTGTTGTGCATAGAGATGAACACCGTCAAATGTTAATTCTGCATTTAAGAATCCCTCTTCATCGGTGAACAATGGGTTGGCATCCAGATAAAAGATATCTGTTCCGTTTGCCAGCTGTGCCGATGCCGCATTCTTATCGTTGATATTGATATTATTGAACTCTGTCTCTGCATTATTCTTTTCTTTACTGACGTGCAGATTCGCCATAATATAGATGATTGAGCCCGGCTGCCACTCCCTGATCTGGTCTACTACCTTGCGGTACTGCTCTAAATACATATCCGTGTTGCCGTAGCCTAGTTCATTCATTCCAAGCATAATATAAATCTTGCCATATTTTTTCTGTTGTAATACTTGTGACAAGTCTTCCTTATTCCCCGTCTTCTGATAGGTAACCCCCTCCGGCTCCAGAAGTTTAAAGATCGTCATTCCGCTGTCACAATAAAAATCCGCAGCATCCAGTCCGGCATAATCAGATATCCCCAGTGTTCTGGAATCGCCGAGAAACGCCGCATCATTAAAATAACTGTCGCTTTCCATACTGTAAGGGTACTCTGTAGTCAATGCAACTTTTCCTGCATCAGAGTAATAACGCGAATCTGTTTCCTGCGGTTCATAGATCTCAAATTTTGTGACACCCTTCACTCTTTTGTCAGTATTTCCTTGATTTTCTTCCGCCTCTACATCTTTATTCAGTTCATTTCCGCTCTGAATTTCGTCATTTTCTCCCTTGCAAATTCCTGCATTATCCTCGGCCATCTGTTCACGCATGCTTTGATTTTCCAAATCGGCGGCATCCTTCACCATCTGATCTGCCGTCTGCTCCAAAGCTATTTCCTGTGTGGAAATATTCATCCCCATCACTTGTACAATAGCCGTTTCAGCTTCCCTTACAACGGCTCTGATCCCAATCTCATCGGAATAAATTATCATAACAAGCGATGTCATACCCACCGCAAGCATATATGGGCAGTTGTAAATCAACTCACGCCAATCTCTTTTCTTCTGTTTCTTTCTTTTATCTTTTTCTCTCGTCTTTTTCTTCTTACTCATATGTATCAGTCCTATTATCAAAATCTAAAATAAAGGAAAGGATTGTTACTTCCTACCATGATCTCATGTACCGAAAACCAGAAAATCACCAGAAGTACCAGCACCATGAACCATCTGTCGCGATATTTATGATACATTTTACCGGGCAGAGGTGTTACAAATAAAATACATGCAATTAATAACACCCAATATTCTTGTAGATACCGTATCAGCTGCTGGGTTCCGACCATCACTGTCGATCGGTGTATCCCTAGCATATTGCCAAGGTAAGCTATAAGCTGCCTTATATCGGTGATCGCAAATATCACCCATGTGACCGGAATCAGTATCAGCGTATACACATGCCCGATTACCTTAGTGCCTTCAATTTTCCCGCCATAGCTATTTTTCTCAACCGTAAGGATCACAAAAAAAGTCAATCCCCACAACAGAAAATTCCAATCGGCTCCATGCCATAATCCGGTAAACGCCCACACAACAAAGAGATTGCCTATCGTTCTGAACTTCCCTTTACGGCTGCCGCCTAACGGGAAATATACATACTCGCGGAACCATCTTCCGAGCGTCATATGCCATCTGCGCCAAAATTCCGAGACAGACCGTGAAATATACGGGTTATCAAAATTACGTGGTATCCTGAATCCAAGCATCTTGCCAAGTCCCATAGCCATCACAGAATACCCCCAGAAGTCAAAATATATCTGAAAAGAATAAGCTATGGCTCCCAGCCATGCCACCGCAATGTGTAAATTGCCTGCCCCTGCCGTCATAATCGTGTTCCAAAGCGTCCCGATCTGGTTCGCCAGCAATACTTTAAGTCCCAGCCCTGCCGTAAAGAGTTTCAACCCGTTCTCAATGTTTCTGATCCGGATTTTCCGGCTCTTCATCTTATCCGCCACTTCATCGTATCTCACAATCGGCCCGGCTATCAGCTGTGGGAACATACTCACGTAAGCAGCAAATAAAACAAAATCCGCCGGCTCCTGCTGTGTACCCCGATAACAATCGACCTGATAAGATACCATCTGAAAAGTATAGAAACTGATTCCAAGCGGGAGTGTCAGCATAAGCACCGGTACGATCTCCCGTCCCGCAAGTCCGTTTACCGTTCCAGCCGCAAAATCCCAGTATTTAAATACAAACAGAAAGCCAAAATCTATGGCAAGGGACGTTACAAGCGCTACTTTCTTCCGCCTCGCCCTCTTCTTCGCACGATTCTGCTGCGGAGACCGTGGTTCCCAAAACATATACCTGCTAAGACCATAATTAACCGTAACCGAAAAAACAAGCAGAAGAACAAAAGACGGTTCCCCCACTCCATAGAAAATAAGACTTCCCACCAGCAATACGATGTTCCGGTACTTGGCAGGAATAATCAGATATATCAACATAAAAACCGGCAAAAACCGGAATAAAAATCCCACACTGGAAAATAACATAGAAAGCGCTCCCAAGCACAAATTAGGGTATTTTGTCGAAAAAGCACACCCTATATCTAGTATATTCCAGCGGGGATTATTTTACAAGGGGCTAATTGCGGCAGATCACAAAAGATTGTGCGCCCAAAACATACCTGCCGTCCTCCTGTTTCACCGAACCAATCATAAAAATTACATCCGTTTGGGAAACATCCGCCGCTATCTCTTCAATATGATCCGACGGATTACACAGCATAATCAAATCATCTCTCCTGTATGCAAAACTTCTTCTATTTTCCTCCGCCATTAGTATCTCCAGATTATCGTGCCGCGCAAATGCCTCCTGCTTACTCCTGATACCTAAGAGCTTTCTGACCGTATGGTAGAGGGAATCTTCACGCCTCTGCTGTTCTTCCACAGTAGGTGCATCCTCGCTGTCATCTGTCGGAAGGTACAAAAGCGTCGCATTCTCCTCCGAGGATCCATGATTACGTGTACCATCCCACTGCATAGGCGTTCTCGAACCTGTCCTCGTATAACCGCCCTCCTTGCTGGGAAGTTTCCGATACCGCATACCAATCTCATCGCCATAATAGATGAATGGCGCGCCGGGCATCGTCAACAGAAATGCATATGCAAGCTTTAACTCGCTTTCATTCAGATTGTATGCGGCACGGATCATATCATGATTGCCCGTAATCAGACAGTACAGCCCTTTATCTTTGACCGCCTCATATTTGGGCAGATACTCTTTCAAAAAATCCTGTATGCTCCTGTCACTATCTTTCTTAAAAAAGCTGTTGTCACGTCCTGTATTATCATAATCACGCATCAGAAGATTGTAGCCGTTGCCGACCCAGTCAAGGAAAAAATCCATCTGAAATCCTGCGCGCACAATAGCCGCTTCAGGATTATTCCATTCGGATACAAAGACCGCCTCCGGATATTTCTCATGCACCTTGTGAAGCATATCATTCCATACCTGACAGGTGCCGCTCTTGAGTTCATCATCATTCTTTACCAGAGAATCCGCCATATCCACGCGGAATCCGTCACATCCCATCCCCAGCCAGAAACACATAACGTCCGTTATCGCCTCTCTTGTCGCCATGCATGCCGGATGGTCAATCGGTTTCTGCCATTCTTCTTTCGGATTTAGGAAACCATAATTTAACGCCGGCTGGCATTTAAAGAAATTGATAATATAAGCACCGTCACGCTCACGCTCTCCGGCAATATATGCAACCCCCTCCGCCCGCTTAAACCAACTGTCCGTCCAGATATAACGCTCTGAATATTCGTTCACTTCATCCCTGCCGCTCTGAACAAACCATGGATGTTCCTCCGAAGTATGTCCCGGTACAAGATCAAGAAGGATATGCATCCCTCTCTCATGCACTTCACGAAAAAGCCTCTTCATATCATCAAGCGTTCCGTACCGTCCGGCTACCTTCTTGTAATCCCTCACGTCATATCCTGCGTCTTTAAAAGGCGAATCATAACAGGGATTCATCCAGATTGCATTGCATCCCAGTTCCTTTATATAATCCAGTTTCTCAACAATACCATTAATATCGCCTATACCGTCCCCATTAGAATCTTTAAATGATTGCGGATAAATCTCATAAAAAACTGCTGTTTGTAACCAATCTGTCATTTTCTTAACCCCCTTGGATAATGATTTTTCATCTGTCCGTTTGCCGCTTTGCCGAAACCCAGCGGATATCCATCATATGTAAGAAGTGTCCATCCCTTCTGCGCCTCACATAACAGGCTCTCTCCGTGAAGATACCGCCCCGCCTCTTCCTCAGACAGAGAAATCTTCTTATCTGTCTCTTCTATATCAAGTGCCAAAGCCAGCGCATGTGCCGGTTCGATCCGGTTCTTCTTGTCTGTCCCCAGATGCAGACCGGGGCGGACAACCTTCATCCCGTCCATGGATACCATGGCTTCCGGAACCAGATAAATCTGATCACCAAACATCTGTATTCTGCCATGCTGCCTCTTCAGCCAGTCTTCCGCCAGTCCTAATTCTTCTGTCAGGAATTTGTAAACATTACTTTTCTTATTTATCTTACTCTCTGCAATATTTGCCTGTTTTCCTGCCTTCACCTCCAATTCCGCAATCGTATCATGTTTCCCGCCGAGTCTGCGAAGCGCTGCGATATAATGGCCTTCTCCTCTAATCTTATATGGCATGAGCCTCATCGTACGTTCAAGTCCTTCCACCGGATTCCGGATCCAGTCCGGTCTTCCCGCAAGAAACGCCTTGTCATGAGGGATATCCGCAATCACAAAGTCTTCGTGTTCCCTTATAAATCTGCTGATCACGCCCTCATTCTCATCGGGTGCAAAGGTACAGGTAGAATATACCAGAAGACCTCCGGGCTTTAACATCGTGGCAGCCTGTGTTAAAATTCCATACTGCCTTTGCGCACACATCTCCACATGTTCCTCACTCCACTCTGCAATCGCCGTATCATCTTTGCGGAACATTCCCTCTCCCGAACACGGCGCATCTACCACAATCCTGTCAAAAAAGCCGAGGAAGAATCCCGCCATACGTTCTGGCGTCTCATTGCACACTACACAATTGTGAATACCCATGCGCTCTATATTCTGGGAAAGTACCTTTGCCCGGTTTGGAATGATCTCATTTGACACAAGCAGTCCCTTTCCTTCCATTCTTCCGGCAATCTGGGTACTCTTCCCGCCCGGCGCGGCACACAAATCCAAAATATGCTCTCCCGGCTTGGGATCAAGTATCTCTACCACTGCCATTGCAGAAGGTTCCTGAATATAGTAGGCTCCCGCCTCATGCAGAATATGTCTGCCCGGCTGATCCGCCGCCTGATAATAGTATCCCTCCCGCGCCCAACTGACAGGTTCCAGCGCAAACGGAACCTTCTCTATAAATTCCGCCTCCGAAGCTTTGAGCGGATTCCGGCGCAGTCCATAATATCTCTCCTGTTCATAACTTTCCAAAAATCCACTGTATTCTGTTGCCAGAAGCCTTTTCATCCGTTCCAGAAAAGCACCCGGCAAATTTATCTTTTCGCTCATAACTTACCTCTTGCTGCTGCGAATTAATCTTTCTATATACATATCTATTGTAATTTATATACTAACGATTTCCCATTTGTCTGTCAATCAACTGTTTTTCTTGCATACTCCCCTAAAAGCATATATAATACTAATGTTGCACAGAACGAAAGAAAGAAATGAGGAGAAAAATTATGACATCGCAAATTTGTATTATTATTGCAATCGTCTTCTATCTATGTGGAATGATCTGCATTGGTGTATCTTTTTCCAAAAAAAATACACAGGCTGACGAATTTTATCTCGGCGGGCGTAAACTTGGCCCCCTAGTTACCGCCATGAGTGCAGAAGCATCCGACATGAGCAGCTATCTGCTGATGGGTCTTCCCGGACTCGCCTACATCTCAGGTATCGCAGATGTGGGGTGGACTGCAATCGGTCTGGCAGTTGGTACATATTTTAACTGGCTGCTCATCTCTAAACGTATCAGACGATATTCAAGCAAGCTGGGAGCATTTACAATCCCGGACTTTTTTGCCAAAAGATACGGTGACGATAAACATATTCTGACCTGTATCGCTGCTATAGTCATTGTTATATTCTTTGTGCCCTACACTGCTTCCGGCTTTGCCGCATGCGGTAAATTATTCAGCACCTTATTTGGCATGAATTACATGATAGCTATGCTTCTCAGCGCTGCTGTTATCGTGCTCTATTGTACTCTGGGCGGGTTTCTTGCCGTGAGCACAACAGACTTAATTCAAGGAATTACGATGACAATAGCACTTGTTATTGTAGTCGGTTTCGGTGCAGTTGCAACCGGCGGATTTAGTGCGGTAGCCGCAAATGCGCAGGAACTTCCCGGCTATCTCAGCATGTTCCAGACATATGCTGCAGATACCGCGTCTGCAAAACCGTACACAGCACTCACCATTGTTTCTACGCTGGCGTGGGGATTGGGATATTTCGGTATGCCTCACATCCTGCTCCGATTTATGGCGATCGAAGATGAAAACAAATTGAAATTCTCCAGACGAATCGCTACCGTGTGGGTTGTTATCTCCATGGCAATCGCCGTCTTTATCGGCGTGGTCGGTTACAGCATGTCCAAAGCCGGCATCATTCCTATACTGGAAGGTAATAACTCAGAAACTGTCATTGTGCAGATTGCTTCCGTACTTAGTACACATGGTGTGATTCCCGCATTGATTGCAGGTGTTATTCTTGCAGGTATTCTTGCTGCGACCATGTCCACCGCGGACTCACAGCTTCTTGCTGCGGCATCCAGCATTTCCCAAAATCTGGTACAGGACTTCGGTAAAAAGAAACTGGATACGAAAGCGTCACTGCGCATTGCAAGAATCACCGTTATCGTGATCTCCCTGATTGCTGTCTTCATTGCACAAAATCCTGACAGTTCAATTTTTGGAATCGTATCCTTTGCATGGGCTGGTTTCGGCGCCGCATTCGGACCCGTAGTAGTACTGGCATTGTTCTGGAAACGTTCCAATAAACAGGGCGCTCTTGCAGGTATGATCACCGGCGGAGCTATGGTCTTCATCTGGAAATATGGTATCGCAACATTAGGCGGCGTTTTCGCTATCTATGAACTGCTTCCCGCTTTCATCATCGCACTGATCGTCAATGTCATCGTATCGCTCGTGACTGCCGCTCCTGAAGATGAACTTGTCAAAGTTTTTGATGAATTGAATGCCAAGAACTAATTTATAGTAAAATATGTTTTTTTACCAAAGCCCAGTTTTACGCATTAAGAAGACTGGGCTTTTTTATATGCATATACCTATTAACTCATCATTTACATACCACATTATTTTGCATATCCCTAAAGTAATTTATTTCATGATAAATCGCAGGCGTATTTTCGTTAATCTGTTCAAAATATAATGTTATACCAAAATTACTTTGATTTAATATAAATTTTTTTAGATTGAATTGACGAAATGACATTTTTTTACTATAATTTAAGTGGATTCGTAAAATAATTAGCTTATTTTTATTTTACATAATTATGAAATATTGTATTGGAGGGTTCTACATTGTTACACATTACTTCACTGCAGGAAGGGCTGGATATTTTTAAAGCTTTAGGCTCCGATGTCAGGATCGAAATTCTCAATATTTTGTTGGATAACAACAATATGAGTATGAATGAGCTTGCATCACACCTGAATATTACTAATGGTGCACTGACCAGTCATATTAAGAAGCTGGAAAGCTGTGGTCTAATCAATACTTCGAGCGAATCTGCCGGTCACGGCAACCAGAAGATCTGCTCCATACACTTAGATAAGATATTAATCGACTTGGAAAAGCAGGAAGATTTTCAGAATGTATACAGCACCGACCTCAAGGTAGGCCATTACTCCAATTATCGTATCTGCCCCACTTGCGGACTCGCCTCTGACAAGGCTCTGATCGGTGAAGTGGACGATGCCAGATATTTTGACCACCCAGACCGCTATACTGCAGATATCTTATGGTTTACAAAGGGATTCGTGGAATATAATATTCCGAACTTTATTCCCAGCTTCCAGAAGATCACACAGCTTACAATTTCTGCGGAATTGTGTTCCGAAGCTCCGGGCGTCAACAATGTGTGGCCCTCCGACATCACTTTTTACCTGAATGACGTGTGTGTAGGAAGCTGGCTCTCGCCCGGTGACTTCGGTGATTCACGAGGACTTTTCACCCCTGACTGGTGGTTCCCCAACTGGAATCAATATGGTCTGCTGAAACTGTTGGTCATCAATAAGAAAGGCACCTATATCGACGGTCTGAAAATATCAGATGTGACAATCGACAGTTTCCATCTTGATTACCGCAGCGGTATTCGTTTCCGCATGGCAGTAGATGATGATGCGGAGCATATCGGCGGACTCACTATCTTTGGTAAGACTTTCGGTAATTACGGTCAGGACATTAAAGTCAGCATCCACTATGCTCCTATGGAAGAATAATTGCCCGATTGCGAGATTTGCTTCGTAAACTCGAAAACATGACATACGAAAGGCTCTGCGGATTGACCCACAGAGCCTTTGTTATATATCTTTCCAATTACTATCTGTTTCTAATATTTGACACCCCATACGCTCTCGTTGGCACCAACAGCGCTGAATGTCATAACCTGTGTGCCTGCCTCATCATTCATCTGACAGAACACGCCGCTGTAGCTGACATCACCATAGGTAATATTCATGTAGCAGGTGCCATCTTTAGCTTCCCAGCTTCCTTGCACACCATCACCATATACTTTACCGCTCTCATCTAAGTACAAGATGAAAGGCTGTGCAATGTCTGCGCTGATTGCTGTTCCCTGATTGATCACATAATATCTGCCTGCTACATCTGCCATCTCATATCCACTCTCACTGACTGTCTCTCCATCAGTAGCATAAGGCAGCATACACGGCCATCCTTCTTCATTAACAATAAACTGATGTACACGAGGCTCATGTTCCTCAGTCTTATTATCAAAGCGGGTGTGATTTACAATATATTTCTTGCCGTCATCATCTATGAATGCGGAATTGTGTCCGGTAGCCATATATGCCATCTCAAGACTCGGCAGGAAGTAGTTGCCAGACAACTTCAATCCGTAAGGATAATGCTCCGGATTGGTCGTGTCTAACGGAAATTCTCCATTCATATCTACATAGTCGCCGTCTATCGTCTCAGAACGGTAGACTCTGATCTGATAACCGCCCTCACGCACTAATCCGCCGTATGATACAAAGAGGTAATAATATCCGCTCTGCTCATCATACAGGATATAAGGAGCTTCAATGGAGCTATGGTTTCCTCCTAACAGTCTCTTGCCAAAATACGGATCGACACGTTTTTCCTCGTCTGCCTCCGGATGAATTACTTCTCCGGTCTGCTTATCAAGCTCTAACAGATACATACCGCCCGACCATGAACCGTATACCATCCATAATCTTCCATCCTCGTCATAGAGCACCGTAGGATCAATAGCATTAGGATATTTGTTGAAATTATATTCATTGCTCTTCTTGATATATCTGTCCTTCGCCTCTTCCTCATCCACATATTCCGCTACATCCGTATCCGCAAATGTCTCTAATGTGAAACCGGAATAGATCAGCGCACCTTTCCACTCATATGGACCCTCAATATTTTCGCTCGTTGCGTAGCAAAGATTGGACGCATTCCAAGTAGATGTAGTACAGAAGTACAGATAATACAACCCATCCTCTTCATTATAAATAACATCCGGCGCCCAGACATGCCATCCTCTGTCATCGGTAGGAATCACACTGTTCTTACTTCCCGCATAAGCAAACGCATCCTTGTTTGCCATCAATTCATAGTAAATCGGATCTTTTACTTTATAGCCGTCTCCGATGGATGTCCAATGTCTCAGATCCTCAGATACCGCTGTTGACATATGCGATCCGAATATGTAATACTTGCCGTCAACTTTCACAATGGAGGGATCATGTACACTGGCCCCGGCTTCAATCTTCGCTGTAGTTATACCATCGTAATTTACTGTAAAATCCAAATCTGCAGGCGCCTCCTCCGCACTGTCTGCTGCGTCTTCTGTCTGCGTTTCTGCTTCTGTCTGTGTTTCTGCGCCGCTCTCCGGCTCATTGTTCTGCGCCGTATTTCCACAAGCTACCGTACCGGCAGCTATAGCTGTACAAAGCGCACCTGTGAGTAATAGTTTCCTCTTTCTCATGCCACCTTCTCCTTTTATTATTCACGATATTCTTACCGGTAAGCACAGATCACTATCTCCGGTAACTTAACTATATTTTTACTATATCAGAAGCGGCACATTTGTTCAATGTTTTTCTTTATATTTTCATAAAATATTTTAAATTATTGTATACTTTATTCCCATCTCATTTCATCTTCATTCTGATTCAATCCCATACTCATCTACATCTATTCGCTGATTGCAATATCGATTCTGCTTAGTTTTTCCATAAGAATCTCTTCCTCTGTAGGAAGATCCTCAGACAATTCTATCTGTTTACGCACCTGCCGCATCTGCTCATCGACTGCAGCAATTCTCTCCGCGCAGTCCGTCAACTGCTCCACGATCCTGCGCTGTTCGGGAACCTCCTGTTTATATTTAAGCTGATGTTCCAAACTCGCCCAAAAATCCATCGCAATAGTACGAATCTGCACCTCCACTGCCATATCTTTTGTCTGGTCTGAAAAAAAGACCGGTACGCTTACAATCATATGATAACTTCGATATCCGTTGGGTTTCGGATTCCGGATATAATCTTTCTCCTTAATCACTGTGATATCATCCTGCTTCGCCAGCGCCTGTGCCAGTACATAAATATCATCCACATAGGAACATACTACACGGATACCCGCCACATCATATAAATTATTCTCCACATTCTCCAACGTAAATTCAAGCCCTTTACGTGCCAGTTTATTCATGATACTACTGCTGCTCTTTAACCGCGAATTAATGGACGTGATTGGATTGCGCCGATAGCGGACGTTAAACTCTGAATTGAGCACATCGAACTTCGTCCGTACTTCTTTGATGGCACAGCTGTAGCGCATACGCATTTCTTTATAATCTACTACTGTACCTGCCGCTTTCTTGCGCTGATCATAGATTGCTTTATCCACCTGCGGAAACATCATAATTTCCGTGCTGTCTGAATCCACGCTCATCTCATCTAATGGAAAAAAAGGATTTCCACTCATTCTTCTTTCGTCCTCCATTCAATAACACATGCTTTTATTCGGATTTTTCATCCATTGTTACTATATCCTATATTCAGAGCAGAGACAATAAACGCTGTGTTAAATTTATCTAAAAAGAGTTTGCCGGAGAGATACTGTATCTCTTGGCAAACTCTTTATTCTTCACAATATTATACAATCTATTTCCTATTTTCCCAACATACTATACTTCCCATTTTTGTCATAGGAATCTAACAGATAATGATTCTCCGCCTGCATGGACAGCACTTCTTCCCTGTCAGCCTGACGGGTTCCCTGCAGCTTGCTCTCCGGCTGTTTGCGGTATTCTCCCTTACGTGCTGACACACTCGCTGCCTGCTTCTGCTTCGTCTGCTGTTTCAGATAAACATCCCGCAGCTTTGCCACACTCTGCCTGATCCGGCTGTGCACTTTGAGTACCGACTGTCTGGCGCTGTTTACTACGCTGTACACCTCTTCCGGCACGATTGTCTGCATCACTGTCGCCGATTCTGGTGCTGTCGTCTGTCTTCCCTGCGTTCTGTAAGATGCTGAAATCACTTCATTATTTCTGGCATTCTTCGTTCCGTCCTGAATCATACCGTCCGTGCCGAATCCGCCGCTGCGATACTTCGTATTTCTGAAAGGATCTTCAAGCCCCAGACCAATGCCCTCTGCCTGCTGCTGCGCACCAGCGCCTGCCGCCGCTCCACCTTCCAGCTTACTGCTAAATTCTTCAACGATATCAGTCCTGTTTCTGGGATGGTGGAAATGTGAAGTCCTCCATGTAAGCACATGATAATCTGCTACTTTCTGTTCCTGCTGTATCCAGTTTAATCGATTCATAAGCTTCTGTTTGTTCCTTTATAAAGTTTGACAGGCAGTCACACAGTATGCCGGAATCCAAACGCTTAACGGAAGAAATTGAAATAATTTCCGCTGCTTCCGTAATTGTTAAACAGATTGCTGTAAGTATTACTTGCCTGTGCATTCATATTGCGCTCTGCGGAAGATTCCACAGAATCCGCCCACAATGCCGCACGTGCCGGAAAACTGCTGTTGCCGCTCCACACTTTCTCCAATGTATCAATATCTGTTTCCGCAAGCTTCTTATCGTCTACCGCCAGTGTTCCATCGGAATTTCTGCTCACACCACAAGATGCCAGTTCAGAACTGTTCAGTCTTGCAATGCTGTTAAGCTGCGTCACATAAGTGCTGTCTGCCCGGCCCCCAGACTCCTGCAGGTTCTGCATCATGCTGTTATACTGGCTGACAAAACTCTTGACCGTTGACACGATTTCCGCGTTATTCCCGTTCTCCTTTGCCTTAGCAAAAAGAGAGGATGCGCCTTTGTCCGTCAATTTATCTGCATAATCAATTACCTGCCCCGCATGGTACTTCATATTATAATACATCTTCTGCGTGTTTGCAGTACTTTTTACAGCATTGGCCGCCAAAATATTGCTTCTGCTGGTACTTGTATTGCTCAACAGAGCACTTCTGCTCGCCCTTCTGCTCTTAGTGCTTCGACTCAAAGCACGCTGCAACAAAGACGTGTTTCCATACACACTGTTACTGTTGCCACCTAACAGACCGCTCATATAATTTCTTGTGACTCTCATCTGTATTCTCCCTTCTGTCCAAACATTATGTAAGCACTTTGTCTTACACTAAGTATATCGTTATCTAACTGGGAGAATAAAGAGTTTTGTAATCAATGAATTGGTTTTGGTTATGAATTGACGACCAGTACCCTTTCCTCGCCTCACGCTATATTTCTATATTGCCAACATAATGCAGTGCAATCTCAGAATCCGTATACCAGTCTTCCGGTTCTTCGTATACTCTTCCATTTCCTGAAAAGTAAATCCTTCTAAAGAATTGTTCTGCAACAGATTTTCAATTTTCTTTCCTCTCTATTCAGAAATTCGTTTCTCAACCACCAGCCACGAATCCCTGCCATCCTCATAATCTGAAATAAATATATAATCGTAATGCTCATCCATATACTGTATGTAATATACAATTCCATCATCAAAATACATGAAACCCTCTTGGATATCCGTCTCATAGGCGTTCTCCTGTATCTGTACAAAATTCATCCCCGCCCGTGCATCCATAAATCCCATATCTGCATCCGGTCCTGTAATAATAATAGCTCTCGGCAATTCATGTTCCAATACCGGACTCATACTGTCGTTTCTATATTGAACCAATATATCTTCATCTATATCAAACGTTACACCACCAAAATGTGAGTTTAAAAATCCGAACATTCCACATGCTGATAAGTCTTCCACCCCTTCAATTCTTGCCAGCTCACCCTGCTCCAACCTGAAGTATTTATCATAGACCATATTGGAATTTTCATTCTTCTCTTGTTCTTCCAACAATATTGCATCCCTATCCTGAAACTCATACCAATCCTTTTCTTTATCATATCTCAATATACGATTTGACTCAGGAAGCACAAGCGCATAATAGCCGTCCGTCTTTTCATCTAATACTGTAAACTCTTCGTGTCCGGTCGGCGAATATGGATTTATGAGACGCAGATGAATATCCAAAACCTTTCTCACTGTTCCGTCTGCTTCCTGTATATATATCTCCACCGCATTTCCGGCGCTTCCGCTAAAAAGGGAGCCGTCTACACAAAGCAGATAATCCTTCAGTCCATCGTCATTAAAATCAAACTGATGATAGTCTATCGTAAGAGATAGCGTTCTTCCCACTTTTTGGGACATTTCTTCATTCTCCGCCACATATGCTTCTTCTATATATTCTGCTAACGGCGTGTTTTCATAGTCATATTTTGGCTCAGAACAGATATCATATGTCAGTATTTTATGATTTTTTACTATGTCTGAAAAATCACAAAAAGGGATATTACGGCACCCATTTATTTCCCAAAACACGGCATCCTGCATCCTTGCAAGTTCTATGATCCTCTCTGCCTTTTCGATAAAAATGTCTATTTGTTGATGCTTTCTTTGTATTTGTAACTCATACCCTATTTCAAACCATGCCGACGATGCCGTCAATACAGCCATGGACTCATCTATCCATTGTTCCGCTTTCCGGGATATTTTCTGTTTTCCCACTGATACATATACATCGATACTGCATACCAGTACGACTGCCGCACAGAAAACAATTAATTTTCTTTGCATCTATGTTCTCCCTTTATTTCTCTATTTCATAAACGGTATTCTTACAAATTAGAAGCACCCTGCATCATCAATGTCAGCCTAAAACAGCTGTCCCGCACCTCATACTGCATTGTCCCATAATACTTTTCCACACAGCTTCGCATATTGCTCATCCCAAGTCCGTGTGCCTCCTGATCCGATTTCGTCGTCTGAAGTCTGCCGTGCTCTACCCGCATCACTCTCTCATCGCAGCTGTTTTCCACCACCAGAAAAAACATTCGTCCCTTAACATATCCTCGAAAACGAACAAACCTTTTCTGCTCGTCTGCAACTCTCAGACACGCCTCTATCGCATTATCCAGCGCATTATTTAATAATATGCCCAAATCAAACGCCTCTATATTAAGCTGTGCCGGATAAATCAGATCTCCTTCTAGTGTGATATGCTCCTGTACGCACAGCAGCCCTTTCCGATTTAAAATAACATCTGTTACGGGATTTCCGGTACTAAATTGCAGAAATAGTTCTGACGCCGCACGCTGCATATTCTGCAAATACAATCCCGCTTCCTTTTTGACAAACTCTGGCATCTGTCCACTATCGGTACTTGCCTGTAAAAGCTGCTCCATATCCGCAACATAATTATTGATGTCATGGCGCATCCCGCGTATCCCATCGTACAGTTGCTCCATCTCCTTGACATGTTCTGTCATGTCCGCCAGCTGCTGTTTATAGAAAAGAAGATTATTTTTCTGTTCTTCCGCTTGAATCAGATCACTATAGATTTTCCGGCTGAATACTATGCATACAAGGCAAAGAAGCGCTATTACAGGCACAACGATATACATGCTCCCATGCTTTTCATACAGGAAATCAACCTCTGCCCCCTGCTGGCTGTAGAAAGTGATCCGCCATGCCGCGCTAAACACCATACCGATGACCGGAGTCAGCATCAAAAACCAAATCCCCTGCCTGCTCGTCTCTTCCACGATTCCAGTCATATATTTTCTGTACCACCGCAAAACGATATACATAAATAGTAAATACCCCACGGCAAAAATAAAAAAGCCGTAGAGTTGAATATACTCCGTAAGTTTCATAAAATATTCCGCTTCAATCTCTTCCGCAATGACCTGTTCTGTCAAATGATTCATGCAGCCTGCAATTGCCAGTGACCACGCACTGTAGAGTGTAAAGCGTGTCATTTCCTGTATCGTATAAAATACAAGAATCAGATATAGCTTCGAGATTCTTCTGCCTTCGTATAGGAAATCCATTACCACAAAACTACATCCGACAACCACCGTCAGTTTCGCTAAACTATAACTGCTGTTACTTATAATTCCTGTATCATTCCCGTAAAGTATCCTGTCCACCCATGCAGAATGCGACAGCCAATATCCAACCAAAGCTGCCTGTAAGAAAAAAAGTATCTTTCCAATGGAACGATACTTTTCTTTGAGTATTATGTTATCTTTACACAGAAACAATAAGAGTCCCGCTTTCACTGCACACTCCATCAGATCGAGTATATATGCCGCCATCTTTCTACTCCTTTAAAAATTCACAATATACTTTCACAAACTCGCCATATTTCTGTTTTGCAAGATATACCTTGTCTCCCTGTCCCACAGTAATACTCTCATGGTCATATCCGCTGATCGCTGACAATGCCACCAGATATCCCCTGTGGCAACGGTAAAATCCATCTCCAAGCACTTCCTGCAGGTGATTCATCCGCTCATAGTATTCCAAGCATTCTGTTTTCATATGCAGGATTACCTTACGCCCGTTATTTTCTACATAAAGTATATCCTCTACCGGAATCCTACGATGACTTCCCTCCGCCTTGACTAACAAATATCTCGGAGCTGCCTTCTTTTTCTCTACTTCCTGTATGGCACGTTTCAGAACACCTGTCATTTTATCCTGATCTACCGGCTTCATCAAGTAGTGAAATGCACCTACGTCAAATGCCTCAAAAACCTGCTCCTTTACTCCCGTCACAAAAATCAGAATAGCATCTGACAGCTCTTTAAGCCGTCTCGCCGTCTCCATGCCATCCATCCCCTCCATTGCTATATCAAGAAGTACAATGTCGGGGCGATAGCCTTCTTCCACACTCTCTAATAACTTCATCCCTGAATCAAACTCACATGTCTGTGCCTGAGAAAACTCCTTCTCAAGTAAGGTCAGAATCCTTTCTCTCCCTCTTACTTCATCATCGCAAATTGCAATATTCATGTTCCCCTCATATCCTCAGTCAGTTATTTAAAGCTGGTCATCTACCATGCTTCCTTTTAAATCTTCCTCCAAAAGCTTCATCTTATGAAGCATATTTTTAATATCAGACTGTACATCGGAAGTCGTACCTATGCCGCCCATACCGGCATCAATCATCTCTCCCAATAAATCTGCATCTTCTCTTGAGCGTTCTTCCGCATCTTTGCGCAGTTCTTCCAGTTCCTCATTCTTTTCATGCGCTTCATCGATTCTCTCTTCCAGTTCCGCCTGATCTTCTTTTCTCTCCTCGACCTTCTCTTCCTCTTCCGCCTTTTCTTCGGCTTTCTCCTTGGCTTCCTCAATCTCCTCTTCAAGTTCTTCGTCTACATGCTCCTTGCCTTCATCAATAAGCATACCCCAAATTTCCTTGTTTGCTGCCTGCATCACTTCATCAGCGTCTTTCTGTGCATCCACCATCTCATGGTATTTCAAACGTTCAATCTTGATAGCACGCACGGTTGCATTATATCCTTGAATCTGCGCATCGATCTGATCGTTTCTGATCTCGTAAGTGCGTTGATAGTCGTCAATGTTTAAACAACGCTGCTGATATTCCGTACGCGGCTGATCCTCCAACTCGGCAAGACGTTCCTGTTCCTCTTCCGTCAGATGTACATCCATCGGATTTCTATAGGCATCTGCCTTTTTCTCCAAAAGTTCCAAGTCTTTCTGTTCCTGTGAATCTTCTTTTATTCCGTATTGCTGCCGCAGAGCTTCCTTCTGCTCATCGCCTTCCGCTATGATATTGAGATTCTCTCTCTTCTCATCTTGCAGCATCGATAACTTATCTTTTATATCAATGATGCTCTGATCTACTTTCCTGTCTCCATTCCATGCATCACCTATAATTTTGAGTGCCTTCTTCTGTGCACGCTGCTTTCGCTGGGTAATCATATCATTCTGCATCCCCAGATCACCTGCAAAAATGCTGGTCTTATGTGTATTCTTCCGTGCTTTTCCGCCCTCTCTTTGAGATGCCCGTTCTCTGACTGCATTGCTGACACTGATAACCTGATTGTCGTTCGCATTTGCTCTGATCTGCATAAAAACCTCCTTGTTTTTCCGGGAAAAATCCGTTTCTCCCGTCTGCCATTCTCCGTATCATATTGTACCTGTTTATCAATTCATATTCCTATATATTTTATCGGTTTACTGCGTAAATTTCTTAACTAACAATCTGCTTGTCTTTTATACAATTCGCGACATAAAATCGCTTGTTCATAACATAAAAAGACTCCGACACATAGTCAGAGCCTTTGCATTACACATGTTATTTCTATAATTGGAAATTGTTATCCTGCTGGTTATTATCAGACCATTCTCCACCCCGCTGATTAGCATCCTGATAGCCTTGAGTATTTTGATTCGGCTTATAGTCCTGTCCTGATTGATAACTTTGTCCGGGCTGATAATTCTGATCCGGCTGATAACTCTGGTAGTTCTGATTTTGCTGATAACCTTGATAATTCTGGTTTGGCTGATAGTTCTG
>CAMXBD010000058.1 GCA_947179245.1 uncultured Lachnospiraceae bacterium | reverse complement strand
AAACAATATTATATAATGTATAATATTATAAATCAAAACAATATTATAATGTCCACTATATACTGGACAGGAACGGATGATTTTCTATGAAATATGTAAAAAGCAGGAAAGGAGTTTATCGCATGGTTTTTAACACGGGTGCGGCATTGCTTGATGCAATCGTGCTGGCGGTAGTGTCCAGTGAGACGGAAGGGACATACGGCTATAAGATCACACAGGAAGTGCGGCAGGTTATTGAGATTTCAGAGTCTACGCTATATCCGGTGCTCAGAAGATTGCAGAAGGATGAATGTCTGGAAGTCTACGATATGGAATGTGCGGGCAGGAACAGGCGATACTATAAGGTGACGGAGAAGGGGAGAGCACAGCTTAATCTTTATATCAGTGAATGGTATCGGTATTCTGCCAAGTTAAACAGTATCTTTGAGGGAGGATTGAAGCATGAATAGAGCAGATTTTATGAGGCGTCTGACAGAGCTTCTTGGCGATGTATCACCGATGGAGCGGGAAGAAGCCATCCAATATTATAATGATTACTTCGACGATGCCGGAGCGGAGAATGAGGGCAGTGTCATTGCGGCGTTAGGTTCTCCGGAGGAACTTGCCAGATCAATCAAGGCAGGACTTAACGATAGCGGAAATGGCGGTGAGTTCACTGAGTCGGGATTCAGCGGATATACGCAGACACATCGGGATGAGATGATCAGAGCCGGCGAAACCGTACAAAGCAGTGATGCAATGAGACAGGAAAGAGCAGGATGGTCGTCAGCAGGTACGGGTGGAGCTGCACAGAATACTAGTACGCAAAATGGTAACGCTTACTATCAGGGCGGATATTATCAGAGAAGCGGCAGTGACAGTGTCTACGGCGGCAGAGAAGATACGAGAAAACATAATAATCCGTATGAGCAGAACAATTCCGGTAATTCGTCAAACACATCAGGGAATGCTTATGGTAATCCGGCGGGAGGACAGTATACCCAGCCTAAGAAGGGCATGTCGGGAGGAACTCTTGTACTGGTTGTGATTCTGGCAGTACTTACTTCACCGGTGTGGATTGGACTGTTAGGCGGAGCTTTCGGAATAGTGGTGGGACTTCTGGCAACATTGTTTGCGGTTTTTGTTGCATTTCTGGCTGTAGGGATTGGACTGATAATAGTTTCGGCTGCTCTTATGATCACAGGTGTCACCATGATATTTACTGTACCGCTTGGCGGTGTGTGTATGGTTGGCAGCGCATTGATTGTTTTTGCCATTGGACTTGTGTTTGTGTGGCTGATGGTATTGATGGCGGGAACGGCAATACCGGCATTTGTAAGAGGGATTGTTTCCCTGTGTCAGAGACTTTTTGGTAGAGGAGGTGTACCTGCATGAAAACAGGAATGAGTAAATTTACAAAAGGCTGCCTGCTCACGGCGCTTGTCACTTTTATTATAGGATGTCTTATATGCGGCGTGGGTGCATTGTTAGGCGGGTTCAGATTACTGGATGGCATGGATATTCAAGGAATAACAGGAATTCCTTTTCATTTTCACCGCTATGAGAATGGAGGGATTCAATACGGTTTTGGATGGGACGATGATTGGGATAATGACTGGGACGATGATTGGGATAATGACTGGAACGATGATGTTGACTGGTCAGCCTATGAGAAATGGAACAGCATCAAAGACAGTGATGACAAAATAAAACTTGATTTGACAGCAGATACACTCCGCGATCTCGATATTGAGCTGGGAGCGTGTGAACTGCACATTATGGAGTCTTCGGATGAGTATGTATGGCTCGATATAAGTGGAAATACGAAATATTTCCGTTATCTGGTGGAAGATGGTGACACTCTGCAAATGGTACACAGAACAGGACGCGGTTTCTGGAACTGGTCAACGGGTAAGATTAATACAACTACCAAAGTATATCTTTATCTGCCGGAAGGTGCAATGCCGAATAATGCTGAGATTGAAATAGGCGCGGGCAGTATGGAATCTATCGGTTTACAGGCACATGAAATGAACTTGGAAGTGGGTGCAGGGCTGTGTGAGATAGGCGGGCTTACCTCGGTGGATTCACTGGAACTGATGGTCGGTGCAGGAAGGATCAACATAGAATCACTGACGGCAGGCAAGATGGATATGGATGTGGGTGCCGGTGAGCTGTGTATCAATGATGCAGAGGTTGACGGAGATGCAGATCTTGAACTCGGTGTGGGCAGTGTGGAACTGAACGGACTGTTCAGCGGTAATATGAATGTTGACTGCGGGATGGGAAATGTGACGCTCTATCTTCAGGATGCAGAGGAAGATCACAATTACGAGATTGACTGCGCCATGGGAAATGTTAATCTGGGCAGCCGCAGCTATACGGGGCTGGCAGATGAGAAGACCATTTTTAATGGCAGCAGCAGTACTTATGAAATTGAGTGTTCTATGGGAAGTGTGAACATTAATTTTGCCAATTAAGATAAGAATAAGGTCAGATTATGACAATATTAAGGCGAGAATATTATCATACGACTTAGAGAACAGATGCAAGGAGGAAAATATATGGGCAATGATTATAAGAAATTAGTGCGATCCCAGACAAACAGAACTATATGCGGTGTGTGCGGTGGTATCGGGGAATACCTGAATGTAGACCCGACACTGATCCGTCTCATATGGTTGGTTTGTTCACTGGCAAGCTGCGGAACAGGATTACTTGTTTATCTGGTGGCAGCGTTGATCATTCCGGAAGATAACGGAATTGTAGGGTAGAAAAATCGGGCAAAGGGGCAGGTTCATTATTGAACCTGCTTCTTTGCTGTGCCGAATGTAAAGAACATTCCTGATTTTTTCAATGCGGGACGCAGAGCCATGTAAACAGCTACGGATACGATTGTGGAAGTAACTGCGTTGATGGAAGTGGATGCTATGTTCCATGCGAGAGTCAGCTCTGCCGCCGGTTTGCCGAGAATCAGCAGTTTGTAGAAGTAACCGATGAGCGGATCAAAGATCACGTTGAACAGAAGTCCGCTTATGGTGGCGGTTATCGTCCATTTTAGCACTTTGCCGTTATCCTTTTCGGTAGTGATATGTCCCAGTCTGTGTGCAATCATACCGGTGATAAGCCCGATACAGAATTTTAAAAGAAAAGTCTTAGGCGCATAGGCAACGTAGACAGGATCAATCAGATCGCCGATGGTCATGCCGATGGCACCGCCCAGACCGCCGTATACACCGCCAATCAGCAGAGCACCCAGCACACATACGGCGTTGCCTAAGTGGATGGATGTGGCATCTCCGCCGGGCAGAGTGATCTTGATCTGCAGGAATGTAAATACGACATAGGACAGCGCGGCGAAGACGCCTGTCATAACAATTTTCAGTAATTTTTCATTTTTCATAACAATCTCCATTCTTATTCAATCTGACTTTTGAGCCAGAATAGTATGCTGTACATAACTATAAACCAAAATGGTATGTTGAAAAGTGCCAAATCAGAATTTTATAACCATGCCAGATACGGCGGAATAGAAACATTAAAAAATATCATACTATTCATATGAGTAATATGAAATTCATTAAAAAGAACCAAATTAAAATAGATTTTATATATTATGTGTGGCTGTTTTTTCTGATTGCAGTCTTTGGATGGATTTGGGAAGGATTCTTGTATTTTTTCAAAGATGACACATATGTCAATCGCGGTTTTCTCACCGGTCCGTGGCTGCCAATCTATGGAATGGGCGCAGTTATGCTGGAATTGCTGTTTCATAAATGGAGAGACAGACCTGTTATGATATTCGTGTCATCTATGGTGGTATGCACGTTATTGGAATATCTGGCAGGCTGGTACTTGGAATTGACTTGGGGAGTCAAATGGTGGGACTACAGTGGAATGCCATTAAACTTACACGGGAGAATCTGCTTTCTCAGCAGTCTGCTGTTTGGTATGGGAGGAATGTTGTTAGTATGGGTCATCAGCCCGCTGTTTTATTCCCTGTACAGTAAAATTCCTGTCAGAATAAGGATCGGGCTGGGGATTGTTGTGATATTGATTTTTGCGGCAGATGCGTCATACAGCGCCATTATTCCCCGCCATGGGGAAGGAATCACATATTGAATGGACAATATAGACAATTTATCAGCTATAGATTTGTGCTATTTCACAATGAGTGAGAACTGTTGAATAGAGTCAAATTATGGTATGATAATATAAATGTGGTTATAATTGCATACTTATATATGTGATGCGTTATAGGACATTTGGCGAGGACAGATACCTAAAGGAAGGGTATACGTGTCTGATCAAGGGGATCGCGAGGGGGAGAATGTGATAGGGTATTACATATGGTATGGGCTTGCGGCTGTATGTGCGGTGGTCTATGCCGTGCAGACTTATAGGCAGAAGAGCCGTCTGGCTGTATTCGCAGGTAATCTATTTGTGACAGCTGCGCTGGTGAGCATCACTTATGTGGCAAGGATCGGAGTGGGTTCATATTTTATGGCATCGCTGTGTACAAGCATTTATTTTGTGTGTGTGGATCTGCTGATGCTTGCGGCTTTTCAATTTTCAATCGAGTTTACGGAATCAAAGATAACAACGTCTAAGAATAAGAAATACTTATATCTGTTTGCCGATGTGCTTGTACTGATAGATGCCTTTTTTCTGATGGCTAATATTTCCAATGAGATAGTGATGCGTTATCAGTACAATCTGTACAGCATATATGCCGTCAAATATATGTATGTCGCGAAACCGCCATTCTATCTCCATATGGGGCTTGTATATCTGCTGGCTGCTGCCGTAGCATATATTCTTTTTAAAAAGATGTGCAGTGTGCCGAAGGTTTATGGGACAAGATACCGCAATATGCTGATTATAATTCTTGTGATCAGCTTCGTTACTTATGTGTATGTGTCCGGAAATCTGATGATCAGCATAGACATTTCGGTTCTGGCATATTGTTTCGTGTGTCCGTTTATCTATTGGAACACTTTTGATTATACATCCAAGGGAATGCTTAATTCGACCCGTAAGATGATACTGGAATACATGGGAACTCCGATGATATTGTTTGACTATGAGGGATATGTGGCGGATACAAACCGCGATATGCGTAATCTGTTTCCGGTTTTGAAGAATCAGGAGCGGAAGATCAGCATGTTGGATTTCATGCAGATTGCTTCTTTCAAAGGATTGCAGAGCACAGTGACGGATCAGGTGTTCGAGTGGTATAACCCTAACGGCGACGGTGCAAAAGTGTATCAGTGCAATTTCACATGCCTGAAAGATGAAAAGGACCGGGATATTGGACATCTGCTCATTATGAGAAATATGGAAGTGGAGCGGGATATGCTGACGCAGCTGTATTCCAAACAGATTTTTTTCACCAGAATGGACAACATTGTCAACAAGGGCATATATCCTATTACGATTGTAGTATGCAATACTAACGGCATTGGTCTGGTAAATGATGTATACGGCTGGGTCAAAGGAAATGAGATGCTTAGACTTGCGGCGGATCTGTTGCGTGATAATCTGCCGCAGGATGCAGTGCTTGCGAGGCTGGACGACGGTGATATGGCGGCAGGATTTACGCAGGTGGAGCAGGAATACGCCATCAGGCTGTTTGAAAATATCAGAGAACAGTACCGGCAGAATAATGATACAGGTATGAATACGGACTTAGAATATGGTATCGCGATCATCAGGGATAATAGCAAAACTGTTGAGGAAGCGTTGAAAGAAGCGGCGGAGAGTATGCGTACCAAGAAGCTGATGAACGAGACTTCGCGGAAAAGCTCATTGTTAGATTCTCTGACGCAGACACTGACGGAAAGTGATTATGAGACGGAAGAGCATGTGGAGCGCACGAGGGAAATGGCAGTCAGATTGGGTAAAGCTTTGAACCTGTCCGATGTTGATCTGGGGAAGCTCGCATTGCTGGCAGTACTGCATGATATCGGTAAGATCGCCATTCCGCATGCGATTCTGCTAAAGCCGGGCAAGCTGACAGAGGAAGAGTGGGAGATTATGAAGAGCCATACGGAGAAAGGCTATCGGATAGCCAGTGTTTCCAAGGAGCTGCAGCCTATCGCGGAATACATACTGCATCATCATGAGAGATGGGATGGCAACGGCTATCCGGATGGATTGAAAGGAGAAGAAATTCCTCTTTTGTCACGTATCATTACGGTGGTAGATTCCCATGATGTCATGGTACACGACAGACCGTACCATAAGGCGATGAGTGAGGAGCAGGCTACAGAGGAGCTGCTTCGATGTTCGGGTTCACAGTTTGACCCGCGTCTTGTGACGGTATTTTTGAAAGTTATCAATAATGAAGTGTAATATTTTACGAAAGCAGGGAACCTTTTCCCTGCTTTTTTTATCTTAATATACAGAAGTGCTTCTTTAGTACAATGAAAAGAGGAGGTGACTGTGTGTCTGATACAGGACAAGGGACATTTGAACAGAATATACGGGATTATGCGCCGAATATGTATCGTCTGGCGCTTGCGATGTTACATAACAGGGAAGACGCGGAGGACGCGGTCAGTGAAGCGGTGCTCAGAGCATTTGAAAAGCGGCACTCACTGCGTAATCAGGACAGTTTTAAACCATGGATCATGCAGATTACCGCGAATGAAGCCCGAAAGATATATGGGAAGAACAAACGGATCACACCGGTAGAGGATATGGAGGCGTATATGCCCATATTCCGGGAGGAAAACCATGAGTTGTGGGATGTGGTCATGCAGCTTGAACTGGTATATCGTGAAGTGATTATGCTGTATTTCTATGAGAGGTTTTCCGTTAAGGAAATAGGAGTGATCCTTCATGTGCCGGAGGGAACTGTGAAATCCAGATTATCCAGAGGCAAGAAGGCGCTGAAGAAGATGCTGGAGGAATAGCAGAAAGGAGCCAAATATGAAAGATAGATGGGAAGAGACATTGTTTCGCATGGCAAAGCAGGAACAGATCATCATGCCGGAGTCGATGTCCGATAAGATAGAAGAAATATTATGTAAACCTAGCAGAGGGAAATTTCATATGAACTGGAAGAGGAGTCTGATCCTTGCGGCAGCGCTTACTATGCTTGTCTCCGCAACTGCCGCAGCTTCGGTGGGAGCGGTGCGGGAGAGGATGGAAGCCATGAACAGGGAGAAGATTGAAGAGTATTTTACTCAGATTTATACGACAAAGATAGGAATGGACAATTATAACAGACCATACAGTGATACCGAGAAAGAGCGGATGAATAAACTGCGGGAAGCATATGAGAATGAGGCGCGTTTCCCGAAGGGTGAACTTACCATGCTGGATGATCCGGAAGAATATAAGGGCAAAGGAGTCGCTTTGCTGGGTGATACGACGACCTTTTTCTTCCCGGATAAGGAGATGAGTGATGAAGAATTGCTGCAGATCATTGATTTCATGCACAAGAGGGATTACAGTCTGCAGAAAATGAATGAGATGATTGCGGCGGGAGAGGCGCAGACGCCTGTAGTCGAGGAGGAGATAGAGGCAACTGATGCGTCAATTCTCGACGGGGATGCGGTCTATGAGCCGACGCAGGAACTGACCATTCCTTATACGGGAGAGCTGGAACTGGATCTGACGATTGCGGCGGGGCGTAATGAACTATTTCTGGCAGGATTCAACACCGTACACCGGATGGAGATCGGAAGCAGTGATTCTGCGCTTTTCTTCGATGATTTCGATATGGAGACGAGGATTCTTGCTATGTGTCAGGATGCGGACGGAGATGTTTACATGGCGTTGTGGCAATGGCCCGATGAGAATGACGCGGAAAACAGAATGCTTGTGGTATGGGTAGTGAATAGAGATGGGAAACTGCTTCGCAAGATTGATATGTCGCCCTATATGGCACCGGAAAGAATCGGTTATGTAAGGCGAATGGCGATAGACGCAGACGGTTATCTTTATCTTAGCGTGGCAGGACTTAAATCACCTAAAGAAGGGCAGGAATGTGAGATTCTCGTGCTGGATCGGGAGGGAAACTATGTATCGCGTATTGCGCCCGGCGAATATGCGCTTGACATAAACGGAGGACTGGGTGTCGGAAAGGACGGTAAAGTCTACACCTGTATAGAGAATTTCTATGATCCGGACAATCCGGAGAATAAAATGGGTATTGCTTCTCTGGATATACAAAAGGGAACACTTGGAGAGATTTACTATGATATCATGCCGGAGGGCACGATTATGATAGATATTATAGCGCCGGGTGCAGAGTCGGATTTTGTGTTCTGGGGGTATAACGGTATCTTCACTTATAATATGGGAGATGAGAATGCTAAGAACGTCCTGCCCGCTTATGAGGCGCCATGCGATTGGGAAGGCGCAAGGTACTGCGCACTTCCCGACGGCAGAATTGTGATTGCGGATGTCAGTGACTACCGCGTTATAGAGCATCCTCTGGGCAAAAGATTTCTCGCGGTTCCTGAGAAGACCTGCTTCTATTATATGCCGGGGATGTAATTTACCTTGATTTCGGGGTAATCCGTATATCCCTCGTGCAGTTTCCGGATGTCAAGGTTATTGCTGCCTTTGTTTTCAAAAAGGTATTCATTGTAGGCTCCGTCCCGGTAGGCGAAATCCTCACCGTTATCCTGATAGTGCACATAGGAGCCATCACCCGGCCAGACATCTAAGATCAGTTCGGGATTAGAAATTTCATCAGTATACATTTGAGCGGGCGCTTTCGGTATGATGGCGCCTGCTTTGACGAAAATCGGGCATACATCTAAGGGTGCGTCTACGATATAGTACTGTCCGCCCTGATACTCCCTGTGTGTCCAGTAGTCATACCAGATACCTTTCGGAAGGTAAACGAGACGTTTCGTGGCGCCTTGTTCTACCACCGGAGCCACTAACAGTGACTCGCCCACGAGAAATTCGTCGTTCATATTTCTGACATTTGTGTCATCTTCATAATGAAGCACAAGCGGACGTATCACAGGAAGTCCAGTCTGTTCGCATACTCTGCACAGGTCATAGAAATAGGGCAGCAGGCTGTAGCGGAGTTCCACATATCTGCGGTAGATGGAGAGTACTTCTTCCCCGAAAAGCCAAGGCTCCTGATTCATGCAGCCTTTGGCACAGTGATTGCGGAAAAGCGGGGAGAAACATCCCACCTGTACCCAGCGTGCCATCAGTTCAGGGGTGGTGTCTGCGCCGAAACCGCCGATATCAGTGCCAATGAAAGGCATACCGCTCAGCCCCAGATTACACTGCTGGGGAATTGCCATTCTAAGGTGTGTCCAGAGACTCTGGTTGTCGCCTGTCCACGCGGTGGCATATTTCTGGGAGCCGCTGTAGCAGGCGCGGGTAATGACAAAAGGACGTTTGCCGGTCAGATTCTTCCAGCCTTCGTAGGTAGCCTTTGCCATATTATGTCCGTAGACATTGTGTATCTCAGCGTGGCTGGAAGGTCTGTCTTCGTCCGTAAAGACAACATCGTCAGGAAGCGGACCATTGAAGCTGGCAGGTTCATTCATATCGTTCCAGACGCCTGCCACACCCAGTTCGGTGTAGAAACGCAGATGCTCACCCCACCACTTACGCACAGCCGGATTGCCGAAGTCAGGATATACCGCGTCGCCGGGCCATACCGCATTGACGTATGTTTCACCATCGGGCGTTTTGGCATAGTAATCAGCCGCTATTCCTTCCTCATACATGGGGTAGTCTTTTTCCACTTTCACGCCGGGATCGATGATCGTGACGGCTTTAATGCCCTGTTTTTTGAAATCGGAGAGAAGGGTTTTCGCATCTGCAAAACGGGTCGTATCCCATGTGAATACCTTATATCTTTCCATGTAGTCGATGTCGAAATGTATGGCATCGCATGGAATCCGGCTGGATTTAAGTTTCCCGGCGATATCCCGGAAAGTTTCTTCGCTGTCATATCCCCATCGGGACTGATGGTAACCTAACGTCCATTTCTGGGGCAGGGGCATACGACCGGTCAGGTAAGTGTAACCTGCCACGATATCCGGCATGGTATTTCCGCCGATGAAATAGTAATCCAGATTGCCGCTGTCGCTGCCGAAGCTGTAGTAGCCGTCATTTTCTTTGCCGAAATTAAAGTAACTCTTGAAAGTATTATCATAGAATATTCCGTAAACACCCTTTTGCTTTAATGTAATGAAGAAAGGGATGCTCTTGTAGAGTGATTTGAAACTGTCTTCGTGGGGATCTGGGATATCACTGTTCCAGTTCTCGTATTCGTAATGGCGTTTGTTTAAGACGCCTGTCTTATCGCCCAGACCGTAAATGCAGTCTTCTTTGTCCAGTACCTTGACACATTGTACGGGATAGTCGGTACTGCCTGCCATATTTACATCGTGGCCCTCCTGTCTGATCAGTTCAAGTGCAGATTCCGACAGGATAAAACGGGGAGACCTGCTGCCGCGGTAGTCTGCGCAGAGCAGGGTGCCGTCCTTGCCGTAGAAATCCAGCTTAAAATCGTCATGGATACGGCATGATAAAGACGGGGTGGTTAACATAATATATCCACTGCCGGAAGTTCCTTCTGACGGCGTCATTTCCTGTAATGTAAAAGATACTTCCTGTTCTTTACTGCCATCAATGGCTTTTGAACGGTGTTCCTTCGTATAAAAAGGGACAAAGACGTTGATGATTCTGTCTGTCAACACATGCAGGTATACGGTCTGCTTCTCATAATGCAGGGTGACAACCTGTCCTTTTTGTGTGTGATTCAATAATTTTCCGAACATGGGCAGATTCCTTTCTTGATCAGGTATATAGATTCTAGGTTATTATGGTGCAAGTTTAACATATCTGCCGCGTGGACTGCAACATGGGAAATTTTTTTGACATAAAATGAAGATTCGTTGAGGTTATTAGGCAAATATGATAATATATTAAGAAGAAAGAAACTGCTAAGGAGACCCTGATGGAACGGATTTTAGTTGTGGAAGACGATCTTGCTCTCAGCACAGGCCTCTGCTTTGAACTGGATGCCGCGGGTTATGTGTCGCAGGCAGCCTACAACTGCCGGAAGGCGAGGTATCTGACGGAGCAGGAAGAATTTGCTCTGGTGCTTCTGGATGTGAACCTGCCAGACGGCAGCGGGTTTGAACTGTGCCGGGAGATTAAGAGCCGTAACCCGCAGATTCCGGTAATCTTCCTTACTGCAAATGATTTAGAGGAAGATGTACTGAACGGATTTGATTTGGGCGCAGAGGATTACATCACAAAGCCTTTTAATATGAAAATTCTTTTAAGAAGAGTCGAGGTAGCGATTCGCCGTGGCAGCGCTGCGACGGAAACATCAGACAGCGGGGAATGCTACCGGGATGAATTCTTACAGTTGGATTTCACGGCACTCGCAGCGGTCCGCGGAGGTGAGAGGCTGGCAATTACGCCTAACGAATATAAACTTTTGAAAGTTCTGACAGCTAATGCGGGGAAGGTTGTTACGAGGCAGATCTTATTAGAGCGGTTGTGGGATTATGATGGCAATTTCATAGATGACCATACATTGACGGTGACTATGAACAGGCTCCGCGCCAAGATCGAGGACGAAGAACATGTCTATATCAAGACTGTGCGCGGGATGGGATATGTCTGGCAGAAGAAATAGGGGATGTGGGAATGGAACAGGCACAGAGAAAACGTATAGAAATCGGTATGATAGGAAACCGTGCGTTCACGACGGTGATGATTTCCATGGGGACGATGTTGTTTGCAGGATTTCTGTATGTTTTGTGGATATGGGTTCCCCGCGCTTCGGTACGGTATACATTGTTGCTTCTGGGCGGAGGAATCTGTCTGACGGCACTGTTATGGTGTCTGTGGCAGAGGCGGCAGATATGCAGTTTTGCGCAGGATTTGTGCAGGACGTTAGATGAACTCATGGCAGGACGCGAGCCAGAGAACTATTATCCTTATGAGGATATCCTGACGGCAAGGGTACAGGGCAAATTCCTGCAATATTATGATTTGATGAGTGAGGGATGGCGGCGCAGTCAGCAGGATAAGCAGACCATACAGGAACTGGTGAGTGATATCTCCCACCAAGTTAAGACTCCTATCGCCAATCTCTCGATGTTTATAGGTATTTTAAAGGAACATCAGCTGAGTGAGGAAAAACGGTCGGAGTTTTTGGATACCATGGCGGGACAGATCGCCAAACTGGATTTTCTCATGCAGTCGCTTATTAAAATGTCGCGATTGGAAACGGGAACATTCGTACTGCATACCAAAGAGGCGGGGCTGTATGACACGATCGCGCAGGCGTTAAACGGCGTTCTGGCAAAAGCGGAGAGTAAGAATATCAGATTTTCTGTGGAATGTGAGGAATCTATTAAGGTGAGACACGATCCTAAATGGACGGCGGAGGCTCTGGGAAATCTTCTGGACAATGGGGTCAAATATACGCCTGATGGCGGAAACATCTGTATCAGTGTCCGGCCGTGGCAGTTTTATACACGTGTTGATATTACTGACACTGGAATCGGAATACCGGAAGAACACTATAACGATGTATTCAAGCGGTTTTACCGGGCAGAAGAGGTCTCCGCTCAGGAGGGAGTCGGTCTGGGGCTTTATCTGGCGCAGGGGATCATCACCAGACAAAAGGGATATATCAGTGTGAAGTCAGAAGTCGGAAAAGGCAGCACTTTTTCCGTATATCTGTTAAACTAGCAGTATGCAGCTATCAGGCTGGTCATAGAGAAATCGATTGCCAATGAAGGGAGAACTCAATGAAAAATACGATTTTGGTTGTGGATGATGATAAGACGAATCTGGCGCTGGCTCAGAAGATTCTTATGCCGCGGTATCGTATTGCCGCGTCTAACTCCGGCAGGGGTGCTTTGAAATATCTGGAGAACCATCATCCGGAGCTGATTCTTCTGGATATTAATATGCCGGACATGGACGGCTATGAGGTAATGAAACAGATCCGCGCCAAAGAAGATACCAGAACGATTCCGGTCATTTTTCTGACGGCGGATAATCTGGCAGAGACGGAAGTCAAATGCTTTCAGATGGGCGCTATGGACTTCGTCACCAAACCTTTTGTGCCGGATATACTTTTAAGCCGGGTAGATAAGACAATCGAGCTGGATCAGTATCGTCATAATCTGGAAAATATGGTGAAAGAGCAGGCTGAAAAGATCACGGAAGACGCCAGACGTATCAGTAAGATTCAGGATTCCGTCATTGTCGGTATGGCAAATCTGATTGAAAGCAGGGACGGCAGCACGGGCAAACATGTTAAAAATACACAGATGTATGTGCGGATGATCGCCGATGAACTGCGAAACAGGAACCTTTTTGAAGAGGAATTAACGGAAGAATACATAGAGGATCTGTGTAAGGCGGCGCCGCTGCATGATGTGGGGAAAATTAAGATTCCCGATTCTATCTTACAGAAACCCGGAAGGCTTACTCCCGAAGAGTTTGACACGATGAAACAGCATACCACGCACAGCAGCACGATTATCCAGATGATCATCGGTGATGTGGAGGATGAGCATTATGTGAGGATTGTGGAAGATATTGCCATGTATCATCATGAGCGGTGGGACGGCACGGGTTATCCCACGGGACTTAAGGAGGAGGAGATACCGCTGGCGGCGCGTATCATGTCTGTGGCAGATGTTTTTGATGCGCTGTATGAAGAGCGGTGTTACAAGCCGCCGATCCGTCCTATTGAACGAATCATGCAGATCATGATGGAGGGAAAGGGAACACAGTTTGATCCGGTGATTATCGATGTGTTCATGGAGATGCTTCCGATGCTGAAAGAAGTGCTGGGTATCAGCTCATAAAGACCGATTGACAAAGATTACCGATGAGAATGCAGATGAAAGGTAAGGTAGGTTGCTTTGGAAGAGAGACAGTTTAGAAATGAGAAAATGAACAGGAAGCTGGAACAGATTGTATTGATATTTTTCACGATTTTTTCGCTTTCTATGTTTGTCTCATCTTTTCTGCTGGAATGGAATATTCTGCTTAAAGAGATTATTTTTGTGACTGTTGTGGCGGGATGGATTGTTTTTGTCAGGAAGTACCGGGACTATAAGTACCGCGCCAAGGTTCTGGCGGTCATGTCATGGGTGAATTTTACCATTTATGCAGTACAGTCGGTCAGCTTTACCTCGATGCTGTCCACGATGCTTGCACTGATCGTTCTGCTCGGTATATTTAGTATTGCCGATATCATCTATATTGATTTTGTCTGTACCACGGTGATCATTGCTTATCATGGGTTTATTCTGAGGACGATTAAAATAGAGACAGCGAATGATGTTCTGCGGATGATTTTACATATTCTCTCGGCTTATGCGATCCTGCTTGTCACATGGATCACGATACGCACTAGACAGGAGACAAACGAGCAGCTGGTGGAGAATATCCGTGAGTTGGAGATTGTGGAGAAGAGCAAGGATGATTTTATGGTGAACATTTCCCATGAGATCAGGACGCCTATCAACGCGGTGTGCGGTATGAGTGAGGCTATTTTACAAGAGGATATTCCTGCGAATGTGAGACGGGATATCATAGATATTCAGACAGCGGGGCGTAATCTTCTTTCTACAGTCAGCAATATTCTGGACTTCTCGGAATTAGAGAACGGCAAGATGGAACTGGCGGAGGAGAGCTATAATATTACCTCCACCATTACGGATATCATTAATATGGCATTGACGCTTGAAAACGGCAAACGGCTGGAGTTGATCGTGGATTGTGATGCGAATCTGCCCAGCAATCTGCTGGGGGATGAACAGAAGTTCAGGCGTATAGTCATGAATCTTTTGGAAAATGCCATCAAGTTCACGAAAGAGGGAGGCGTTATTCTCCGGATTAAGAGCCGGAAAGAGGAGTATGGCGCTAATCTGTTAGTCAGTATCAGGGATTCAGGGATCGGCATGGAAGAGGAGGATCAGGAGAGAATCTTTGCAAGCTTCAGTCAGGTCAACTCAGGCAGGAACAGAGAAGAGGGCGGTATCGGGCTTGGACTTGCCATCACGCAGGCATTGGTGAGTAATATGGGCGGATTCATTACTGTGGACAGCGAACCCGGTAACGGTACGGAGTTTAAGTTCACGATTCCGCAGAAGGTGTTGGATGAAACGCCCATTGTTTCTATCAGGAACAAGAGCCATATTTTTGTTGCAAGTTATATTAATATGGATAAATATAATTATTCCGTGGTGCGGGAAGGTTATGAGAAATGTATGCGTCATATGGCGGAACAGTTCGGTATTATGTTCCGTGTATGCAAGAATCTCTCAGAGTTAAAGCGGCGCATAGAGAATGAAAATTACACGCATATTTTTATTGGCTGGGAAGAGTATAATGAGGACCGGGAATTTTTTGAAAAGATGGCGCAGGAACTTAAGGTTGTATTGATCCTTGACTATGATCAGGAGATACAAAGCGGCAGCAATATGCTTTGTATTTACAAACCCTTTACCGTACTGTCTATTGCGGCAGTGCTGAATGGTGAAAAAGTGCTTCAGAGTGAAGAGCATCACAGCCGCTATCGATTTACTGCTCCTACGGCGAAGGTTCTTGTAGTAGACGATAACGCCATGAACCTGAAAGTCATGGCAAGACTTTTACTTCCTTATCAGATCAAGGCAGTTATGGCGCTTGGCGGGCAGGAAGGACTGGATAAACTGAACAGCATGGATTATGACTGTGTATTCTTAGACCATATGATGCCGGAGATGGATGGTGTAGAGACTCTTCATAAGATACGCCAGAAACCGGGTTCCTATTTCCAGACTCTTCCGATAATTGCTTTTACGGCGAATGCCATTGGCGGGGCGAGGGAGATGTTCATGGAGGAAGGATTCGATGATTTTATTGCCAAGCCCATTGAACTGAGTGTGCTGGAGAGAATACTGCAGCGGTATATCCCACAGCAGAAACAGGTGAAGATAGATCCGCAGACACAGGAAGAAGGGGGAGGTTCCGGTAACGGCAGCGGTGCAGCCGATGGCGGACAGACGTTAGAGGAGCAGGAGAATGCAGGGGAAAGCAAAGCGCCTAAAACATCTTCGAGTCCGGTCAATAGTGTACCGGGTTCCACACCCGAATCGGAAGGGCTGGAGGCGTTAAGCCGTGCAGGCATTAATGTTTCGCAAGGAATTTCTTACTGCGGAGACAGAGAAGGACTGCGAGAGATCATAGCCATGTACCATGAGCAGGGTGCAGGAAGAAGCCGGCAGCTGCAACAGTTATTTGAGGAGCAGAACTGGAAAAATTATTCCATTACCGCTCATGCGCTAAAGAGTAATTCCAGAGGAATCGGCGCCAATGATCTGGCGGAACTTGCGCTTGGCATGGAGATGGCAGGCAAAGAAAACCGGATCGAATATATTCTTGAACATCATGCGGAGTTCATGAAGAAGCATGAGGAGCTTCTTGCGGCTCTGGCAGAGAATACCTTTATTTATCCCGATGGCTATCATGATCCTGACAAAGAAATATCCGGGGAACAGGGTGCAGAGGCAGACGATGATGCGGAAAACACAGATACAGGACAGGTATTACAGGAGATAGATGAGCAGACATTGACTGAGCAGATAGCTCGTTTACAGGAGAAAATGGACAACTTTGAGAGCGATGGTATTGAGGATATTCTGAAACAGTTGGAATCCTGCACATATCACGGGATCGACTTGAATGAAATGACAGCCAAAATCAGACAGAGCGTGGACGAATTTGATTTCCTCAGCGCCGGCGGCGTATTGGAGGATTTGAATGCGAAGATTACGGGAAGTCAGAATGGAGGCAATTATGATTAAGAGAATAGACAGATTTTTACGCTCCCTGCTGAATGAACGGGTGAATTTTCAGGATAGACTCATGCGAATTGCCCTGCTACTGGCATTTGCCGCTTCTATCATCGGAATGGGGCGGGTTTTGCTGGGAGCGGCGCCTGTGGTGCTGTATGCTCTGATTCCGATGTGTATCGTATCTTTTACTGCAATCCATATAGCAGCAGATCGTCACAAGATTAAACAGGCGTGCAGACTTCTTGTTTTTACATCAAATCTCATTTTGTTTCCGTTGATTTTTATTTGGAGCGGCGGTATGGAGAGTGGCACGCCGGTCTGGTTTGTGCTGGGCCTGGTCTATGTTTTCCTGCTGTTTGAAGGCAGGGAGCTGGTTATTACATTGATGGTTTCCGTAGTCTCTTTTCTTATTACATATTACATTACCTACCGGTTTCCGGATATCATGCCGATGCCAAGCCGCTCTTACAGTATTGTCGATTCCTATATCACGATGATAGTAGTAAGCTGTTTCATCGGAATATTGATGAAAATTCAAGTGCGCACATATGATAAGGAACAGAAGCTGGCGGAGAGGCAGAAAGAGGAGATTGAGCAGATAGCCAAGTCCAAAGATGTATTTTTTGCCAATATGAGCCATGAGATCCGCACGCCGATCAATACGATCATCGGCTTGAACGAAATGATTCTCAGGGAAGATATTTCCGATGAGATCGCTGAGAATGCCATTAACATTCAGAATGCCAGCAAGATGCTGCTGACTACTATCAATGATATTCTGGATTTATCCAAGTTAGAGTCGGGCAAAATGGAGATTGTACCAGCACAGTATGAGATCAGCTCCATGTTCAGCGATCTGGTGAATTTAATCTGGATCCGCGCCCATGAGAAGGAACTGGAGTTTAAAGTGGATATCGATCCGGAAATTCCGTCAATGCTCTATGGAGATGAAGTGCGTATCAAACAGGTAGTCACGAATATGTTGACCAATGCAGTCAAGTATACGGCGTCAGGGTCTGTTACACTGACGGCTAAGGGAGAACGAGTTGCCGCGGACCAGATTATGCTGCGCATTTCTGTGACAGATACCGGTATGGGAATCCGTAAGGAGAGTCTGGAGGATCTGTTCAGTTCTTTCAAACGTGTGGACGAAGGAGATAACCGCCATATTGAGGGAACGGGACTTGGGCTTAATATTTCCAGACAGTTGATAGAGATGATGGGCGGCAGGATCTATGTGGACAGTGTTTACCACAAAGGTTCCACTTTTACGGTGGAGGTCAAACAGCGTATTGTCAATGTACGCCCAATTGGTGTAATTAACTTTGCGGCGCAGAAGCAGTTGAATAATCGTGCAAAATATAAACAAAGCTTTACGGCGCCGGATGCCAGAGTGCTTGTTGTGGATGATAATGATATGAACCGTATGGTAGCCATCAAACTGCTCCGGGGCACGGAAATTAAAGTTGATACGGCAGCGAGCGGTAAAGAATGTCTGAAATGCACTGCCGAGAATCTGTATCATGTAATCCTGATGGATCATATGATGCCGGATATGGACGGCGAGGAAACGATGAAAGCGGTGCGTGCCCAGACAAAAGGATTCTGCCAGAAAGTACCTATTGTCGCCCTGACTGCCAATGTCATGACGAATGCCGAACAGGTCTACCAGAATATGGGATTTGACGGATATCTGGCGAAACCCATTAACGCGGCGCTTTTGGAGGCAAGTCTGTTAAAATATCTGCCAACGGAACTGATCGAGTACATTGCGCAGGAAGACGATGATGAGATGGAAGAGGAGGCAGCAATCAACCGTGTGATTGGCGTAAGAAAACGTAAAGTTGCCATCACTGCAGAATGTATCTGCGATCTGCCGAAAAATTTGCTGGAGAAGTATCAAATCAGGCTGATGTATTGCTATGTCCATACGAAAGAGGGACGTTTCTGCGATCTTTTTGAAGTTTCTTCCGACAGCGTGCTTAATTATCTGCAGATGGAGGGAAATTATACGCATTCCTCTACGGCAGCTCCCGCGGAATATGAATATTTCTTTGCGGATACGCTGGAAAGCGCAGAACATGTGATCCATATCACGGCTACTGTTGACTTAAGCGGGGCATATCCGAACGCGCTTCAGGCAAGCAAGAGCTTTGATAACGTCACCATAGTGGATTCAACACACATCAGCAGCGGGCACGGTCTTATGGTGCTGTATGCAGCCGTTATGGCGGAAGAAGGAAAATCTGTTCAGGAAATATGCGAGGCGTTGGACGGGATGCGTGAGAGAATATGCTCCAACTTTCTTGTGCCGAGTACGGAAGCGCTCTATCGTAACGGCAAAATCAGCGCGCTGGTGCATAAGGTATGCAGTGGTCTGAATCTGCACCCGGTTCTTCATATGTCTCAAAATGAATTGAAGCTTTGGAAGATAGAAGCGGGAAATATGAATCATGTAAGGCGCAGATATGTGAAACGGCTGCTCCAACATGGCAAACAGATAGATACGAGTATTCTGTTTCTTACTTACGCCGGCTGTACAGTACATCAAGTCGGGGAAATATTGGAAGAAGCGGAGAAATATATACATTTTGACAGAGTCATTACACAGAAAGCTTCCGCCACGGTATCAAGTAATTGCGGTGTGGGAGTGTTTGGTCTGATGTTTGTGAAGAAGGAGAAAGCGGAGTAGACGGGAGAAGCTTTTTAATTATGATTAAGGTACACAATCTTAAGAAATATTATGGGAGCGGCGGGAATCTGGTGAAGGCGCTGGATGGTGTTGAGCTTACGGTTGCGAGGGGAGAATTTGCAGCCATCGTGGGCGCATCTGGCAGCGGAAAGACGACGCTGCTTAATATGATCGGCGGTCTCGATGTGCCTACGGAGGGAGAAGTGTGTGTAGACGGCGTGAATCTTGAGGGGCTGCGGGAAAAACAGATGG
>CAMXBD010000057.1 GCA_947179245.1 uncultured Lachnospiraceae bacterium | reverse complement strand
ATTCGAACCACACCTCGCCCTGTTAGAACTGTCTATTTCCCGACAGCCCCTTTTTCTTACAGATATCTTGTAAACAACACTTATCGCAGTAAGGACTCGTTCTGGCCGTGCAGACTTCTCTTCCGTGCCATACGAGCCTATGGCAGAAATCACTTCCCTCTTCCGGAGGAATGATTTTCCACAGTGCCATCTCCACTTTCTTAGGTTCTTTAATACCATCTACCAGCCCGATTCGGTTACATAGGCGGATACAATGGGTATCCGTCACGATCGCTGGTTTGCCGAACACATCACCCATAATAAGGTTGGCGCTTTTCCGTCCTACTCCGGGAAGTTTTAGGAGCGCGTCAAAATCATCCGGCACTTTGCCTCCATACTCTTCCTGAAGCATCTTCATACACGCGCTGATATCCCTCGCTTTACTGTTACCCAGACCGCAGGGATGTACGATTTTCTCAATCTCTTCCACCGGAGCTGCCGCAAGTGAAGCCACATCGGGATATTTTGCATACAATTTCTCGACCACCACATTGACTCTCGCATCGGTACACTGGGCGGCAAGCCGCACACTGACGAGCAATTTCCATGCTTCATCATAATCCAGTGAGCACTCGGCATCGGGATATTCCTTTTTCAAACGCTCTATAACCTCAAGCGCTAGTTCTTTTTTTCTCATGGTTCATCAAACTCCTGTCTGTCTTTTGTTCTGCAGAGAAAACACCCGTCTTCGTGGGAATAGATCACACCCACCGCCTGCAGATAAGAATAGATAATCGTGGTTCCTACGAAAGTCATTCCCCTCTTTTTGAGATCCTTGGATATCTCATCAGACAGCGGAGAACTCAATTTATCATTTTCGTAAATGACCTGTCCGTCTGTATATCCCCACAGATAGTCCGCAAAGCTTCCGTACTGGGCTGCTATATCCCGGAATATTCTGGCATTTTTCACCGCAGCCTTAATTTTCAGGCGGTTTCGGATGATTCCCTCATTCTGCCTTAACTCCTCCATTTTATCCTCGTCATAAGCGCATACTTTCTCAAGATCAAACCCGTCAAAAGCCTGCCTGAACGCTTCTCTTTTGTTTAAAACGCATTCCCACGACAATCCTGCCTGAAAGGATTCCAGAATAAGCATCTCAAACAGCCGGTGATCGTCATGCACCGGCTGTCCCCATTCTTTATCATGATATTGTATATACAGTTCATTCTTCGGATTCGCCCACACACAACGGTTTTTATGATCCGCATATTCCATCGCAGTCTTCCTCCTATGCAGCTTCAAAATCATTTTGTCTTGCCGTTATAGGTTCCGCTGTGAGGAACCCGCGTTCATTATAACGTTTTTTTAGGTTGTAAGCAACTCATTTCGCGGTATCATTTACATGATCCATGATACAGGTACAGCACAAACTCCGTCCGCCCGTCATTCTTCCGCCCTGCCGTGATATATCCCTTCTCATCCTCTAGTATTTTCCTCACAATATAAAGCCCCAAACCGGAACCTTCCGTCTCTCCGGTTCCTTTTCCTCTGTAAAAGCGTTTGAAAAGATTATGGTATTCTTCCTGATTGATCTCCATCCCGCTGTTCCTGACAGCGACACCTGTATAGTTTGTCAACTTCGTCACTTCGATTTCAATAGTACTTCCTTCGTCTCCGTACTTCACCGCATTGTCAAGTACATTGAAGACTGCCTCTGCCGTCCACTTGGCATCCGCCAGAACTTCCGACTGCACATCACCTTTCAGGCTGATTTCCATACCTCGAAGCTGTGCTTTTTCCATAATCTGCCCTACCGCACGCAGAATCACCGGCTGCAGCTTCTGTCTCTCCGGTTTCAAGCGGATAATCCCGGTTTCCAGACGGGATATTTTCGAGAAACTCTCCCCAAGCCATGACAGCTTATGTGCCTGTTCCACCAGACAACTTAAGAAACGCTCCCGCTCTTTTGCCGTCAAGTCATCCCTGCCCAGAAATTCCGCATACATCCTGATATTCGTGACCGGTGTGTTGAGCTGATGCACCAGATCACCGATATTCTCGTCAAGCTGCCTGCGCATCTGATGTTCCCGCTCCTCATAAGAATGCATAATATCGTACAGACGCATGAGCTGGCTCTGTAGTCTTGATAAAATCGTATCCTCCGCAGCCGGAAATACCACCTCAGGACGTCCGTCCATCAGACATTCTATCATGCCGCCCAGTTCATACAGCACAGCACTCACACGCCTCACAATAACAAAATACAATCCGGCAAAAATCGCCATGCATCCTACACCGTACACAATTAGAAGCGTCATTCCCCGATTGGGGTTATGTGATAATATTTCCGTGCATAGGAAAAGCAGTATGAGCATCAAGCCCATACCGCCTTTCCATATCATATCCGTATCATGACGCAGCCAATATAGAAATTCCCGTTTCATGATTGTCCGTCCTCCCATTTGTAGCCTAAACCGAATACAGTTTTGATATATGCAGGCTGATCCGGATTATCCTCCACTTTCATGCGCAGTCTGCGGATAGTGACATTGAGCGTCCGGTTTTCCACGAACCGCTCATCCACATCCCAGATCCGTTCAAGCAGTGTCTCTCTGGCCAGCACAATTCCCCTGTTGTGGAGAAAAAGCTCAAGCAGCCTGCATTCCAGCGCAGTCAGTTCCACCGGTTCGCCATGTCTCATAAGCGTCTTATTCTCAAAGTCATACACCAGCTCACCACTTGCATAGATCTGTCTCGACACCCCTTCACTGCGTTTTAAAACTGCTGCAATCTTCATAAGCAGTACCGGCATGGAAAAGGGCTTCGTAATGTAATCATCACACCCTGCCTGAAATCCTTTAAGTATATCGTCCTCAGAATCCCTCGCTGTCAGAAAAAGTACCGGCACAGGCTGCCCTGCAAGCACGCTTCGCAGAAACTCTCTGCCATTCCCATCCGGAAGATTGATATCCAGAAGGATCAGATTCATCTTCTGCCTCAGGCTTTTCTCCGCTTCCAGCAGTGTATATGCACTGTGAACATGATACCCCTCTTTTTCCAGTGCAAAAACAATTCCTCCGTTGAGTGCCCTGTCATCTTCTATTACTAATATGTGCCTATCCACCATGATTACACACCTTTCTGTAACCTAAAGTACTTCTCACACTATTTCCCGTAGTCTCTCCACAACAGACTTCTTGTTCATTACCTTGGTGAGCAGTCCCGCCATCGTCATGCATAATCCCACAGACACAAACAGGAAAATACCAAACGCCTGTGCAAACGCTCCGATCGAAAAGTTAAAAATTGCACCTGCCCCAATCATATAGGATAAAACCGCTCCCGCAGCTATCGCCAACGCAAGCGACACGGCAATCAACCCTGCATATTTAGCAAAAATATCTCTTTTCATCTGCCGTCCGGTCATACCGATGGACTGCATGGCCGCATATTCTACTTTTCTCGCCATCACATCTGTGGTTACTGTGTTTACCATATTGGCAACACCGATCAAACCTACAATAACAGCCAGAAGAATGCCAAAAGCTGTCATAGTTCTCTTTCGCTCCATAAAATGTAATCTGCTAAGATAGATAGAGTCAACCGCTAACTGCATGTTACCATCTTGCTTTACAATATCTGCTATCACCTCATACTGCTCCCGCTCTGAGAGAACAGTTCCATCCTCCATACGGCCTGATACGTTAAAACAGATATCCCCTATAAGATTTCTGTAATCAGAATAAATATTCTCAAAAGTCCTGTCCGTGATCCAGAGGTTGGCCTCTCCCGCAGTATCCGTTCCAAAAATATTGTCGCATGTAACAAGCGCCATCACCGTGAATTTGCGTTCTACGTATCGATCCGCCATATCATCGTAAAACGTCACCGTCACCTCATCACCCGCATGGATCTGATATTCCATTCCTTCACTTTGCTTCACATCGTTCGTATAAAAGGAACGATTATAAATCACATAATCCCCCTCGGCAAACCTCTCTGCATCCAGACTGCCTTCAAGCACATTAAAGTATTGACTCTCATGGTCAAGATATTCCGGATTCATTCCGAGAACACAGATTGGGCAATTCCCTCTCTCAGATGTTCCCGGATTGGCAAACCACATCGTATCCTCCCTTTCCAGCTTCTCCCGATATGCCATCAGATCCTGCGCCAGCTCACCATCGACGCTAATCTCTCCCTCTGATGAACGATACTGGTATTCACCCCGGTCAATATAATAATCAGGCTTCGTCCTTGCCCAGTAAAAAATTCTGAAATCTTCTGTAAACTCCAAATCTTTAAGCTTCTGCACCAGCTCATTGCTGATTGGCTGATAAGGTTCATTCGAACCGTATGAAACACTTTCCTGACTAATCCTGAAATCCGTCCCGTTATACTTAAGTGCCTGTACCTCCACCGAATAACCAATAGATATGGTATACACTACCAGAAATACAATTCCGCTGAGTGCAAAGGAAATTACTGAGAACACGCCCTTTTTCTTCTTCCCACGGTATCTTGCCGCCTCCACAGGTGAAATCGTGCATGCGATCCGAAAAGGTCTCATCGTGCTGATATATACCGTAAGCCAAGAAAAAACACCACCCAGAACAAATACTTGCACAAATCCCGCCGGTTTATAATATGAGCTCACCCCTTCTGCAAAAGCGCCCAGAACCGCTCCGGAAGCCGCAAGTCCGATACCATAACCAACAATACCTCCTATTGCGATGCCGATCGCGGCAATCCGGTTCATCTGCCATGATAGCATTCGTCGAAGCTGTTTACAAGACATGCCGATAGTTTTCAGTTCCCCGTAAAACCGGATATCATTCACTATGGAAATATCAAACACATTATAGATGAAAAAGTAACCGCAGAGCATGATGCACAGAATAATCAATACAATTGGAATCAGTATAAAAACTGTCATATCACTCGCTTTGTATCCGATTCCGTTTCCTCCTGCCTGTTCATCCACCTCATTCAGCCTGTCTTCTTTGTCGCTTCCCAGCTTAAACGGATTTAGATTATTCAGCTTCACATAAATATTATCATATCCCTCGATCAGTTTCGGATTATGAGCCGCAATAAACGCCTCCCCTGTATAGATCTCCTCATAAAAATCGGAAACATTGCGCAGAGGATTCCTGTAGTAGCCGCATACCGTCATAGGAATGATCTGTTCCACCTGCTCACCTTCCGTTTCACCCTCTACAAGTACCACAAGGTCATAGGATGCCCCTGTCTCTTCCCCAAGCCCGAGGCGTTTTGACATCGTATCCGATATAAGGATCTCATCTGCTCCCACGGGATATCTCCCATTGATCAGCTCCACCATATTCTTGTCATAGTGCACTTCGTCAGCTGCAAACAACCGCACATTCAAACCGGAAAAATCAGAATTATGAAGATAACTTGTACTGCATCTTTTGGCATAAGCCGCCCATTCCACCTGCGGAAGCGCCCTGACTCTCTCAAGAACCTGTTCATCACCATAAATCATGGCACTGTCCGCACCCGGTCCGGGAGATGCACCCATGGCGCGCGTAGATGCACTTGCAAATCCGATCCCCACAGTAAATGTAACAACAATCAATATTGCAGTCAATGCTACGGCCAGAATCGCGATCCTGTTCCTGACCGGATGCGCCTTGTAGTCTTCCGCCGCCAGTTCTTTTTCCAGTTCTACATTGGAATTTCTAAACATGCTGCTCATGGATGCACCTCCCCTCTGAAATCACCCGGACAGGTATACGCCTCCTGAACGCCACCCACAATTTTTCCATCTTCCAAGTGAATCACGCGGTCTGCAAGCTGTGCAATCGCCTCATTGTGGGTAATCATAATGATGGTCTGGTGAAATTCTCTGGAAGTCATCTTAAGAAGCCCCATTACCTCCGCACTGGTCTTAGAGTCCAGATTACCGGTGGGCTCATCTGCAAGCAGCACCGCGGGCTTCGCCGCGATTGCCCTTGCAATAGATACCCTCTGCTGCTGTCCGCCGGAGAGCTGGTTGGGATATCTGCCCATTTTACCCTCAATACCCAGTTCTCCGCATATGTGCTCGATATACTTCTTATCCGGTTGTCTGCCGTCAAGCCTGATGGGAAGCACAATGTTCTTGTATACATTCTGTACCGAGATCAGGTTATAGTTCTGGAACACAAACCCGATATTTCTGCGCCTGAACACGGTCAGCTCTTCCTCTGACATCTTCATAATCGAGTGACCGTCTATTATGACCTCACCCTCATCCGCATAGTCTAACCCTCCAATCAGGTTGAGCAGTGTTGTCTTGCCACTGCCGGATGTGCCCACGATAGCCGTGAAACTGCCCTTTTCTATGGAAAAGCTGATGTTATCCACTGCCTTTACCGTGTTGTCTCCACTCTGATAATATTTTTTTAAGTTTACTGCCTGCAAAATTTCCATAACATCTGTTGCTCCTTGTTTCTATGATTTGTACAGCGACCAGCAGACAGGCTGCTTGCCAGATATTTTTCTCGTATGAATAAACTGCCTGTATCCTGATCGCTAAATACAGCATAGATGAAAGATGTTACATTCAGGTTACAAAAATTAATCTTTGCTCAATTGATGCACTGTATAAGATTAGAACACAATCTCCTTCCCGTATAATGCGCGTTTTTCCAGAATTTCTTTGAAATCCGCATCACTCCGGTGTGCTTTGATATCATCCATATACTCTATATAGTCACAGACATATACATAGACCTTGGACACATCTCTTCCGTTGATTGCGTAGGTGTCCGCAAAAGAACTGCTTCCGTTTGGAAGAAGCTGTCCATCTGCATCAAGTACGACCATAAATACACCGCTTTCACTGCGTTCTTCACTGCATTTTTCTTCTACTGTAATCTCAAACTTAGTCTTCACGACCTGATACAGCCCGGCGCCTGTCTCATTCATCTCGTCTACTGTAACCACCTGCGCGCTCTCATTATCAGCTTCTATATGAAGATTGAATGTAAAAGGACCGTCAAACCACCAGTTTTCATACTTATTAGGAAATTGATTCCGGTCAGGCGGCGTGATCTCATTCATGAATGCACTCCACTCTTCATCCGACATTGCTTCCAAGTCTTCTTTTGTTTTGCCGCGATAATCAAGCGGCTCCGGTTCAGCCTTATCCCCAACAATCTGATTAATCGTATAGTTCATGTCAAAGGCATCCAGTGCCCGGTAGGTTTCTTTCAGCACATCATCATTTCCTACAATATCCAAAATATCAATACGGTAAATACCCGCATAAGTATGCTCATCTAGGAATTTTCCTTCGATCGAACCCGTCCCGCCATTCGCATAGCCTGCCGCCTCTCCTCCATCCGGCATAAAGGAAAAATCGGCTGTTCCCACCAGATAGATTAACGGATGTTCATCCATATTCATCATTGTATCCGGAAAAGGTTCTTCACTCTTAATCATAAACGACAGGTAAATTGCCTCCACAGAGCTGTATGCCTCAGAAACCGACACTGTGACTCCGTTTACTGTCTTGGTATATCTGGAATCAGATAAATAACTACCGTTTTCGTTCGTGCCGGAAACATTGTCTGCCGGCAGGGTACCGTTCTCTCCCGTCATCTCGTCGTTTGCGTCAGACAGCCCGGTATCCGCCCCGTCCGGCTCCTGAAATTTCTGTGCAACAGAATCCAGATCACCCTGATAGGAGTAATCCCCCTGCAATAATTTGAAAATATTCCTGATCACTGGTATTTTTGAAGCCAGCGCTGGCTGTGATACAAAAATACCCATGCAAAGAAACAACGCTGCGGCGGCTGTCACAACTCTTATCATTATTTTTTTTCGTTTATTGCGCACATATATTTTTTCGCCCTGTCGTATCCCCTTGCGTACACGCTGGGACAAATTATTGGGTATGACAATCGCGTCAAATCTTTCACTTTTCATTCTATTTCTCCTTTTCTGCGCCTTCTTAACGCATCATGAATTACTATTTGCATCTTCCATGTATTGTTGTACGCTCTATTAATTTTAGCAAGGTTTATCTGGCTCTTGCATCGATTCCTTCTTCGTCGTCAAGCTGCCTTCGCAGCATTTCCTTAGCACGATACAGGTATGCCTTCACACTACCCTCTGGAATACCCATGACCTGCGCGATATCCTTGATCTTCATTCCCTCAAAATATTGTAAAATAACTACTGTTTTGTATGTTGGTGGAAGCAAATCTATCGCATCATATAAATCTGTCTTTTCTTCTATAGATAACATCTGTTCTGGCGCTGCCTCATTGTAGTCCTCAAAAGGACTGGTGTTACTATACCTTTTCTGTGCCTTGTAAATGCTGTTGATCAGTATGCGCGTGATCCATGTCTTAAAGTACCGCGGCTCACGAAGCTTGTCCATGGAAATCATTGCGCGCATAGCGCATTCCTGCACTGCATCCAAGGCATCCTGTTCATTCTTGGTATACATATACGCCAGTTTATACAGGTATTCCTGATGCATGATAATCAGTTCTCCAAAAGCCTCTCTGTTTCCTTTAACCGCCTTCTCAACTAATTTCAGGCTTACTGTGTTCTTCATCTTTATAACCATGCCTTTCTTCATCTTCTTGTTTTACGCTCATGCCTCTGCAGCGGCATCACTCGTCGTCTCTATATAGAGATTATTTGGTTTTCTAACCCGGCACACCGGGTCAGCTTAGAAAATATAATTCTCATGTGAACACATGTGTTATACTGATTAGATTACGGAAAGCAGTAAAAAGTTACAATCACCGAAAAAAAAGCGCCCTACGCTAAGTAAGACACTTTCCTGTCATTCATCATCGAACTTCCCGACCATAAAATTCAATCTCCCGCGCATTAGGGAGCAGCTCCAGATCCGGCACCTTTGATAGCTGTCCGTCCGACCGCTCTCCGGTGAGTTTCATAACATCAATCTGTGGACATTCCTTCAAGAATGAAAAATCAGTAACTCTCGGCGTCTGCAAATAGAGTCTCCTCAGTTCTTTACAATTAGCAAGTACGGTAAGATCCGTCAACATCCCAAATCCGTCGCCATGTAAGTTTAAAGACTCCAGTTCCGTGCACTGCGCCAAAAAATCCACATTTTGTGTCGGCCGTCCACAGTCTATCGTCAATGATTTTAAGTGGGGAATCCCGGAAAGGAATGAATAATCCTGCATACCATCAAGCGACAATCTCTCCAAGCTTGTGAAATTGGCAATATCCGCCAGAGAAAAATCCTGACCTTTGTCAAGAAAAATTTCCTCTGAATACCCTCCCATCCTTAATTGCACCTTCGTCTTATTGGTTGCGACACGATAGTACATGCCGCAGGATAAACTTCCAACGATAGCCATATCACTTTCCGTAACCGGTCTTGCCATAAATTCCGCCTTCTCCTCGTCATCCATCATCCAGATTTCAACCAGCGCATTACGGACAACATTCTCAAATAACGGCTCCTCCCATGTAAGTTCACGATTTTCCCCTGTAGTTTCTTCTTCGTCAATCACACGAAGCCCGTAATTATCCATCGTTGCCCTGAATAAATTGTGCAGATTGGGATAATTCCAGTCTCCGGCTCCCACATTCTCTTCTACAATCCCAGACTCTGCATTAATTTCCCCGCCTAAATCTTCAAAGCTTGCCGCAACGTATCTGACGGCATCTACAAGCGCTGCATTCTTCTTTTTCTCACGAGAACCGATAATTTCTGCCATATTCTGCTCACCAAGACGATAGAACACTGCAACCTCCCGAACCTTATCCGGCATTACCAGCGTAAAAGTATAACCGCACAGGTCACATCCATCTTCAATCCGGTATTGCTCAAAAGTCAGGTCTGTGACCCTGCCTCCGCAGATTTCTTCACTGCTTCGCTCTACTTCCGCCACAAAGTCCTCCCAGCTCTCTGTGAGCGCATTTAACCCCATCCGGTTATCTGCCACTCCCGAAAAAATACTTATGCTGTTCCTGACATACAGCATCGGAATATCCGCTTCCAGTGGGGAATTGTAACATTCTATCGCGGCATCCTCAATTCGGAAAGCTCCCTCCTGTTCCATAGCCGGCGTATTACTTCTTGGTATATACAAATACTCTGGGAGCATAATGGTTTCCCCCGGCAGAATGATATTCGGATTCTTTAACGTTTCCCTGTTCATTTCCAGAATATCTTTGTACAGACTGCCGTCCCCATACTTCTCATCGGCAATGCTCCATAAAGTGTCATCCTGTTTCACCTTATAGGCAGTGCCATCAGTAAGCAGTTTAATATAATCTCCTGTATCCTCTTCCTGCGGTAGTTCAGATACAGGCGAATAGTTAAAGTCTTTTGCATGTACATGAAAATTGGCTACTGTGCTCAGAAAAGCAAAGGTAACAATCGTTATTAATAGTTTCGTATGTTTCATCTTACATCGCCATTTCTGCTGCTTATGATATTCTTCCAGCTTGTCCTTTCACGCAGTTTCCTCAGAATTACGCTTGATATCCGCCACTACTTCCATAATAAGTTTAGCAGTTCCCATATCGTCTTTGAATAATGCTGTGATACTCCCCACAGACCTGAATGGTTCTTCCATAAGTACCTTATTATCATCGATATTTCCATTAGCCGCAATATAATCCACAATAAGATTAACAAAGCGTATCTGGTTAATGTTCAAACGTTCTTCTGTCAAAAATTCACTAAATGCTTCATTTACGGCTGCTCTGTCTACGCCCACGATCCGACGTACAAGCCTGCCGACAGGTGTGTCCCCGTACTCCTTTATGTAGTCTTCTTTAGAGCCAAGCTCCTGCCATAAAATACGCTCCAGTTCCTTTAAGTCACCTTCGGATAATTGCTTATTATTCCTAAGCTTATATACGGAAATCCTGTCACCATGCTCTTTCAGATAGAACTCAACTTTCTTGCGATAATTCTGCAGATCATTACTGTCATAAATAGGCTCACCCTCAGCCATATCTATGATCGTATCTGTGAAATCCGTATAATAAATCTTTTTGCGAACCTTATCCAGATACTGTAACAGACCACGCATAGCAGTTCTTACCGTCTCAAGTTCTAAGATTGTTGTATGGTTCCAGAATTCCGCCTGCTGAACTTTCTCAATGATTTCTTTTTGTGCCGCTACTTGTGGAATCGAATACTTACCGGATAACTGCTCTGCCGTCTGAACCACGATATTGACTGGCGCCTGAACGTTTTTACTCTGTAGTATGCCCAAACTAATACTGTATACCAGATAATCAAAACGTCTTGCAAGCTCATCTTCCTTCTCCGGTTTCACAAGCGGGGCAATATGCTCCTTGATCTCTGAAATCTCAACAGTTTCAAGGTTCTTCCAATGAGAAAGGGCTCGATACATCTCTACATACCTTAGATGTCTTTTTACCATAAAACTATTGTCATTCAATCCAATGACTGCCTGATGTAAATCATCTACCAGATCATCCCTATACGAAGCATACACCTTATCGGACGCAAAATATGACACCTGTAATTCTCTGCATATCTGTGCTTTAACGTTATAGATTTTCTCACAGAGAGTTTCCTGAATACCACTTTCGCTGCCATTCTTATCCACTCTGAAATATTCAAAATTATTACAGAAATCAAAAATTAAAAAACGCTCTTTATCTATTCCCTCGCCCAGCAGGTCTGGACACAGTCTCGTCCCTCTGCCAATCATCTGCCAAAATTTCGCATAACTTCTGACTTTCTTAAAGAACACCAGATTCAGTATCTCAGGAATATCAATGCCAGTATCGAGCATATCAACTGATACGGCAATCTGAGGCATCTTGTTTTTTATGCTGAAATCATCGATCAAGGAATCACCATATTTGATACTATAATCAATCTGCTTAATAAAATCTCCGCCGCATTCAGGGAATAAGACATGAAACCTTTCTACAATAGCCTTTGCGTGCAGTCTATTCTTTGCAAAAATAATCGTCTTGCCGAGTTTGTCTCCACCTTCGATTTTAAGCCCCTTTTCCATAAGTTCTTTGAGAACTTTATCAATCGTATCTGTATTGAAAAGCCATGAATTGATTGCAGAACTTGAGATATCGTGTGTTATTGTATCATCGTCTGCGAAGGTTTCCTCGTATTCTTCCTTTTCTTCATCCGACAGCTCATCATAGTGAATGCCATCTTCCATGATTTTCGTCTTGTACTCAAGCGTCGAGTAACTGACCAGATATCCCTCCTCAACTGCCTTTTCCAATTCATATGCAAAAGTAGGGACACCTCTCTCAAGATCAAAAATACCATATGTATTTTTATCAATTTCATTCTTGGGCGTTGCAGTCATACCTAAAAGCAGCGCATCAAAGTATTCAAAAATCTCCTGATACTTCTTATATATAGAACGGTGAACTTCGTCACAGATAATCAGGTCAAAATGCCCCGGACCAAATAACCTGTCTCCAAATTTATTTTTCTTTTCATCTATTGCATTCATCATCGTCGGATAAGTAGAAAAGATCATTCTCGACGACTCCGGATCATCCTTACTGTCTAACAGGTTACAGCAGGATAAATCCTTAAGCAGATTCGTATAACTGTTCTTCGCCTGCTTTACCAACGCAGTCCTATCCGCTAAAAAAAGAATATTTTTCACATAATTGTGCCGTCTTAGCACATCAACAACGCTGACGCTGACCCTCGTCTTTCCCGAACCAGTTGCCTGTACGATCAGCATTTTTCTATGCTTCTTTGCAATGGCATCACAGACTGCGGTGACAGCTTCTTTCTGATATGGACGGTTGGTAATACTATCGCTGATTTCGATATTCTCTAAAGGTTTACGCTGTTTTCTCCTGTCAATCTCAAGCTGTAATTCCTCCTGCGTTAAAAATCCCGAAACCGCCCGGCTTGGATAACCCACATAATCATTTGTATAGAAAAACTCAAAGCCGTTTGTGACAAAAATCAGAGGCCTTCTTCCATACCGGTTCTGTAAACAGTCAGCGTAGAGCTTTGCCTGCTGGCTTCCGACCATTGTATCGACAGAGGCTTTCTTTGCTTCGACCACCGCAAGCGGAAGATTATCTTTGCCCCATAGCACATAATCCGCGTACCCGGTTCCCGTACTGCCCGGCATTCCGGTGACAGGCTCCTCAATTGTGCAATTTCTACCTATAATCCAACCTGCTTCACGCAATGCCACATCAATATATTTCCTTCTGGTCTCGGCTTCACTGATTGTATCTACGCGGAACTCTCTTGTCTTAGTATGATGTTTACGTTCCGCCGCCATCTGCTTACGGAGTTCTTCATTTTCCTTAAGAACCTCGGCAAGCTGTCTGTCCTTACTGCTCAAATCATCATACAATGCTTTTAATTCATCCGCCTTTACACGCTTTTCATCACCGGATGCCAAAATCGACTCATCAAAACTTCTCTCTTCGTACTCCTCAGAATAAGAATAATCAATCCAGTCACAAAACTCAAAGAGGTCTCTTAGCGCAATGACAGCCTCGTCCCTTTTAATGGCACTATTTGTATGAACTGCCACATTCCCAAGGTGAATCGTATATTTTAACATGGGAAAAAGTCTTGGCTCAATGATATCCCGAAATGTCCGCTCATGAATCAGGCTGGAAACATTGTCCTGATACGGCAGCTTCAATTCTGCATCGTAAGAAAACACGAATCTCACAGCCAGCTCCAGAGCGCGTCTCGACAAGATTGCACAGGTCGCCGGAGAGATTGCAATGCTCTTCTCAGCTTCTACTGCCTGAACCGCAAAATCCGCATATTCTTTTTTCTCCAATAAATAATCGAAATTAGTCTTCATGGGTGAGTTGCCTCTTTACGCATTTGTATTTTTGTGGGGTATTAGAATCCTTGTGCATCAACTAAAGTTCTTCCGCTTTATATGTTGCATAGCCTTCATAATAGTAACTGCGGTCGATACCTTTCATATATACCTCACGGTCATTTATTCTGTCCGTCAATGCTTCCTTTAACAAATATTTTATCTCAATATCTTTGACCGGGCTTCTTTCCATGGCAAGCAGGTAATCATCCTTATCAATCTTACTCCAATCTACGACCATGTTAAGTTCCTGCCGCAAAATCAAATCCAGCCAGATTCGTATGTTTCTGCCGTTGCCCTCGCGAAACGGATGCGCAACGTTCATTTCAACGTATTTTTCGACAATTTCGTCAAAGGTTGACTGGGGCATTTTCTCAATATTTCTAAGTGCCTCGTCCAAATACATAACCGGCACAAACCTGAAATTCCCTTTTGAGATATTAACTTCTCTCACTTTACCTGCAAAATCGTATATATCTTCAAAAAGAGACTTGTGGATTTGAAAAAGGCTGTTTAACGTGCCCGGTTCTAAGGTATATAAATATCCATTCTCAAAAAGCTGAACTGCCTTCTTTTTACTGATTCTTTCTTCTGTACGGGCAAGTTCTGCCGAATCGGTTATATTGAGTTTGTTCTCAAGCGCCATGGTTGTCTGCCTTTCTATTTGTTGTGTGGCTGGTTTATCCTGCAAGTTTCAATTTGCCAATCTGTTCAACAAACATAATATATTCCTCTATCATGCTTTCAGGTGGACATATGATAGGGAAATTTTCGATATGATCTTTATTTAACTGTCTTTTATCAATCCCACCAACGCATACACTTCTGATATAATCTCTATATTCGTCAGAGACAAGTATTCTCAGGATAAACTTATTGTTAACTCCTACTCTTAACCTTATAAAATACACATGCCCGTTAACATTGGCTGCATCATCTTCGCCCATGTACAACGCTGCTCTGCCAAGAGAACTATTATCAGTATTTATCCTTCCGGTCTTCGTCATAAGGATATCACCATGTTTAAGACTACTTCTATTCATACTGGCATGAGTAATCTCATCAATATAAGCAATATCATCCATCTCAAGCCTATCTTTCCATACATTTTGGCTTCTAAAAAATGTGATGCCTTTATCAACATAGACTTGCTCCCCACCTTTGGGCGTATTACCACTGTTTATCTGAAGCGATAAATCACTTAATTTCTTTATAGGCCATTCCATTGGATTGTGTACCGGATCGCCAAACATCTCTACAAATCGGGATTTGCAAAAGTAAACTACGCAATAAACTTTCGATGCGACATCTTCACATTCGTCTGGTTTACCATTGCATAATGCATAGTCGTATCAATTTGCTGGTGCCCTAACAGTTTTTGCACCTGTTCAATAGGCATTCCTTTGTCAATCGCCTTTGTTGCCATACTCCTACGAAACTTATGCGGATGCACTTTGTTAATATTTAACTCTGCTCCTAATTGCCGCAGTCTATGCTCCACTGCATTAATACTGATCCTATCATATGGCTTATCTAAAGATACGAACAATGCTGGATTGCCATCTTCTCTACTTTCTATATACTTTTGAAGATGAAGTTTAGCTTTTGCATCAAAATATACTCTGCGCTCCTTATTCCCTTTTCCATATACAATGCATTCTCTCTCATCGAAATTAATATCTTCAATATCAAGATTACACAGCTCACCCACACGCATTCCCGTAGAATACAATAAATCAATAATCGCAAGATCTCTGATACAATGACATCCATCCCTAAGCTGTTCTATGTTCTCATCAGAAAATGTTTCCTTTACAACAGTTCCCGTCTTAACCTTATGAATTCTGCGAATAGGGCTTTTTATAATATGATCTTCATCCTCCAGCCATGAAAAAAAGCTTGAAAGGTTTCTTCTAACATTATCTACTGTCACCTTACTACAATTATTTTTCAACTGATATTTAGTCAGGTAATCTCTTAATATATCCGTTGTGATCTGTCTTACAGAAATATTCACCGCATCCAGCATTGTCTCAATCGAGGAACGGTAATATTCAATAGTACGCGACGTACAGCCTTCCACTCTTTTAGCAGCTACAAACAATTCCAAATAATCATAATTACCTAAAACCTTATCTTCTTGTTCAGGGCTTTCACTTAATCTTACATTCAGCACCTCTTGTAACTTCTGTAACTGCTGGTAATTCAAAATCTCCGACATATCACTCAGTACTTTATAAATCTTTGTCTCCATCCTGCTTCTCTCCTTTGCTAAACTAATTGAGATAATCATATCGTACAAAGGATTTACAAGATAGCTTTTTGATAAATCAACAATAATATGTTGCTTCTCCGAAAAAAGTAATCCATTTATGAATCACTTCATTACTGCGCGCTTCAATAATTCTCATGATATTGCGCAACGCTTTGGCTGGTATGTTGGAATTATTATGTGCCAGCAGGCATTTCCCCGAAGCAGTAATCCATATCTTCGTTGCATTTTCCGACGGGTTTCCCTCTGAAACATGCACATGAACGGGCTCACTAGGTCTGCCTTCATTTGCCCAGAAATAAATCCAGTATGGACCAATCCTAAAAACCTGAGGCATTCATAAATCCTCCTTCTTTTGAAAACTCAATAATTAAATGTGCGGTTGACCTGATTATATCCATAAAATAGTCAACTTCCTTCTCTGAATAACCATTAATCTCTATACGATATGAGGGCAAATAGCAAGTCATATTGTGAAAACAGTCCTTCTCATCCGGCGTCTCAACATAAACCTTCACCTCGCCATTCTCCAACTGCTCTGAATGAACAATCTCCGTATTATCTTCTAAAGTCATAAATGGGTACATCATAACTAATTCTCCTTCCAAATACTAGCTGTTCTTAGCCAAAATATTCCTGCATTAGGGTATCCATCAGCGTTTGTGTTTCATCTAAGGATTTTTGTATTTCAAATTTCAATTTGCCAATCTGTTCAACAAACATAATATATTCCTCTATCATGCTTTCAGGTGGACATATGATAGGGAAATTTTCGATATGATCTTTATTTAACTGTCTTTTATCAATCCCACCAACGCATACACTTCTGATATAATCTCTATATTCGTCAGAGACAAGTATTCTCAGGATAAACTTATTGTTAACTCCTACTCTTAACCTTATAAAATACACATGCCCGTTAACATTGGCTGCATCATCTTCGCCCATGTACAACGCTGCTCTGCCAAGAGAACTATTATCAGTATTTATCCTTCCGGTCTTCGTCATAAGGATATCACCATGTTTAAGACTACTTCTATTCATACTGGCATGAGTAATCTCATCAATATAAGCAATATCATCCATCTCAAGCCTATCTTTCCATACATTTTGGCTTCTAAAAAATGTGATGCCTTTATCAACATAGACTTGCTCCCCACCTTTGGGCGTATTACCACTGTTTATCTGAAGCGATAAATCACTTAATTTCTTTATAGGCCATTCCATTGGATTGTGTACCGGATCGCCAAACATCTCTACAAATCGGGATTTGCAAAAGTAAACTACGCAATAAACTTTCGATGCGACATCTTCACATTCGTCTGGTTTACCATTGCATAATGCATAGTCGTATCAATTTGCTGGTGCCCTAACAGTTTTTGCACCTGTTCAATAGGCATTCCTTTGTCAATCGCCTTTGTTGCCATACTCCTACGAAACTTATGCGGATGCACTTTGTTAATATTTAACTCTGCTCCTAATTGCCGCAGTCTATGCTCCACTGCATTAATACTGATCCTATCATATGGCTTATCTAAAGATACGAACAATGCTGGATTGCCATCTTCTCTACTTTCTATATACTTTTGAAGATGAAGTTTAGCTTTTGCATCAAAATATACTCTGCGCTCCTTATTCCCTTTTCCATATACAATGCATTCTCTCTCATCGAAATTAATATCTTCAATATCAAGATTACACAGCTCACCCACACGCATTCCCGTAGAATACAATAAATCAATAATCGCAAGATCTCTGATACAATGACATCCATCCCTAAGCTGTTCTATGTTCTCATCAGAAAATGTTTCCTTTACAACAGTTCCCGTCTTAACCTTATGAATTCTGCGAATAGGGCTTTTTATAATATGATCTTCATCCTCCAGCCATGAAAAAAAGCTTGAAAGGTTTCTTCTAACATTATCTACTGTCACCTTACTACAATTATTTTTCAACTGATATTTAGTCAGGTAATCTCTTAATATATCCGTTGTGATCTGTCTTACAGAAATATTCACCGCATCCAGCATTGTCTCAATCGAGGAACGGTAATATTCAATAGTACGCGACGTACAGCCTTCCACTCTTTTAGCAGCTACAAACAATTCCAAATAATCATAATTACCTAAAACCTTATCTTCTTGTTCAGGGCTTTCACTTAATCTTACATTCAGCACCTCTTGTAACTTCTGTAACTGCTGGTAATTCAAAATCTCCGACATATCACTCAGTACTTTATAAATCTTTGTCTCCATCCTGCTTCTCTCCTTTGCTAAACTAATTGAGATAATCATATCGTACAAAGGATTTACAAGATAGCTTTTTGATAAATCAACAATAATATGTTGCTTCTCCGAAAAAAGTAATCCATTTATGAATCACTTCATTACTGCGCGCTTCAATAATTCTCATGATATTGCGCAACGCTTTGGCTGGTATGTTGGAATTATTATGTGCCAGCAGGCATTTCCCCGAAGCAGTAATCCATATCTTCGTTGCATTTTCCGACGGGTTTCCCTCTGAAACATGCACATGAACGGGCTCACTAGGTCTGCCTTCATTTGCCCAGAAATAAATCCAGTATGGACCAATCCTAAAAACCTGAGGCATTCATAAATCCTCCTTCTTTTGAAAACTCAATAATTAAATGTGCGGTTGACCTGATTATATCCATAAAATAGTCAACTTCCTTCTCTGAATAACCATTAATCTCTATACGATATGAGGGCAAATAGCAAGTCATATTGTGAAAACAGTCCTTCTCATCCGGCGTCTCAACATAAACCTTCACCTCGCCATTCTCCAACTGCTCTGAATGAACAATCTCCGTATTATCTTCTAAAGTCATAAATGGGTACATCATAACTAATTCTCCTTCCAAATACTAGCTGTTCTTAGCCAAAATATTCCTGCATTAGGGTATCCATCAGCGTTTGTGTTTCATCTAAGGATTTTTGTATTTCAAATTTCAATTTGGTGGTCTGTGTGACGAAATCAGCGAACTGGTTCTGAAGCTTCAACGGTGGTATATAACCACGCAATTTCTTTATTTTCCCCTGAAACAAATTAGTTTGTGAAGATTGTGTTGCCAATTTCAAAATCTGTCTTTGTACCTCATCTGTCGTTATTAACCATTCCGCAAATATCGGATTCACTTCGTTATCATTAAAACGAATCAATGCAACACTTCTGACCATTTGAAACTTTAAGTTTTCTGGCACAACGCAGCACCTTCCAATACTGCCAGAGCAAGAAAGCAACACATCCCCTGTCCGTGGAACTATTCGCTTCGCAATCCGCTCATATTCTTTATCATCAATGAAATCTACATCATCAAGCTGTATTGCATGATCAAGAATGTTCCTTGCAGAAAGTAAGTATATTCCTTCTGTCGCTCGTTTGGGAGTAGCATGTTCACCATCCGTTATAATACAACTAACGTCTTCAAATGATTTAATCAACCACCCCATAGAATTTACCATCGGATCGCCAAACATCTCTACAAATCGGGATTTAATTAGGTTATCCATTTGCTTGATTTGCACTTTTCGTAGTAACATTAAATCCCAACACTTTTTTAACGTATTAGCACAATCAATTTGCTTCTCCAAATCAGGTAGCGGAATTTCAATATTTTCGACTATAGATTTCGATATTTCCTTAAACGTTGCCCCTCTACCAAGTGAATTCAGATAATCCGTATGCCCTTTAAGATACCAATATAAA
>CAMXBD010000056.1 GCA_947179245.1 uncultured Lachnospiraceae bacterium | reverse complement strand
ACATAACTGCCATCGCTGTTGCCATAAATAGCGCAACAATTTTTCTTTTCATTTTCTTTTCCTCCTAATTTTCATATATTAATTTTCATATATTATTAGCCTTTCACAGCGCCTACCGTGATTCCCTTTACAAAATATTTCTGTACGAAAGGATATAATATTACGATTGGTCCGGTAGCCACCACTGTCATTGCAAGCTTCAATGTCTGTGTTGGCAAAGTTCTCATAGCCGCCTGTGCCGAGGAAGACATTCTGGACATGGCTTCTGCAGATGAAAGCATATTATAAAGCATATACTGCAATGTAAATTTAGAGCTGTCACTGATATACAGCATTGTATTGTACCAGTCATTCCAATAGTCCAGCGCTACGAACAGACCAATTGTAGCAAGTCCCGATTTTGCCAGAGGAAGCACAATTTTTATAAATGTAGTAAATTCCCCAGCCCCGTCCATTTTTGCTGATTCAATCAACTCCATAGGAATAACCGACATAAAGCTTCTCATAATCAGCAGATAAAATACATTCAGTAAAAATGGTAATATTAATGCAAACAAATTATCCTTCAAGTGGTAATAGCGAACCATAAATACGTAGGTAGATACCATTCCCCCGTTAAATAATGTCGTAAAATAGAAGAAAAAGGATAATTTATTTCTGTATGCAAAATCTTTCCTGCTGAGTACATAAGCCGTCATTGAATTGATAAAAAGAGCAATGGCTGTTCCCACAACCGTAACAAAAATCGTTGTTTTATACGCATTTAATATTGTCATCGGATTCTTTAAAAGCATTCTATAAGAATCAAGTGAAAATCCTCTAGGTAATATAGAATATCCGTATCTTGCAACCAATTCCTCATTACTGATCGAACCCGAAATTACCATAATAAAAGGAATAATACACAAAACAGCCACAAAGCTTACCAAAGTATATCCCAGCACGTTAAATATGACTGTTGTTCTTGCTTTTTTCATTGCCACCTCCTAAAATAATGCATAGTCGCTGTCAACTTTTTTTACGATCGAGTTTACTACTGTTATAATGATAAAGCATAAAACAGACTGGTAAAAAGTTGCCGCAGCAGTCATCCCTATGTCACCGCTGGTGATAAGCGATCTAAACACATACGTATCAATTACGTCTGTCGCATTGAACAATTGACCGTTATTTCCTACAATCTGATAGAACATCTGGAAGTCGCCCCTCATAATGCGTCCTACCTGTAAAAGCAGGATCACAATAATCGTTGGTTTGATAGAAGGCAGGGTTATGTAGTATATTCTTTGAAAAATGTTGGCTCCATCAATAGCTGCTGCCTCATGGCAGCTGGCGTCTACACCTAGAATTGCTGCGATATAGATAACCGAATTATAGCCTACCCATTTCCATGAATTGAAAAACATAATAATCCATTTCCAGACTGAAGGTATTTGATATACATTAACACGTTCACCGCCTAATGCAGATATTATGGAGTTTAAGACACCGGATTCATAATTAAAAATATTATAGACAAAAGCGCCTACAATAATCCACGAAATGAAATAAGGCAGGAAAGTTACAGATTGTATAATTTTTTTAAAAACCCTGCCTGTCATCTCTGAAATCACAATAGCTACAAACAACGATAAAATCTGTGATGTAATCAAATTCATCAAATTATAAACCACTGTATTTCTTGTAACAAGCCAACCAGTACCCGATTTAAAAAAATACCCGAAATTGTCTAATCCACACCATTTGCTTCCAAAGATTCCCAGATCATACCGGTAATTTTTAAAGGCAAGTACCAGACCGCTCATGGGAATATAAGCTGTCAGAATAATAATTACAACCGCTGGAATCAACATTACAAATAATGTCTTATTCTTATTCACTTCGTTAAAAAAATTCTTCACATCTACACAATTCTCCTCTCACTTATTTTTCTCAGCTGATAATTCAAGTATATAAAAACAGGCTGATTAAAAAAGAAGGAGATTTTTAAGTTTATGAGTAAAAAAATAAGGACTTTCCCACATTGGGAAAGTCCTCATCCTTATTTACTTTGATATTTTGCTGCTTTAATCTTCACGATAACCTCCGTGCCTTCTCCTTCGCTGCTTTTAAACGATAACCCACATTCTTCTCCATAGCTGACCCGCAGTCTTTTGTTAATATTATAGACACCATACCCTTTGTTACTTCCTCCAACAGGTTTTTTCAAGAGTTCTGCAAGCATCTCTTTTGGCATACCTGCTCCATTATCCTTTACTTTAAAAAAAAGATAACCCACATCTTCCCATCCGGTTATATGGATCACCGCCTCTTTTTTTCCTCTGACCATACTGAGACCGTGAAGAATTGCATTTTCAATCAAAGGCTGTAATGTAATCTTTATAATCTCATACTGGTATAGTTCCTCTGGAATCTCAATCTGGCACTTAATATAGTTATCAAACCGATAATTCTGTATCTCCAGATAGCATAATGCATGATCGATTTCGTCTCTCACAGAAACCTTTTCCTGCCCGCCCTTCAAACTCAGCCTATAAAATCTTGCAAGTGCCTGTGTGATCTCTGACACCTCTGGTGCATCCGCATCCATAGCCCGCCAATAGATTAAATCTAATGTATTATATAGAAAATGCGGATTAATCTGCGCTTGAAGCGCTTTCAGTTCCGCTGTTTTCAAAGATTCCATCATTTCATACTCTTTCCGCGCCATGGATATCATCTGTCTGGTGGTATCATTATAATAGTTGATCAGCTGCCCGATCTCATCACGCGTCTGATCAGATTCTATCTGTTCAAAATGTCCTTCAGTAAGACTGCTCATGTTACTTTCCAACAGTTTTATCCTTTTTGTTATATTGGTAGAAATAGAATACGCCAAATACATAGCAAAACTTCCTACCAGAAGAATGATCAGCAGCCAAAAGCCAAATAGCTCAAAAAAACTAGTATAAAGTGTCTTCATTGGCAGAACCGACACCATAATCCAGTCCGTTCCCCCTACTCTCCTTGCATAAATGTCATACAATTGACTGTCCTGACGAATCATCTTCCATGACTTATCACTAAGAAGAAGTTTCTGATGATCGGACATTTGTTGTGAAAACTGTTCCAGTTCAGCCTCCAAGGGCTGGCAAATAATATCTTTTGTCTTCTCATCATAAATGTAGCAAAAACTACCTTCCACTCCTTCTATTTCAGCGATTATTTTCCTAATGTCAGAGATTCGTATGCTGGCTCGCTGATAACCTATAGGATCTGTATTGTTTCCTATTTTTCGGATAAAAGATACCACCTCTACAGGCTCTGTTGAATCTCCGCTTATCAACTTTTCTGGTGGCAGCCATACATATGGTTTGGATGAATTTTTCAATTCATCCATTTGTTCATAGTCATCCAAGTCACTTCTCTTTCGAAACACCCTGTTATTCTCTGCATAAAAGGCATCATCATTAACATATAGTGAAATTTGGTAAATGGAAACCGGCAGTGTCAAAGTTGTCATAAGCGCTTCTGCATCTACCATATCTGCATATTGTTCTTGAAAAGTCGCTGTGTCAGCAGAAATAATATTCTGTATACTTTCCGAATTCTGCACTACATAAGATGTATAATAGTGCAGATTAATTTCATTTTCCAAATGTTCCCTCGCCTGATCGCTCATCTGAAGAACCGAAGTTTCTACCATATCAAAATATAGTTCCTGTACAAAAATATAAAATATAGCACTGCCCGCAGCTGTCAGAATACTGATTACTAAAAGCAGCAACAGCACTATTTTTTTCTGAATGCCGCAATTCAAATACCAGTTCCTGATTCTCCCTCTTCTATTCATCTTTTCATTCGCTCCCGATACTCCGATGGATTCCAGCCATACGCTTTTTTAAATACTTTTGCATAGTAATTCGGATCCGCATAGCCACATTTCTCCGCAATATCGGCCAACGTAAATTTACCGTCCCCCATAAGGATAATGGAATGTTCCAGCCTGACTTCTTTAATATATTGAATCAACGTTTTTCCAGTTTTATTCTTAAATATATGGGAAAGGTATGGCGGTGTCAGATAAACTGAATCTGCAATTTCCTTTACAGAAAGATTAACATCAGAAAAATGTTGCTTTACATAGTCAGTAACTTCTGCAATCAAATGATAATCTGCCGAAAGGTGTTCTCTCTTTTCCATACATAATGAAATATTCTCCATAAGACACTGCATACACTCCTCAAGTGTCTCCAATTTATTAATTCTCTCCCAGAGAAAATCCTTTTCCCGAAATGCATTTTCGTCAGATACAAGCATTGCATTCTTCTCCGATTCCCTATAAATTTCCACAGTGAAACGAAAAAAGATATCCTTAACAATATTAGGAAGCAGCTCAGTTTCTCCCTGATAAAAGCAAAACAGCTTCATTGCCTCATTCTCCGCCTCAGCGCGATTCTTTGCCAGCACTGCTTCTCTGAAAGCCATAAGGCTGTACTCTTCCTTTTCTTTCCTATAGTCGGTTTTCTTTCTGTCTTCCCCCACATAAAATTTTCCATAGCCTAAGTAGAACACCTTCTGCAAATCTGCACAAGCCTGCACATAAAGCGGTACTATTTCTTCAAATCCTTTGCGTCTTTCACTAAATACTCCAAATAACCGCATATCTCTTCCACTGTATTCTTTCAGCTTCTCACAAAGCCAGCGAGTATCCAGTTCCTGTCTGCGTAACAATTCGTCTTCATTAAAAGAAATAAGAATTACTATTTGATTTTCCTTTTTTCTCGCTAATAGTGCCTGAATTTCCCGAAAAATATCTCTAACCCGAAGTAAGAACTCCCTGACTTGTCCTGCCGTAATGTTATCATCTTTGGCAATCTGTAAAATAATGCACCGATAATACCTGTTCGGAGACAGTTCAAAGAAAACTTCTCCCCCAAGTTTTTGCAAAATCTCTGTGTCAAAACGTCCTTTCGTCAATTCTTGCACGCATTGTTCCTGCAATTTTTCTTGGTTATCCTCTTCCAGCTTCTGCTTTTCCTGCTCTTTCATACATTTCGCTATAACCTTCTGCAGAGACTCCTCCATTTCCGGAATACCAACCGGCTTTTCTAAATATGCATCTGCTGACAGAGAAATTGCCCCCATCAAATATTCTTTGTCAGAATAACCACTCAAAAAAATAATTCTGCTTAAAGGATGTACTTTGCGAATCGCATTGCACAACTCGATTCCGTTCATACCGGGCATACGGATGTCTGAAATAATAATCTCTGGCATCTCTTCCTGAATATAATCCAGTGCCTCCTCTACAGTCTCCTTAGCGCAGACACTGTCAATACCCAGATCATCCCAATGAACATATTTCAACAATCCATTTCTGACAGCACTTTCATCATCCACAATTAGTACTCGAATCAATCTGTCACTTCCTCATTTCCACAAAAAACTCTTTGCTCTTATATTCCTGATATAATAATATCTTCTGGAATTTTAATAAACATTTAGATAATTTATGAATGATCCCACCTTAAATCTTCAGCGCAAAATCGCTCCGATCCAGCGAAAAATTCGGGTTATAGTAGGGATCTCCCGCCTCAAGAAGTTCCTTCCATTTCGCCCGGAATGCCGCAGACTCCCTCTCATATCTCTCCGCCTTCTCACCCTTGTCATCCAGCCCCCGTGAAACAGACTCGTAATGATACAGCTCCGCAAAAGGCGTAAACACATTGACATAGCCCGCCTTCCATGCACGGATGCAAAGATCCACATCGTTCAAGGAAACTTCAAAGTTCTCATCCAGACCTTTTAGTTCATCATATACCGTCTTTCTTATCATCAGACAGGCTCCCGTCACCGCCATCACATTCTGTGCGTAACATAATCTTCCCATATAACCCAGATTATTGCTGCTGACGCGGTAATGGCTGTGTCCCGCCGTTCTGTGCTGCCCTAATGCAAGCACTACGCCTGCGTGCTGGATTGTCCTGTCTGCATAATAGAGCTTTGCACCTACAGCTCCCACATCGGGACGCTGGGCATACATGAGAAGTTCTTCAATCCAGTCCAGCGTAATGACCTCCGTGTCATTGTTGAGTAACAGGATATACTCTCCCCGCGCCTTAGATTCCCCCAGATTGCAGATCTTGGAATAATTAAATCCGCCCTGATACCTGATAACTTTGATCTTTGGATTTTTCTGTATTTTCTTATAATAGTCAAAAATCTCTTCGGTGGTGCTGTTGTTTTCCACCACAATGATCTCGTAGTTGTCGTAGGTGCTTTTTTCCGTGATTGATGTGATACAACGGCTTAAATCCTCAATGTGATCCTTGTTGGGGATTACAATACTCACAAGCGGATTCCCCTGTATCTCGTATTTGATCTGAAAAATCGTCTCAAACGCCTTGGTTGAGCTGATTTCAAAGTTTTTAAACCCTTTTTCACGAAGATGCGACGCCACAGCGCCCTTCGCCGCCTCTATCGCGTAACTTTTTGCATTGATATCCGCCGCCACACTGCCCTCATGGGAACGCCAGTAATAAAGCAGCTTCGGCACATGGACAACACATTTTGCCCTGCTTGTCAGACGCAGGATCATATCATGATCCTGACTTCCGTCAAACTCTGACCGGAACAGCTGCATTCCCTCTAACAATTTTCTGTCAAAAGCGCTGAAATGGCAGATATAATTATTGGCGCGCAGGTTATCCGGTGCATAATCAGGTTTAAAATGCAGGGTGATCATGTCATCGATCGTCTTTTTGCCTTTAAAAGTCGCCTCATCACAGTAAATATAGTCTGCTCCTTTGTCACAGATGACTTTCATATATTCGTAGAGCACACTAGGATGCAGTACATCATCATGATCAAACAATGCGATATATTCACCCTTAGCCATACCAAAGCATATATTGGTATTTCCTGATATCCCTTCATTCTTAGAAAGCTTACGGTAAACAATACGGGAATCCTGTGCCACATACTCCTGACATATCTTCTTCACATCGGAATGATCCTGATCAGAACCGTCCGCCAGACACAGCTCCCAGTTACCGTAAGTCTGTGACCGGACCGAATCGATGGCCTGACGTAAAAATTTCTCCGGTGTATTGTATAACGGCATCAGAATACTGAATTTAATATTTCTGGGAAACTTAAATTTTCTCTGCCTTTCAGCCTCTTCCGCGTTCGGGAAACTGGCTGTCCCGTGCTGTGTGCGCGCCGTCCTTTCAATCTTCTTGGCATTCAGTTTACGCGCAATCCCCTTCGGTCCTCCGTAATATCCCAGCCGCTGCCTCGTACGCTGCACCCAATGCACAAACGAACGAAGCGGTTTAGACATACGCCAGAACACACTGCCCTTGATGCGGTCAAGCCTCCCGCCAAGCTCTGCCTCTTTCTGCTCGGCATCCGCAAGTTTGGCGGACAAAACACGGTTTTTCTCCCGCTCACGTTCATAGGCGTCCCGGTAAGACCGGAGCGCCTCTTCCTCAGTCATTTGCTTCTGCTTACTCTGTTCCATGTAATATCCTTCCCTAGACCACTTCTAACGTCTTATCGCTCCATGCCAGAAGTTTATCATCCTGTGTGCCTGCACACGACATGCCAATCCGATATGTTCCTGCCGGAAGATCGTCCCGCAATACACGAAGCACAAACCCTGCCAGTCCGATGTTGCGTTCCATCGGCAGAATTGCCTCCACATCCTTCCGATACCAGTCCGCCGGCACCGCGCAATAGCCCTGACCGGTTTCATCGCCTGCGCTGTCCACATCATCCGTACTCATCAGCAATACATGTTTGTCATAACATGCGTTATCCACCCCCGGAATATAGCACCACCCCATGATCCATAGGATATCCGGCTCATCCGCATGTATTTTATGCTGTTTCTCCGCCCTGTCCACGGTGAGACGGAGGCGGCTCGTATTCCATCCCTTCGTCAGTCCCAAATCATATGGTTCCACCGTCATCGTGTGCAGATGCTCCTCATGGGGAAACTTATAGTTACAACCGTAATTTGATGCATTATCAATCAACGCCTTGTGGTAGAAAGCGTCCCGCCCTTTCATCTGCGGATGCTTCGCATAAAGATTTTCTTTCTCCGTAAGAAGTCTTTCCCACTTACTTTCGTCTTCCTCGTCAAGTCCCCGGCTTAAGGACTCATGGTGATACAGCACCACATCATTACGCTGTACATTGTAATAGCCTGCCTCGATCAGTTTAAAGCAGAAATCCACATCATTGTAGGCAACAGCCATCGTCTCATCCAGCCCGCCCACTTCTTCATATTTCTTCCGGCTCACCATGAGGCACGCCGCTGTCACACCGATCATATTATAGACGACTCTGTTACGCCCGTAATAATAGTCCTTGTCATCCGGAAACGTGATCAGTTTATGGGAGGGACCGATCTCCATATTGGTAATACCAGCATGCTGGATATTCTGTGTATCTGCATACCAGAGTTTAGCGCCCACAGCGCCTGCATGAGGCTGCAGAGCCTGTCCCGCCATTCTCCTAAGCCAGCTATGTTCTATAATCTCAATATCATCATTCATAAGCAGGATCAGATCACCATTCGCCCGCGCCGCACCCATATTGCACATCTTGGAAAAATTGAAGTCCATTTTCTCATAAATATAAGTAAAGCCGTATTCCTGTCTCATCTTTTCCAGTTTGGCACGATTTTCTTCATTACTGCCGTTATCTACGACAATCCATTCGTAATAGCGGTAATCCGTCTTGGTTCGAAAAGATTCGAGGCATCTTCTTAGCACTTCAGGATGATCCTTAGAAGGAATCACCACCGATACAACATAGTGCGGCGATGTATGCCTGTCCTCACTCTGCGCACGGGCGCACCGCTCTCTTCCGGATATGGAAGTGTCATAAATGATATGATACAGACCGGGATCGCCGCCTCCGGTCAGTGTTCCTTTAACTCCGCGTCTCTCAAGTGCTGCCTCCCGTACTTGAGAATACTCCGCTCCGGCTCCTACCAAATAACGACCGTTTTCTAATTCTCCTGCCAGCGACTGCTCCGCCAGCCAAAACCTTTCTTCCGTCTCTCTGCATCCTTCTATACGCTTTTGCACATCTTCGGAAGGACAATATTCATGATGATAGAGAATCCCGTCAATATGACATATGATTTCCTGCATGGACACGTCTTCCAGCCGGCTCCGGCTTATTGCCGCTTCCTCCAGACCAAGACACAGATCATAGAACCTCACCGCCTGTCTGCCACGCTTCATTCTCTTCTGCATGTCCTGACTGGAAAGCACACCGGACAAAACATCTGCTTTCACTGCCAATAAATAACCCCAGTAATTAAATGAAAGCATTGTGTCTGGCGAATAACATGGTTTGAACCACGGCTGCATACGGTATGATAAATTTTCCCAATAAAAATCTTCGTCCGCATATGCGATAATGCACTTGTTGTTTTCATTAAAATAAGATTTAACTTTGTCAAATATATTTCTATCAAGCTTTCCTCTGCCGTAAGTCAAAAGAACAATATCCGACTCTGGCACACTGACCGCCTTCCAGCCGTTTATCTCTATTTCCTCTTCCATACCAGTGTTATTATAACGCTCGTTATATTCTTTTATCCACTCCGCATAAGGATTCTGCTGTCGATGCACTTCTTTGGTATAACGCAGAAGACAGGGGTCCGTCTCCGGGCTCCTGTCCGTATCTTTATAGTGCCGCGCGTCGCCCTTCACACTATGATACAGTTTTCGGAAAGGAGCCGTCATTTTCCAGAATGGACTGCCATAGATACGATTCAGATTATCATTTAAATCCGCCTGTCGTCTCTGCGCATCTGCAATCTTTCCTGCCAGCACGATATTCTTTTGACGTTCTTTCTCATATGCGGCTGCATAATATGCCGCCCATCCATAGCGTTCCGTACGTCCTCTCATCTGTCAAAACAACCCTCTTTTCTGCATATGTTTTACTGTCTCTTCCGGCAGCTTCGTCACCTGAATCGTCACTTGCAGTACATTCCTGTCTTCTCCGGAAATACCCGACAGCGACACAGTAATATTCGGATCGCAGGTCGGACACACATAAGTGTTGTCTCCGGTCTTAAATCCATTGACCTGTATCTGTTTGCCCTTCCACGGTATCGGCACTCCGTTCCACTTAATCTCCTGAATATAGATTAGGCAGAAATCGTTGCAAGGATCGATCCGCAGTGCACTTCTTCCGCCCGGAATCGTTATCTCCAACTCCGTCATGCCTTGTGCCGTCTCACGAATCTGCTCTCCCGCAGCATCATCAATAAAAAACGACTGTTCTTCATTAAACCCTTTGCCCGTATCTTCGTAAATCTGTATACGATCCTTGCGGGCCGCCAGCTCCTGTCCTTCGCAGAAAGCTTCCACCGTATAGACCGGCCAGCCGATCGCATCACGTATCTCTGCCATAGACATATGTTTTCCGGTCACATATTTCTGGAAATCCATCTCCTGTTTTCGGTACTGTTCCGCATCAGATTGTTCAATTTCAAGCTTTCGCATTATTAAATCAAGATTTAATGCATTTCTTTTTTCATTTTCTAACAGGTAACAGTATACAGATCGAAAGGCAATCTGCCTTGTCTCGATATCCTTCTCAAAACTCCATTCACAGTCAATAACATTCCACGCGTTATTTACGTTATCCGGTACAATAATATTCGCAAATATCAAGTCGTAATCGGCAATCTTCTCTTCTTCCCCGTAAGATATTCTCTTGAAGTATTCATCAAACAGCCGTTCAAATCCTTCCACATCATTATGTTCCAGACAATCGTCCAATAGTTCTTCCAGCGTTCTTCCCTCGACATATTCCAGACAAAGATAAGGCGGTTCCGTCTCTATTCCCACTTCACTCTCTGTACTGCTGTTTGACCTTTCCATACTGAATCTGTTGATGGCAAGCCCACTGTCTTTGTAACGCTTAGACAACGCTTCATATGCACGCGCGGTATTCTCGATATGCCCCCACGCTTCTTTTAATAACGGATGTTTTTCTATTATTCTTCTTGTCTCATTCTCTTTTAAAACTGTCTTAATGCAAAACTCCGCTTTTCTGTCATTGGAATATTTCACATATTTTTCTTCTAACGTTGGTCCTAACAGCATCATATAGGAATTGGAAAACAGTTCAAACTGATTCTCCTGTATTATAGTATCGAATACCTTTTTCTCATCAAATAGTTGTAATCTGTCCCTGTCAAAATTACGCAGATTATTCGACAGCTCCCCCTTCTTTGGAAGTCTGTCCTCGGAATACAGGCATGTCATAAACTTGTAGTCAGGATAAGGATAGTACATCTTCGCCTGTGTATAACCGCATTTCTTGGCGATACCGCGTAAACCTTCCGCAGTGAACGTTCTCACCACGCCGCCATCAGGATAATTTTCCAGACCGCTAAAATATGTGCCCAGATGATCTTCCCGGCATCCCGCCCAATATTTTAATCCGAATTTATTCTCAATCGCAATGGCAATGTGTCCCTCGGTTTTTATATGTTTCTTGATGATATTTAAGAAATCCTCGTACGGTGTCTTAGAATCAATATATGCCTGCGCGTATTCAAACACCCCTATCAGGCAGATATAGTCGTAATCGCACGGCAGATCAGGCTCCACATCCTGAAAATTACCTACATGAATCGTCACATTATCGGCGTCCATATGCCGGTAAGCATTAATCCTGCTTCTTTTTCTCGACAGATCAATACAGGTGACTTCTCCGGCTTTCCTCGCAAGCGCTCCCGTGACAGCTCCACAGCCCGAACCGACTTCAAGCACTTTCATGTCTTTCGTAATCGGAAGCCACTCTACAATATTTTCACGTTGTGCAGACAAATGATACAGAATCTCCCAGCTTCCGCGCTCCTCAATTATGCGCTGATACTCCACTTCCGAATAATTACGTGTGATATCTAAAAGCTCATCCTCCGCATCACCGTCGCAATAATAGTCTTCGCCCGGATAGTGCGTCAGATCCAATTTGATTTTTCCGATTTGTTCGATATTACTCTCCGGCATTTATTTTCCTACCTTCCGCCGCATCTATTCCTCTTTGCGGACTTCCACAGTCGAATCCATATCATAGAATCCGACCGTATCTTTATCTGATATCACCGTCATGTTGAGTACGTCATAAAGCCTGTGATACACCGTAAAATCATCATTCTCATATCCGGTAACACCCAGAGACAGCAGATAATCGCCGCCCTGAAGATTCATTTTCTGTGTGAATGTCACTTCGCGCTTCTCTCCTGCACTCACAGATTCCAGAAAAGCCTTCTCAAACATAGTATTGGTTCCTGTAATCTCTGTTCCACGTACATTCTTAATCGTAAATGCAAAAATAGGCGCCGGGATATCCTCCATGATCTTCACTTTCATATGGATCGTAAAATTATTGCCCTTAAGAATTGCCGGGGTTTTGGTCCCCTTGTCGTCCGTGATATAGTATTCCTCAATCACAGCCTTCTTAGACCCATATTCCAGAAGTTCCGGATTCTCCACAATTCCATTCTGAGCATCTCCCGCTGTTGTGGCATCCGCCGCCTTTCCTGTGCCGGCACCTCCTGCTGCAGCCCTGCGCAGTTCCTCATCATCTAATAGTCTGCTATTTTCCGGCTCCGGTGCAACATACTGCCCTACCAGAACCTGTTTATAGATATCAATCATCTCTTTGGGCTTACCTTCGCCAAGTTTGGTTCCCTGATTAAGAAGCACCACTCTGTCGCAATACTTGCTGATACTGCTTAAATCATGGCTTACAAACACGATTGTTTTACCCATCTCTTTAAATTCTTCAAATTTATGATAACATTTCGCCTGAAAAAAAACATCACCCACAGACAATGCCTCGTCCACGATTAAAATCTCCGGCTCAATATTAATTGCCACTGCAAAGGCAAGACGTACAAACATACCACTGGAATAAGTCTTCACCGGTTGATATACATACTCGCCGATATCCGCAAACTCCAGAATTGCGTCCATCTTTTCATCAATCTCTTTTTCGGAAAATCCGATCATCGTCCCGTTCAGATAGATATTCTCAATGCCGTTATATTCCATATTGAATCCCGCACCCAGCTCCAACAGCGCAGAAATGCGTCCGTTAACCGTCACCTCGCCGTGTGTCGGATTCAAAACCCCCGTGATAATCTTCAAAATAGTAGATTTGCCGGAGCCATTCGTGCCGATGATCCCAACACATTCCCCTTGTCTGATAGTCAGATCGACCCCTTTGAGGGCATGGTGCTCCGTATGGTGCCTGCCCCGTCCGAATCCCAATGCCTCTTTAATCCTGTCCGAAGGCTTGTCATACAGCTTATATATTTTTTCCACATTTGTGACTTGAATTGCAATATTGTCCATATGTTTTCCCTCTAGCCCGCAGTGCGCAGCCCGATTCCGGCATGCTTATAGCACATCCGCAAAATGTGTTCTCAATTTTCTGAAAATAAGCGTACCGATACAGAACATGCTGATCGTAAATATCCAGAAATATGTTGATGAATAAAAATGCTCCCAGAACCACACTTTTTCATAAATGGCGCTCCTGTAACCGTTGACCACATAGACAAGCGGATTCAGCTTAAAAAGCGTCTTCATATTGTCGGTTTTAAGCATTGAAATACTCCATAGAATGGGGGTAGCCCACATGCCAATCTGCAGGGCAATATTGATGATCTGCTGCAGGTCTCTGAAAAAAACTACCAGCGCGCAGGTCATATAGCTCATGCCGAGTACAAAAAGGAACATGCAGAAACTGTAATAAATGATCTGTAGTGTATAGACACTGGGATAATAGCCGTAACTGATGGATACAAGCAACAGTACAACCACAAAGAATATATGAATAAAAGTAGCTGCGATCACTTTAATAATTGGCAGGATACTAATATTAAACACCACTTTTTTGACCAGATAGTTATACTCAATAAGCGCCATAGTTCCCTGCGTAATAGCCTCCGAAAAATAGAACCACGGCACAAGTCCTGCCGTCAGATAGAGTACATATGGCACTTCCAGCCCGCTTGCCACCATCTGGCTTCTTGTGTTAAACACCTTGTCAAAAACAATCCAGTACATCACAACAGTCACTACCGGCTGTGCCATCGCCCACACAATACCCAGATAAGAACCTGCATACCTTTTCTTAAAATCATTCTTCGCCAGTTTCCAGATCAGCCTTCTGCTCTGAAAAAGTTCCGCCGGAATCGTCATGATCCTCTCATAGTAAATTGCAAAAATTGCGCATGTAAAAGTGATCAGAACGCACCCGCTGACTTTCTTCATTCTCTCCGTCACCTGATCTGCCAGCGGATTATGATGATTGATAAGCACCAGTGCCAAAATCAAACCAAGCCCCCAGAATATAGCGATTCCTGCGGGCTTTCCCAAACCTTTTGTCTTTTTCTTAGTATTACTTGCAGCTTCTGTCTTTTCCAAACTCATGATTTCTCTGCTCCGAAATATATTGCCGCCATGAAAGGCATTATCAGCGATACGTCCTCGTAAATGCCGCAATTCCCTCTCTGTGAGCATCCTTTTCGGACAAAATCGGCTGTTCACCCTCAGGAATCGGCCATTCAACTCCGAGTTCCGGATCATTCCATGCAATGCCGCCCTCGTCGTTAGGGTGATAGAAGTCTGAACATTTATACGCAAACTCAGCATAGTCAGACACTACATAGAATCCGTGGGCAAAGTTCTTCGGAATAAAGAATTGCTTCATATTCTCTGCCGAGAGCAATACGCCATACCATTTGCCGTAAGTGGAAGAACCCGGACGTAAATCTACCGCCACATCATATACTTCTCCCTTTAGAACACGCACCAGCTTGTCCTGCGGATAATTGATCTGGAAATGTAATCCGCGCAAAACTCCCTTGCTGGACGCCGATTGATTATCCTGTACAAACACCTGATCAATTCCCGCTTCTTTATAGTCATTATAATTATATGTCTCCACGAAGTAGCCCCTCGCGTCTTTAAACACGGTAGGTGTAATCACCTTAAGCCCCTCTATTTCACATGTCTCCACTGTTATTTTACCCATGATCCCCAGTTCCTTTCTCACTCTTCATCGTCAGTAGACATCGGCACATTACCGCTGTCTCCGTCAATAACACCTGAATAGCCCGCCGCACCTTTGGCATGATTGATAGAAGTGTCAATATTCATATAACACAGGTTCAAATCAACTCTTGTTTCTATACCATCCACCGTACCCTTGGATGTGTACTGCCACATGTGATAGTACTCATTATAAGCCGGAACATCTGCATATTCTGCGAGCCACGTCTTATATTCTGACAGTTCTGTCATATCTACTTCATCATTCAGCCAGTTTCTGGAAGCATAGATACCCGTCTCATAACCCGCTGATGCAATCGTCTCCAGAAAAGCCTTATGAATCCTCGTCCGTTCATCAGCATCCAATCCGTCCGCACGCCCTTTGCCTCCCGCGCTTTCGCTGTCCAGAAATACCGGATAATCCACATCGTAATCTTCAATCAGGCTGATGACCATGCTGGCTTCTTCCACCGCCTCCACTTCATCTGTCGCCTGTGTAAAGAAATATACTCCCACCGGAATTCCGGCATCTATGGCGCCTCTGATATTCGTCGTATACATTGGATCAAGCACCAGTGCTCCGCTGGTGGCACCTCTGTATCCGCAGCGGATAATAGCAAATTCAATGCCTGAATCCTTGACCTGCTCCCAGTCGATCGTCTTATTCCACTTAGAAACATCTATTCCCAGTTTCGCATTGCCGTTTGCAAACTGCAATTCCGTATTCTCACTGCCGTCCGCCGCTTCTTCTGCACCGTTAACCGCCTTGTCTTCCTTCTCCACATCGATATCATCCTCCGTCATAATCAGATATTCGATATCATCCAGAACGCGGTATTCGATTTCCTGTCTGACCTGTATGGAAGTAATCGTGTTCGGTACAATAAAACCTTCCTCTTCCTTAAGCGACACGCTGTATTCTCCCGAACGCAGTCCGTCAATATAAATGATACCGTCCATATCCGTATCGGTATACTCACCGCCCCCCTGCACCGTGATCGTAAAAGGCGTTCCCGTCACAAGTTTCCCAACACTGTCCACAATCATAACACGCAGATCTTTCGCGACGGAACTCATCATTAGAAATACATTTCTGCCGGAATAAGTTTCTATACTCTTAAATTTTACTTCCGGATCAAAAAAAGTCTCATCTTGCAGAAAAGCAGACAGATTATTTCCTCTCTGTCCACTGTCTGCCTCTGCCTCTTCTATCAGCGCCGTCTCTTCTATCTGCACCCCCGCAGATAAACCCAGTTTCTGCTTGACCGTATCCAGATTGGCTGCCGCGATCGTTCCAACGATTACGATAAACACAGCTACCATGGCAAACAGCGCTCTTCTCATCTTCTTAGAGTCCATTGGCAACCTCAACCATATATTGACCATATGCTGTCTTCATCAGCGGCTTGGCCAATTCCAACAGCTGTTCCTTGGTAATAAATCCTCTTTTATAAGCAATTTCCTCAATACAGGAAATGTATAACCCCTGTCTCTTCTGGAACGCAGCCACGAAATCAGCCGCATCCAGCAGAGAATCGTGATTCCCCGTGTCCAGCCATGCAAATCCGCGACCAAGTGTTTCCACACGTAAGTCTCCTCTTTGCAGATATGCGTTGTTCACACTCGTAATCTCTATCTCACCTCTTGCGGAGGGTTTTACGTTCGCTGCAATCTCCACAACATCGTTATCATAAAAATACAAACCGGGAACCGCATAATTGCTCTTCGGATGTTCCGGCTTCTCCTCGATGGACAACGCCTTGCCGTTCTCGTCAAATTCTACTACACCGTACTCTCTCGGATCTCTGACGTAATAGCCAAATATCGTAGCGCCTTTCTGCCTCTGCGCCACCTCCCTGAGTACTCTTGAGAAACTCTGTCCATAGAAAATATTATCTCCTAAAATCAGCGCCACACTATCATTTCCTATGAAGTCCGCCCCGATAATAAAAGCATCCGCCAATCCTCTGGGATACTCCTGAACCGCATACTCCATATGCAGTCCAAGCTGTTCACCTGTGCCGAACAATTCCTCAAACACCGGAATGTCTCTCGGTGTTGAGATAATCAATATTTCTCTGATTCCCGCCAGCATAAGTATCGAAAGCGGATAATAGATCATCGGTTTATCATACACCGGCATAATCTGTTTGGATACCGCCTTAGTCAGCGGATATAAACGTGTGCCCGAACCACCCGCTAATATTATTCCCTTCATCTGGTATACATCTCCTCGTAATACTTCTGATAGTCGCCGCTCGTAACGTTTTTCATCCATTCTTCATGCTCGAAGAACCACTGAATCGTCCGGCGTATGCCTTCTTTAAACATCGTCTCCGGCTCCCATCCTATCTCCGCCTTGATCTTATCCGGCGCAATCGCATATCTTCTGTCGTGTCCTTTGCGGTCTTCCACATATGTGATCAAATCCTCACTGACAAGTTCTTTACGCGGATCGCCCTCCGGCAGCATCTCCTGAAGAGTCTCTATAATGATTTTAATAATCTCAATATTCTGCTTCTCATTATGTCCGCCTACATTATATGTCTCGAACAGTTTACCCTGTTCCTGAACCATATCGATCGCCTTGGCATGATCTTCTACATACAGCCAGTCGCGCACATTCTTACCATCACCATAAACCGGCAGTTTCTTCCCCTGAAGAGCATTGTTGATGATCAACGGAATCAGTTTCTCCGGAAACTGATAGGGACCGTAGTTGTTGGAACAGTTCGTGATATTTGCCGGAAAATGATACGTATCCATATATGCCTTGACAAGCATGTCCGACCCTGCCTTGCTCGCAGAGTACGGACTGTGAGGCGCATAGGGTGTTGTCTCGTAGAAATACCCTCCGTCTTCCTCAAGTGAACCGTATACTTCGTCCGTGGAGACATGCAGGAACTTCTTGCCTTCCTTAAAGCTGCCATCCGGAAGCTCCCACGCGGCCTTGGCACAGTTGAGCATCACCGCGGTACCGAGTACATTCGTCTGTACAAAAACTTCCGGATTACGGATACTGCGGTCCACATGACTCTCCGCCGCAAAATGAACCACCCTGTCAATATCATTCTCCGCAAAAATCTGTGCGATTGCTTCCTTGTCACAGATGTCAGCTTTGATAAATGTATAGTTCTCTCTATCCTCGATATCTTTCAGATTCTCCAGATTTCCCGCATAGGTCAATGCGTCTACATTAATGACACGAATGTCATTGTCGTATTTGTGAAACATATAATGAATATAGTTAGAACCGATAAAACCCGCTCCTCCTGTCACCAGATAAGTTCTCATAATCTCTTTTCCTCCGATTCCGTTCTCTATGATGTTGTAGCATAACTCCATGTTTTTTGCAAGTCTAATAGCTCATATAACTGATATTCATATCCACACTTCCACTGATACCGCTCACTTTACCTTTGGAAGAGTACTGCCACATATCGTATCTGGTCGCCGAGTAAGTCGGAGCGCTTGCATACTGTGCCAGCCAGATTTTATAACCTGTCAGACTTCCTGTATTGATTTTCTCGGTAAACCAAGTCTTGTTGGCATAAACGCCCGCGGAGTAACCCGAATTCTGAACCGTTGCGCAGAATGCCTTGCAAACCGCCGTTCTTGTTTCTTTGCTGATAGCGTCTCCTCTTCCTCCGCTGGACTCTACGTCCAAGAAAATCGGATAGTTTAATCCGTATCCACTGCACAAATTCACTGCCATGGAAGCTTCCTCTACCGCTTCCACCTCGTTGACCGCCTGACTAAAGAAGTAGACTCCTACTTTTAATCCTGCTGCCTTGGCGCCTTTGATATTACTTCTGAATAACGGGTCTTCAATGAGCGCCCCTGTGGACGATCCTCTATATCCGCAGCGGATGATAACATAAGATACACCGGAGTTCTTCACTGCATTCCAGTCAATGCTTCCATTCCACTTGGACACATCGATTCCCATCGTTCCGGAACCCGATGACATCTTTCCGTCACTGCCAAAATTATATTTGGCGCCTTGGATAACCTGCTCACCCGTCACATAATTATTGTTCTTATCGAAGAAATATACATACCCGTCAATCGTCTGCCAGCCTGTATATTTATATTCCGCAAATACTTCTGTCTTCTTATAGAAAACACTCTGCGTCTTGTAATCAGCATAAGTCGCTTCCTGATATACTCCTGCCGCATCCTTATAGTACATCTGATTGCCGTCTTTATCTTTCAGTTTAGCCGTTGCGCTTGTATCTTTCTTAACTGTCACGGTATAGACCGCATTCGTATTTATATCGCCTTCCAGATGGGCTACGATATTCACTTTACCTTCTGCCACACCTTGAACCACTCCGTTGGCATCCACCTTGGCAATCTTCTCATCCGAGCTGCCCCATCTGACTTTAGTTCCTTTCGGTTCCGTCTGTACAGTGAGCGTAATCGTCTTGCTGACAGCTACCTCGGTGGGACCGCTGATCGTAACCTTGCGGTCAACCGCTTGGACTGTAACCGTACAAGCTGCAGAATATGATGTACCATTCGCTGCCACTGACGCCGTAATCGTTGCGTTTCCCTCTGCTACTGCGGTTACAGTACCACCGCTTACCGTTGCTACAGAAGTATTGTCACTGGCCCATGTTATCGAGGGATTGTTTACACCCGAAACTGTTGCTTTTAAAGCAGCCGTTGCTCCTTTTTTTACTGCAAGATTTGCCTGATCCAGAGCAATCGTAACCGTCGGTTTGGCATCCTCTGTAACCGTAACCGTACAGCTTGCGGATTGTGTTTTTCCGTCGGCCGTCACCGTTGCCGAGATCGTTGCGCTTCCTGCTCCTACAGCTGTCACCGTGCCGCCGCTGACTG
>CAMXBD010000055.1 GCA_947179245.1 uncultured Lachnospiraceae bacterium | reverse complement strand
TCTGTCTAGTGTGCTCGGAGATGTGTATAAGTTACAGCTTTTGAAATCTATCGTGTGGTCGGCGGTGGGACAATCGATCAGAGCAAACGCTCCTTAACCCGCACCATGACGAAAAGCAGTGCCTATACGGTAGACAGGACTATTTATACGACGGAGAAATCGAGAACGGACGTTGCGGAGACCACCGGAACTAATGGAGAAAGGATTGCGGACACGACTAGTAAGCAGGGCGGAGCGAAAAATAATGTGAGTTTTCTGACCAACCGCTATGGGGAGAAGAACTATAATACCAGCAGCAAATTTTCGACTTATTATACGGATACGAGGCAGAGATCCTATCTTACTGCTACAGCCGACGGGTGGTATTATCGTTATGACCTGAAGGCGTATGAGTATGAAGACGGCTATGAACATGTCTATTTCGGAACGCAGCCACTGTCAGATGTACATTATAGTCTTAGCAGTAATTCGGCCGCAGTATCAGGCGAGATGGGACAGCTCTGGGCATGCAACTTTCTGCAGGGACAGAAAGACAATGCGAAACATTACTATTTTCCGGATACCCGGACAGGCGGTGGGGAAAACAGCGGCTATCCATTAAATAGCTCTGGCACAACTGCATCTTATAATGGTAAAACATATGTTGATTTGGGACTTGATAAGCAATGTTATGTTTATTTTGGCGCCACAGGAGCTGACAGTGATATCTGGTATGTAGACGGACTGGTCAGTTATGCCATCGTGCATGATAAGGCGGAACCGAAAGTCATAGGCGTTGCGCCGATGGCAGGCGGCGCATATCTGCCGGGCGACCCGATTACGGTAGCGCTGGTCTTTGATGAGATCGTGGATAAGACGAACAGCGGCGATCTGAGCAAGGTTACGATCAGTACGAATGTGGGTACCTTAACCTATGCAGGAGGTGCGGACACGAATGTGCTGTATTTTACGGGAACTGTCATTTCCAAGGTCAGCTTGAGCGGCAGCAGCGCCTTGGAAGTTACCGGAATCACGAATAGCAAATATATTAAAGATATGTGTAATCTGGCTGGTACGACGTCTTCGTTTACCAGCAGCAATACCAATGTCATTGTGGACGCCACGAGCCCCATTGTGACCATCACGCCTAAGACAAACAGAAGCATAGCTATGCCCATACATGAGGTGACAGTCACGGCGACGGGGGCATCGTCTGTTCAGTATGTGTGGACGAAGACAACCGATCTGCCTGACTATGGCTGGCAGAGCATGACAAACGGCGCGACATTGACGGAGAGCCGCGGCACGGCGGAAGAGACGGAAAGCTGGTTTCTGCATGTGCTCGCTACCGCTTCGTCGGGGGCTTCCACCCATAGCGTTTTGGGGTTTAAATTTAAGCAGCCGGCGATCAAGAAGGTATCCGTGCAGGAGAGAGCGAATACGACCAGTCTGGATGTGTCGGATGTATGGAAGCGATACAAATTTATTTTGGTGACGTATGAGGGTAAGCTGACAAGCGGTGCCACGCTCACCATTGATGGACCGCAGACCAAGTCTTGGAATATCACTTCGTCCGGCACAATGTTTCTGGAGGTGACGCAGAATGGAACCTATACTATTACATTGAAAGATGGCTATGGCAACGTGGTGTCCCGGACCATAGAGGTGAAGAAAATAGATACAGTAAAACCTACTGTCACTCTGCGAAGCGGCAGCAATACAGGGACGAGTGTCACATACAATACCCTGTCTGTCGCTGTGCTGCCCGAAGATACCGGTGGAAGCGGTGTGGCGAAGGTGGAGTATGCGTGGACAAACACGACTTCTACGCCAGCGTCATGGAGTACACTGACCGCTGCGGCTGACGGCAGTTATCAGGCAACATATACCGCCACGGAGACCACGAAGACGGCGAAGTATCTTCACGTGCGGGTGACGGACGGCGCAGGGAATGTATCGACTGTGGTGCGTTCCGGACCTTATCAGGTGCTCAGGAAAGCTACGGCGGCAGAGCTGCCAACCATTACTGTTACAGGCAATCCAACCACATGGGAGAAGAGCGCCACGCTTACATGGACGGTAAAAGCGGGAACAGGAGCCGGTGCGGGCACGGTAGAAGAAGTATATACACCAGATTCCAATACCCCGAAGACAGAAACCACAGGTACCTGTACCGTGACGAAGAATGGAATCTATATGTTCACGGTGACGGACAGTAACGGAAATTCCGTCACGACAGAGGTTGTTGTGACGAAGCTGGATAACGAAGCGCCCAAGGTGGATAGTCTCGAAGCCACAGGCGGTAAGACAGGAACCATAACACTGAAGGGAGCTACGGATAATTGTACTGTGATATTGGATGCAAAAGGAAATTACAGCAGCATCAGTGGCAGCGGGATCAAGACGAGACAGTACCAGATGGCTGGCGCGAGCGGCTGGACGACTTTTACAGGCAGTAGTTTTACAGTCAGCAAAAACGGAACCTATACGGTCAGGCTTACGGACAATTTAGACAATGTAAGCGAGTATAGCGTGGATGTGACGGGCATAGACGCGACTGCACCGATAGTGACTTGTACGGTCAATGCGACACCTAATGCGAAGAGTGGCTGGTATACTGTGTCACCCGTTCCGGTGATCCTTACTTTTGCAGATGAAGCAGGGGCGGAGGGCGGCACGCCAAGCGGTATCCAGACGGTGCAATATAAGCTGGTAACGGATAATCTGGCGGTACCCGCCAGCGGACTCTCCAGTCTGAACGCCTCTGCAATCAGCAGCGGCACTTATACATATAATATGACTAGTCACGGCAATTATTATCTGTATTATAAAGTGACAGACAAGAATGGCAATGTGACGGAGGGATTCTCTGATCTCATACAGAAAGACTCTTATGCGGGAGGCTCAGGAGGAATTACGGGTCCGTCCACAGGACAGCCGATATCTGCAGGGCTGGCAATGAATATAAAATTTTACTATGGACCGTCGGGCGGTTATCTGACCGGTGGAACTACGACAGCATCTGCGATGCGGATTGCGACATTGGAGCAGCGCGCCACAGGGACGAAAACAATCGATGCAGCTTATACGACGAAAACTCCGGGCATAAATTATTTCAGGTACTACCGGTATGCGGTTAATGGTGAGACAGGAACCTCAGCGGTTAGCTGGTCATTCTATGTACGTCAGATTACCTTTGACAGCCAAGGCGGCAGCACCATAGAATCCCAGCTCGTGTGGGATAGAAATAATACAACAGTATATTGTACCGCTGTAAAACCGACAGATCCCACCCGTACCGGCTACACTTTCGGCGGCTGGTATACGGACGCGGCGTGCACTGACGGAAACGAATTTGATTTCACCGCGCAGATCAGGGCAAACACTACTCTTTATGCAAAGTGGACGGCAAATACCTACAACGCAGCATATCATTTGACCAATCCGGACGGCAGTGCCTATACGCCTGCGGAGGCGGTTACGAAGTATACTTACGGACAGGGGCTGACTCTGCCCACACCGGCACAGGAAGGCTATACTTTCTATGGTTGGTATGAGGAGAGTTCCTATACTGGTACGACACACACGTCAATTGCAAAGACAGATACGGGCGATAAGGAATACTATGGATATTTTAAAGATACGCAGAAGCCGGATATCAGCATTGCTGGCTATAATAACATCGATGAATCCGGTGCGTCGGATAACTGGTTCAGGGCTTCCGGCGTGTCCGCACCTCTTATCGTGGCGAAGGCAGAAGATAATGCGGGCGTGACGGCAGTGCTTATTTCCGTGGATGGTGGTTCCTACAGCAGTGCGGGAATATCTTCCCAAACTGGCAAAAACTATAGTTATGAACTGCAAGAGGGAGAGCATACCTATACTTTCAAGGCTGTGGATGCTGCAGGCAATGAAGCGGTGTCTGAGACAAGGACTGTGAAGCTGGATAAGACGAAACCGGAGATCGGGGAGATCACCTGCGAAAAGAAAGTATCTGGTTTCTTAGACTGGATCATTGGGCAGGAAAGCCTGATTGTACATATCCCGGTGACGGATGACATCAGCGGTGTAAAGAGCCTGACTTATACAGAGACGACCTTTACCGCAGCGGGAGAGGCGACAGAAGAAAAGACAGTTTCCCTAAACGGAAGAACCGGACAGCAGACGGTTGATCTGAAACTGGATGCCGACTGGAAGGGAAGAATCAGTAATATTACATGTATCGATATGGCAGGAAACGCCTCCGACAGTAAATCTGTTGGTGGCACGTCCGGCGGCGTTATTGTGGAGGACAATCCGCCTGCCATCACTATTCTGGAAGCAGATATGACAGATGTGTCAAATCCTATGCCGGGGAATGCGGTATCCGAAGACTATTATGATGAAAATACTGTGCCCACGCTCTATGTGTCGGTGCAGGACGAGAATGCGGACAGCGATGGGATTAGTGCGGGAATTAAGAGCATTACCTATATTGTCGGCGGCGGAGAAGAACAGGCGGTGCAGGGAGAGTTTGCGGCACAGCTGACAGGCAGCCACCACTTTATCATACCGCTCAGTGGTTATGCAGGTGTGGTCAATGTTACGGTCAAAGCCGTAGACTATGCCGGCAATACTGCTGCAGTGGGCATTAATGTGAAAATCAGAGGCAAGGAAGCGGCGCCAAATGCGAAGCAGGCTTATCTGAGGGATGCTCTGGCAAATCTGACGCCCGGCAGTACCTATGAGATTAAGGTTTCTGACGGAGAAAGTGGTACAAAGACTTATACCTATACGGTGGGCGGACAAGGCGAAATTCCGTTGCTTTTGCCGATCACCGATGGAAGTACGATTGACCTTTGCGATAAAGAGATTGTTCTTGTAAAGAAGGGAGATGGAACCAATACGACAGATTCCGATGAACAGACTCTTACGGTCGTGGCACGTCCATCAGTTCCTACGGGTACGGTGACGCCGGAGCTGGCGGAGGATATGGACGATGCCGTGATTAACATCATCGTCGATGAACAGCATAAAGGAAAGAAGGAATACAGTACCGACGGCGGAATGACATGGATCGATGTGCCGGACGATGATATCATCAAGGATCTGGCTCCGGGTGATGTTCTCATACGAATGAAAGCGACAGAGGAGGCACCGCGCGGATTGACAGGGACAATTAAGGTCACTCCCAGTTCTAATAAGATTAAGGTGGAGTTCGCGTTAAATTATGCGGATGCGGAGGCTTCTTCTGCACCGTCTGCTCAGGACGGACTGACCTGCAGGGTCCCACTGGACAAACCGAAAAATCCAGTAAGGAGCGGTTATGACTTTACGGGCTGGTATAAGTCGGCGGCATGTGAGGACAATGAGAGATGGCGTTTCGAGGCGACCGAAGACGGACAGCCGAATGTCGTAGGGGATATCATTGATAAAACGCAGGAAAATTATAAAGATAAATATGCGGTGGAAAACGGCGTGATCACCGTCACCCTCTATGCGGGCTGGCGTGAAAATGTGAAGCCGCAATTAGAAGCCGTGCTGATGAACAGTGAAGGACCAAAAGATGAGAAGAACTGGCATCGGGAACTTTTTATCAATCTGACTTACTCGGACAACGTGGGCGTGACAAAGCTTTATGCAAAAACAGATGATGGAGCGTATACAGAACTGGCAATCAGTGATAGTACGCAGAACGGTACAGATGCAGATGGAAATACGCAGTATCGTTTTAAATATGACAGTTTACAGGAAGGAGAGCACACCTATACATTCAAAGCAGTGGACGAGGCGGGCAATGAGACAGAAACAAAGAAAGTGACTGCGAAGCTGGATCTGACTAAGCCTGTGCTCGGCGAAGCAACTTTTAACGAAGGCTATAAGAATCTTTGGGATTGGATTATCCGTAAGGATAGTCTGACGGTCAACATTCCTGTGACTGAAACAGGAAGCGGCATAGCTGACGTAGAGTATACCTTGATGCCGGCAGACGGACAGAACGCGGGCGGTGATACAGACGGAAGTACTGGCAACGCCACAGGAAAGGCAAAGGTGGAGAAGGCTTCTGATGGCAGTGCCGATTATACGGCAACGTTCAGCATCGCGCCGGATTTTAAAGGCAGGGTTACGATCACTGCCATAGACAGGGCAGGAAATAGTTCAGATGCGAAGACCATCGGTACGGATGGCAGCGGCATAAATGGGGTTATTGTAGAAGATAACGCGCCTGTCATCACGATTCTGGCGGATCGTGGCATAACAGATGAGGCGGGAACGCAGCAGAACGGAACAGCTCTTTCAGGAGAGTATTATAATACAGCGCCGATTCTTCTGGTAAAAGTGAAGGATAATGAGATTTCCGGCAGCGAGGTGACTACAGCCGGATTGGCAGCGATTTCGTGGAAGATCGGTGATGGAGCAGAAAATCCGGTGAATGCGGATTTCCAGTCAGCTATTAAGACTTCGCACAGCTTTACGATTAATGAACTGGAAAATAAAACGGGCAGTCTGACAGTGACTGTAAAGGCTGTCGATCAGGCTGGCAACGAAGCACAGGCGACGGTGACGGTCCGCATCAGGTCAAGGGAAGCTTTACCGCGGCCTGATATCGACTATATACAGGAGAAACTTACCGGACTTGATCCGAATGCACAGTATGGAATTGGTACAGATATTATTACCGCAGATGCGCAAGGCTGTATTGAAATCAAAGAAGAATGGTTTGGCAGTGAGATACAGATTTGCAGGAAGGGAGGAGAAAATACATTAGACAGTGAGAGCGTGGAAGTAAGTATTGCGGCGCGTCCGGCAGCTACTTCTGTAACCAAAAAGAGTGATGAGACCATAAAAGGTAAGAAGGACGGAGCAGTATCTGGAGTTGATACGACTATGGAGTACAGTGCCGATAGTGGCAGGACATGGACAGTGGTAAATGACAGCGATATCACAGATGGCAGTGTGACAGGCTTTGCGCCCGGTGAGATCTGGATTCGCGTCAAGGCGACGAAGACAGTGCCACACGGGGAGCCGATAACAGTTGAAATCGGGGCAGGCAGAACACTGACAGTTACCTTTGTAAGCAATGGCGAAAGCAGTGTCAGTGAAATCACGGGAAAATTGTGGAATGATACTGTTACTGAACCACAGCCGCCAACAAGAGAAGGATATGTTTTTGAGGGCTGGTATCAGGAGGAAGATTGTACAACGATCTGGCATTTTGCACCAGCTCCGGAAGGTTCAGACCCAGACAGGCTTGTCGATGACGTGACCCTTTATGCAAAGTGGAGGGATAGTGCCAAACCAAGTATCAGTGCGGTATTGGCAGATAATAAGGATGGAAAGAATTGGTATCAGGCACTTTCTTTCATATTGACTTATTCGGACAATGAAGACGGAACGAAGCTGTATGTCAAAAAAGATAATGGTGAGTATATAGAACTGGCGACAAGCGGCAGTACAGAGAGTGGCCGGGATGCAGATGAAAACACGAGATATCAACTTATTTATGAAGATTTAGAGGAAGGAGAACACACCTACACATTCAAAGCAGTGGATATGGCAGGTAATGAAACGAAGACAGATAAATTGACTGCGAGACTGGATACGACGAAACCGGTGCTCGGCGAGGCATCCTTCAATGAAGGATATATAAATATCTGGAACTGGATGATACGTAAAGATAGTCTGATCATCAATGTTCCTGTGGCAGAAGCAGGCAGTGGTATAGATATTGTAGAATATACCCTGACACCAGCGGACGGTAGTACGGACAATGGTACAGACGGCATGAACAGCACTACGGGGCATGCGTCAGTAAAAACGACTTCCGGAGGCGGCAGCGGTTATATGGCAACAATCAACATTACACCAGACTTTAAGGGTAAGGTTAAGATCACTGCTATAGACAAGGCTGGAAATATTTCGGATACGAAGATGATCGGTACGGATGGCAGCGGCATGAATGGAGTTATTGTAGAAGACAATGCGCCTGTCATTACGATTCTGGCAGACCGCTTTGTGACAGATGATACGGCTACACAGACAAACGGAACAGTAATTTCCAAAGAATATTATAATACGGTACCAGAGCTTCTGATAAAAGTAGCGGATGATGCGTCTGAAGACGACAATGTGATCGTTTCAGGACTAAAAGCTGTTTCGTGGAGAATTGACGGAGAAGAGGAACAGGCAGTCAGTGAGAATTTTGATGCTTCAATGCAATCAGATTATAGCTTCAGGATTGCTGGTCTGGCAGGAATGAGCGGTCAGCATACAGTGACTGTGACGGCTGTTGATCAGGCAGGTAATACTGCAGTAGAAACTGTGACCATCAGAATCAAAGGCAGGGAAACAAAACCGAATCCGAAGATTGATTATGTGAATGAGAAACTTACCGGATTGAAACCGAAGACGGATTATGTCATCGACGGGACGTATATAACCACAGATGGCAAAGGCCAGATTAAGATTGAGGAATATTGGCTTGAGAAGGCGATTCACATCTATCAGCCGGGAGACAATGTCAGAACGATAGACAGCGAAGATGTTGAGATAATGATTCCGGGACGTATGGCAGAACCGAATGCAAAGATCGACTACCGGCAGGAGAAGCTGACTGGTTTAGAAGCAGGGAAAGAATATGTGATAGATGGCAGAGTAAAGACTGCGGATGCATCCGGTTGTCTGAGAATAGAAGAAAGGCAGATGAACGGATCGGAACATAGTATTGCCAGAGAGAGAGCCGGAGACAAGTTCAGAGGCATACCTCAGACATTGGAGATTCCGACCCGCCCTGCACAGCCGGAAGGTGTAACAGGAGTAAAGGTCAGCAGGGAAGGAGTTTCTGACGGCAAGCTGACCGGTTTAAATGATACAATGGAATACAAAGAGGAGCATAGCAGTCAATGGATTCAGGTTACGGAAATTAAGGAAGAACCTGACCCGGATACGGGCATCGATGATTCCGAAGGAGAACAAGAAGATAATGAAGATGAAGAGGAAGATGACAGCGGACAGACAGTAGAAGGACTTTCAGCCGGAGGGTATCTGATACGGCGTCAGGCGACCGATTATTCTTTTGCAGGAAAGACCCTGAGAATTGAACTGGGAAGGAATAAGGAAAAGCCGGATAAACCTACAGGAAATATAGGAGGTTTGGATGACGGAGAGGATATTCCGGTGGATGAGGAACCGGAAGTAGAAGAAAACGGTTCGGATAATATCGGAGAAAGTGGCGGACAGCCGGGAGTGCCACAGATTCCACCGAAGACATTAGAGGAATTACCGGTGGAAGATGTGACGGCGGAAACAGAGGAAACGGAAATACCGGATACTGCTGTGGAACCAGAGCCGGAGAAAGACACACCGGATCCAGCGCCATTGCCAGAAAGTGTTGACGAGACGCAGTCTATAGACGGTACTGGTAAAGGAAAGATAACAATACTTTGCACAGTAGAGGATGGCAGGATCGTGATTGTGCCGCAAACAGCCGAAGAGCAGACATGGAAGGAGCGTGCGGGCAGAGAAAATAAAACGGTTACGCTGAATGTGGACAAGGGCGAAGTTGTGGTTACAGTAAATAACTTGGATGAAACCTTGTGTGCAGCTGAAGTGGCAGACGTTATTGCAGTGGCAAATGCTGTTCTATCGAAGCAGCAGATTGGGCAGGTATCGAAGGGAGAATCAATTGAAATCCGCATTGATGTGGAGCGGATCGATGGAGTGGTGTCACAGGAGGATAAGATGCTTGCTGAGCAAGGAGTAGATGATTCCCGGAATGAGATAACGGATCTGACAATTGGCATGTATATTGATATTGCCATGTTTATACGTATTGGCGAAGGCGAATGGAATACTGTCAATAAAACCAACGAACCGATAGAGATCATTATTGATATACCGGAGCAGTTACAGGCGCATTCTACAGAATTCTATATTGTGCGCGTGCATGAAGGAGAATATGCGTTACTTCATGATTTGGATGATGATGCCGGGACGATTACGATACAGACAGAGTTGTTCTCGACTTATGCAATTGCATATAGACAGGCAGATACACAAGCGATTGATGCGGGAAACAATAAGTGCGGACTATGCCATATCTGTCCGACATTCCTCGGAATCTGTTACGTTATCTGGCTGGCGATTGCCGTGGCAGTTATCATCATCGTGATTGTACTTCTCCGCAGGAGAAAGCAGGTTGAAGAAGTGGGGCATGAGCAGTGAGGAAGCTTAAGAAGTGTAATAAAAAGCAATCGCAAATGCAGGCAAACCATAATTAAAAATGATTAAGCAAAAGACAGGCGGGGCAATCCCGTCTGTCTTTCATGTTGAATCTTTTGAAGCAGGCGATAAGAGATTTAAGTAACTGTGATAGATGTTTGAGTCCAGTTTATGTCCTTCTGTGCGTATTCCCTTAACAGACGGCACGAATCTAATGTCCTCCTTAATGTGCAGGAGAACCGCTCCAGAGCCTCCCGCTTTGTGCAAATGTAAATAGGGTTCAAAGCATGGATTTTCTGAAACCTATCTGGTATTTTCTATTTCTTGTAATTTTCCCTATTATAGTCCATAATGAGAAAAAGCATAAGTAAGGTAAAGGAACGGTCACATATGGATTATATTACAGAAAAACAGGCGAAAAAGGCAATTATTGATATCGGACAGCGCATGTATACACGTGGTTTCGTGGCGGCAAACGACGGAAATATTTCGGTTAAAACGGGAGATAACGAAGTATGGGCGACACCCACGGGAGTCTCCAAAGGGTTTATGAAGAAGAAAATGCTTGTCAAAGTGGATTTGGATGGCAATGTGCTGGAAGGAACTTATAAAGCTTCTTCGGAGCTTAAGATGCATCTGCGCGCTTATCGGGAGAATCAGGATATCAGGGCGGTATGTCATGCTCATCCGCCAATCTGCACCTGTTTTGCCATAGCCGGCATTCCGCTTAATACACCAGTGCTGGCTGAGGCGATTATCACGCTGGGGGATGTGCCGATTGCACCTTATGCGGAACTTGGCAGTAAAGATGTGCCAGAGGTGATCGCGCCGTACTGCCATACGCACAACGGTATACTGCTTGCAAACCACGGGGCAGTGACTTGGGCGGAAGATATTTATGGGGCATATTACAGACTGGAATCCATGGAATACTATGCGAATATCCTGCTTATTACGGAGAAAATTCTGGGGAAACAGAATGTTCTCACGGGTGAACAGATTGACGCGCTCCTTGCAATGCGGGATAAATTCGGAATCAAACGTGGCGGTGTGCCGATGCGGGAGAAGTAAGACAAAGAGAAAATAACGAAAGAGTGACAAAAATACAAATTAGAAGAAAAAGGAAACCTAACAATGAAATTAACCGAATTACAGAACTATTCATCGATCACAATCCAATGTCACGATAATCCGGATGCAGATGCTATTGCTTCGGGATTTGCATTATACACCTATTTTGCAAGCATGGATAAAGAGGTTCAGCTAGTGTATGCGGGCAGAAACCGGATACAGAAGCCCAACCTGTTGTTGATGGTAGAGAAATTACATATTCCTATCATATACATAGACGATATTGCAAAATACATGGAAAAAGAATCGCTTGGAAAGATACAAGGACTTTTGATCACCGTGGACTGCCAGTACGGAGCCGGCAATGTGACTCAGCTTCCAGCGGAGGATGTGGCGGTGATTGATCATCATCAGGTGGAGATTGAAGATGTAGAGAAGAAGGAGATCAATCCCCATCTGGGAAGCTGTTCAACGCTTGTATGGCATATGTTGCGGGAAAGCGGATATAAGATAGAGGACAGTGAAGTGGGGACGGCGCTTTATTATGGGCTGTATACGGATACGAATCAATTTTCTGAGATCTACAATCCGCTGGACATGGATATGCGGGAAGCGGTTCCTTGTGAGAAGACGATGATAACGCTTTTCCGTAATTCAAACTTGTCACTGCATGAGATGGAGATTGCGGGAGTGGCGATGATCCGGCATATTTATAACGATGATTACCGATATGCCATCATCAAGTCGAAACCCTGTGATCCGAATATTTTAGGACTGATTAGTGATTTTCTTATTCAGGTGGCAGAAGTGGATAGCTGTGTGGTCTACAACGAGACGAAAGATGGTTATAAATTTTCCGTCAGAAGCTGTATCAAAGAGGTACAGGCTAACGAGCTGGCAGCGTTTTTAGCTGATGGCGTCGGTTCAGGCGGAGGGCATCGGGAGAAGGCTGGCGGATTTATCAGCATGACCTTATATGAAAATTCATATCCGACGCTGCATTCGGAGGCGTTTTTCAGCCAGCGGCTGAACGATTATTTCGATAACTGTCAGATCATCTATGCAGAAGAGTATGATGTAGATTTATCCGATATGCAGTCATATGTGAAAAAGCAGGTGCCGCTCGGATATGTGGCGGCTACGGATATTCTGCCCGTGGGTACACCGATCACTATCCGGACTTTAGAGGGTGACGTGGATATGTTTGTGGAGCCGGACCTGTTGATCATGATTGGCATTAAGGGTGAGGTATATCCGAACCGCAGAGAGAAGTTTGAGAAAAGCTATGTCATTACGGACAGACCTTATTGCACAGATGAAACGCATACTCATCGTAATACACTGTATGAGCCGACGATACATAACCGTGAGACTGGAGAGATTATGCAGCTTACAGATTATGCGAAGGTGTGTATTGCCAGTGGAGGTACCCATATTCACGCAAGGGAGCTGACTGAACGGGTCAAAGTATTTGCTGCATGGGATAAGGAAAAATATATGCTGGGTAAGGAGGGAGATTATCTGGCAGTGCGCTGTGATGATAAACACGACATTTATGTGGTGGAGAGAGATATTTTCTATAAGACATACGATAAGGCTGATTTGGAGAAGATAGAATAAAGATGATTTGCTGACCGTTGTGAAACATTGACCGAATGAGTATGGAGGGAAAGATGGCAAAAGACAGTGTAAAATATGATGCGTTTATCAGCTACAGACATTCGGAGCTGGACAGTTTTGTGGCGGAGACATTGCATAAACAGTTAGAGAATTTCAAGCTTCCGCGGGATGTAGTGCGAAGTAAAACGTCTGAAACGGAAAAAACAGAACGGGAGCCATCTGAGACCAAACCGGTCAAAACAAGGATTCAGCGTGTATTCAGAGATAAAGAGGAATTACCGCTTGTGACCAATCTGGCTGATCCGATTACGGAAGCACTGGCGAATTCTGAATATCTGATTGTAATCTGCTCGCCTCGACTCCTTGAGTCAATGTGGTGTCGTAAAGAGATTGAGACATTTATAGAGATGCACGACAGAGAGCATGTGCTTGCAGTGCTCGTCGAGGGAGAGCCGGATACTTCTTTTCCGGAGGAACTGCTCTATAGGGAAGAAGAGGAGAGACAGCCTGACGGAAGCATTATTAAGACGAGAGTTCCGGTGGAACCGTTGGCGGCGGATGTGCGCGGCACAAAGCGCGGGGAAATACGCAAGAAAATCAAAAGTGAATTACTGCGCCTTGTGGCGCCTATGTTTGATTGCAATTATGACGATCTTAAGCAGCGGCATAAGGAGCAGAGAACGCGCAAAATAATTATGACATCTATGTCAATAAGTGCGGCATGTCTGCTTTTTGGCATTGTCAGCATTACCATGGCGATGCAGATTAAGTATCAGAATACGCAGATCCGAGAACAGAACACACAGATAAAGATGCAGTCGGAGGAGATTTCCAAGCAGGCGCAGGAGATTGAAGAACAGTATCTGGAAGCCAAGCGGAATACGGCGGTTTCCAGATCGAGGGAAGCGGTAAGATATCTGGATGAAGGCGACAGGATGAAGGCTGTTGCTACGGCGCAGGATGCCATATGCGATCTGTCCGAGGAAGGCGGGATAGAAGCGGGAGTGGATTACCCCGCGGAAGCGGTTTATGCGCTTTCAGACAGTTTGTACTTATATGAGAACGGGCAGCAGATTCTGCCGGATCGGATTCTGGAGGCGGACACGACAGTCAGAGTCATGAAAATATCTCCTGAAGGCAGCAGGATTCTTACTGTGGATGCTTCAGGACAGGCTGTGGTGTGGCAGCCGGATGATAATAATGTCCGGATTAATCTTAATCTGTCATATCGGTTAAGCGATATGGAGAATATGGTTGCTTTTTATGGTGAGGATTGTCTGTTTGCGCCGACGGAAGATGAAGTGGCGGCATATGACTTGTCTCAGGATACGGCGACAGAGGCTTACCGGATCGCCTGCGAGGATTATGTCGGAATCATCGTTTTGCAGGAGCGAAAACAGGCAGTCATTTTGTCGGAAAACGGATATCAGGCGATAGACTGTACGGATGGCAGTACTATCTATGAAGGGCAGTGGGATATCGATGGGATGATTGCCCGCGGGACACTGGCATGGGCCTGCAGCGAAGATAACAGATATTGGGCGGTCAGTCTGGCGCCACCTCATTCAGCGGGGGAGGAAGATGACCGGATCGTGGTAGTTTACGATGCAGAAGGTGTGCAGTTACGTGCATATGAGATTGGGTATGAGTATGTAAAATCACTGCGTTTTGACGGGGATCGTATCTATGTTGTCAGCAACCATAGTGGGGAGAAAGATATTACACGGGTGACACTTGGTATGGAGAGCCGCCTTCAGGCTTTTGACATAAATGGAGCAGATGGACCGGTGTGGACATATGAGCGGCATAACGGCTGGCTGTATGAGACTTCCTATGCCCATGCGGAGAATAGTAATTATCTGCTTTGTTCCGGGTATAGTGATGTAGTTGCCTTAGATAAGCGGGATGGCAGTTATATAGATGTATTTGCTTTTGGTGTAGAAGTTGTCAAGTTAGGGAATTATGTCGGAAGTGATAATTTTGTGGCTTTTACGAGGGATGGTGTGTGGCATTATCTGAGTATGGAGCGTAGAGAAGATATGGTGGGGACGCTTTTTCCAGCAAGTACCTCCACTAATGTGAAGAATTTTGCGATCGGTGATGGCTACTGTGTGACTCTGCCGTATAACAGCAGGCAGGTGACTGTGTATCGGACTGCAAGAGGTGCAGGGATTGAGGAGGTCTATCAGGGCGATTATAATTATAGAAAGGCAGAATTCAGTTCAGATGGCAGATATATGGCAGCGCCCTTCTACAACGACAACTATTCCGCTGCCTTGGAAATGTTTGACCTTGATACGGGAGAAAGGATTTGGAGTTATGAAAATGAGTCATCCTACAAGGATATAGCTTTCTTTGACTATAATGGTCAAGAGAAGTTGGCGCTGCTTACGGATGAACAGATGATTGTGCTGGAGCCGGAGCAGGGGACTTGCTTGGAAGAGGTATCTCTTAGAATGGAGAGAACATTTGATTATCTGGGCTGTTATCGCAGAGATAATGAAGAGCATGCTAAAGATTATTATTTTTTCTGGTGGGATGGTGAGAAAATTTATGGCTATGATCTTACCCGGATGGATTATGCCTATGAGATACAGCCGGAGGAGGAAATAGGATACAATGATGTGATCGCGATACAACATGATATGCAGGAGTATGTGGTGGTGGATAAAGAAGATGGAGTTCTGCGCTTCTGTAATATGGAAGACGGGGAAGAATTTTTTACCTATGGAGAAGGACAGGATTCGTCGCAGCCTGATTATATCAATGCAGAATATATTGAGACGGTGTTTTTTGACGAGTGGGAAATGGATAGACATTTGTATATTGTATACATGGACAGAAGAATTACCCGGCTGGATATAGGCGGTAACGATCCGGCGCAATATTGCACATCGGACAGCCATAATAGGAATCCGGAAAAATACAACGGATTAGATGATGTAATGAGGGGTTATATTGATGCCGGCGATTATGCCATTATGCGGGGCAACATAGACGCCTATCTTCTGACGAGCCATGAGGGTGATATTCTGGCGCATATGCATGGATTCTTAGGTTATGACAGTACTGCCGGGCAGATTTATCTTACCAACAGCCGTACGATTTACAGGATACCGCTGTACACTTTGGAGGAAATCAACGAGATTGCCACAGATGTCCGCCGGACAGGGCAGTGGCAGGTCAATTCTGCCGGCGGAATGCCTTGATCTGCTCCAGACGTTCTTTGACTGCGGCTTCTTGTCCCTGAGTTCCCGGATGATAATAGGTTCTGTCTTTTAAAGAGTCGGGCAGGCAGGTCATTGTGGTCAGTTTTTCTTCCGTGTCATGGGCATACTGATAGCCCTCTCCGTAGTGCAGGTTTTGCATCAGTTCGGTCACGCCGTTTCTGATCTGGAGAGGAACCGGCTCTGCCAGCATCGTCAGGGCATCCTCCCGTGCCCTTTTATAGCCTATATATAGCGCATTGGACTTCGGAGCCATGGAGAGATAGACGACTGCCTGAGTTAGATTTACGTCACATTCAGGCATTCCGTTAAAATGGCATGCCTGATAGGCGGCTACTGCTAACTGTAATGCCTGTGGATCGGCAATCCCAACGTCTTCACTGGCAAAACGCACGAGCCGTCTTGCAATATAGAGGGGATCTTCACCTGCTTCTAACATGCGTGCGAGCCAATAAATTGCGGCGTCGGGATCACTGTTGCGCATAGATTTGTGGAGGGCAGAGATCAAATTATAGTGTTCCTCCCCATTCCGGTCGTAAAGAAGCATTTTGCTGCCGGTACATTGTTCCAGAACTTCTTCTTTGACTGTAATGGAGCCGTCGGACTGCATTTCACCGTTCAGAACCGCCATATCCAGAGTATTCAGGGCGGTTCTGGCGTCACCGTTGGCGAACGCCGCGATGGCGCGCAAAAGTCTTTCTTCTATATGAATAGCAGTGTTTCCTAAGCCGCGCTTATTTGTCAGTGCATGATGAAGAAGACTTAACAGGTCTGATTCGGTCAATGGCTGCAGTACAAATACTTTGCATCTGGATAGAAGCGCGGAATTGATCTCAAAAGAGGGGTTTTCTGTAGTTGCACCGATCAGGATGATACTCCCCTTTTCCACATAGGGCAGGAAAGCATCCTGCTGCGCCTTGTTAAACCGATGGATCTCGTCAACGAAAACCATAGTCCTGAGTCCGGATATCCGGTCGTTCTCCGCCTGTTTCATCACGTCCTTGATTTCCTTGATACCGCTTGTGACAGCGCTGAAATCAACAAATGATGAATGGGTCATATTTGCGATGATCCGCGCAAGAGTCGTTTTACCGACGCCGGGAGGCCCCCAGAAGATCATGGAAGATATTCTGTCTGTGTTAAGCATCTGCCGAAGCATTTTACCCGGTCCGACCAGATGTTCCTGACCGATATAATCTTCCAGCGTCTGGGGCCTTAGGCGGCTGGCAAGGGGTGTATTTAAATCAGTTTCCTGTGTAAAAAATGATAACTGTTCCATAGTAACGGCGCCTCTCTTTTTATAAAAACAAAACATATGTTCTGTATAATCTTATCATACTCTGGGGGAAAATCCAATACTGAGATTGAGTCTGTTTAAATTTTTTTAAATGGATTGGTCATACTCATTTGAGACCTGAACCATTTTTACTATATAAACCATCGGAAAACCTCTGAAAAACAATGCGGCTACATCTGGATTTTTCTGTATATATGTGCTAAAATCAATAGCGACACTTTTTTTTGAAGGAAATGCCACGAGGAGAGGGATAATGGGAAAAGGAAGGTACGTTAAAGATCTAATTTTGAACAAACCGGATGATTTTGTGAATTTTATGATGAATGACTATCTGCAGAAGAACCAGTTTGCAATGTCAGACTGGAAGGGTGAGCCGGCATACCGGGCGGGAGATGCCATGCTGGAGGGTTACAAATACTTGAAATGGTCCTATCAGAACGGCACGCTTCATCTGGAAGCATGGTTAAAAGGCAGTATGGGGAAAGAGATGGATCTTGATGGATTTGTGGCAACTGTCCAGAAGAAGCCGTATAAGGAAAGTCTGGAACAGCTATTTCAGGTTATGCAGCAGAATATTCCGCAAGGACAGGGTACACAGCCGATTCCTGTACAGACAGTTGACAATAGTTCTGCAGCTATCTGGGCGTTCATCTGTGGTTTGCTGAGTATTCCTTTTGCACTTATCATACCGCTTTTGGGTATTATTCTGGCTGCGGTGGGCTTTTCCAGAGGAAGAATGGGGTTCGGTTCCAGCAAAGCCGGAATGGCAAAAGCCGGTAAGATATTATCTACGATCGGTGCAGTACTCGCGGTTGTTATATGGATTTTAAATATTATATTGACAGTGTTTGTGTAAGTAACAGGGAGTATTTATGAGTGAGAATAATATGGTTGTAACAGAAGAAGCAGCAGAAAAAGAAGTGGTTTCCAGAAACTTTATCGAGCAGATTATTGATAAAGATCTGGCGGAGGGTGTGTATGATACTGTAAATACCAGATTTCCTCCGGAGCCTAACGGATATCTTCATATCGGGCATGCTAAGAGCATACTTCTTAATTCGGGACTGGCAAACCAGTATGGCGGTAAGTTTAATCTGCGTTTTGACGACACCAATCCGACCAAGGAGAAAAGTGAATTTGTGGAGTCTATCAAGGCGGATGTAAAGTGGCTCGGTGCGGATTTTGAAGACAGACTTTTCTTTGCTTCTGATTATTTTGAACAGATGTATGAAGGTGCGGTAAAATTGATCAAGAAAGGCAAAGCCTATGTATCGGATCTTACTGCGGAGCAGATGCGGGAGTACCGCGGCACACTGACTGAACCGGGCAAAGACGATCCCAACAGAGGCAGAAGTGTGGAAGAGAATCTGCAGTTGTTTGAGGATATGAAGGCAGGTAAGTTTGCGGATGGAGAGAAGACGCTGCGTGCCAAAATAGATATGGCGTCGCCAAATATCAATATGCGTGACCCGATTTTGTACCGTGTAGCGCATTTATCCCACCAGAATACGGGAGATAAATGGTGCATTTACCCGATGTATGACTATGCGCATCCGATAGAGGATGCCATCGAAGGAATTACACATTCTATCTGTACATTGGAATTCGAGGATCACAGACCGCTATATAATTGGGTGGTAGAGGAACTGGAATATCCTCATCCGCCGAAGCAGATTGAATTTGCAAAAATGTATTTGACTAATGTAGTCACTGGCAAGCGGTATATTAAAAAACTGGTGGAAGACGGAATCGTTGACGGATGGGATGATCCCCGTCTGGTATCAATTGCAGCGCTCAGACGGAGAGGTTTTACTCCTGAGTCTATCAGATTATTTGTAGATCTGTGCGGCGTGTCCAAAGCTAATTCTTCCGCAGAATACTCCATGTTGGAATATTGCATTAGGGAAGATCTTAAGATGAAGCGGCCGCGTGTCATGGCAGTGCTTGATCCTGTGAAACTGGTGATCGACAATTATCCGGAAAGCCAGATTGAATGGCTGGAGATCGTCAATAATCCTGAAAATGAATCTCTTGGCACGAGAAGGGTTCCTTTTTCAAAGGAATTATATATAGACAGAGAAGACTTTATGGAGGAGCCGCCCAAGAAATATTTCAGACTGTTTCCCGATAACGAGGTACGGCTGATGGGTGCATATTTCGTGAAGTGTGTCAGTTACGAGAAGGACGAAAGCGGCAATGTAACAGTGGTGCACTGCACATACGATCCGGCGTCCAAAGGCGGTAACAGCCCGGATGGCCGCAAGGTGAAGGGAACGATTCACTGGGTATCCGCTGCTGCGGCAGTCAAAGCTGAGGTCAGACTCTATGAGAATATCATAGATGAGGAGAAGGGTGTTTACAATGATGACGGAAGTCTGAATCTGAATCCAGACTCACTGACTGTAATGAAGGAATGCTTTATAGAGCCTTCTGTAAAAGATGCCAAGGCATATGATAGTTTTCAGTTTGTAAGACAAGGATTTTTCTGTGCAGACTGTAAGGATTCCAAACCGGGAGCACTTGTTTTTAACAGAATTGTATCTTTGAAGAGTTCTTATGTATTGCCGAAAAAGTAAAAATGTGAGAAAATAAAA
>CAMXBD010000054.1 GCA_947179245.1 uncultured Lachnospiraceae bacterium | reverse complement strand
GCAAAGCACTACCTGTGTCATCATGTATGTTCTCTTTTTTAATTGCTTTAAGATTTTATCATATCGTTTTTTGGAAAGTCAAATGTTTTTTTGTGGGATGGATTTGTTAAATCGCTCCTGTAGACCTACATCCTCATGAAACTGTTGACTAAACAGGAACTATAAACCACACAAGCGTAACCGTTACAAGAATGGTCAGGAACGAAAACACCACTCTTTCAAATTTATTTTCGGACATAACTTTTCCCCCTTATTGGCATACAAAAAACACAGGTAGACATATACGCAACCCCATACGAATCTAAACCATGTTCCGTAATCAGATTTACGCGCAAAGCACTACCTGTGTCATCATGTATGTTCTCTTTTTTAATTGCTTTAAGATTCTATCATATCGTTTTTTAGAAAGTCAAATGTTTTTTATTGTTCAAAAAGATTTTATTCTCCTGTCAGATTATTTTCAACTTTAAAACGATAGTGGAATAATCATCAACAGGAAAGACCTGCATATTGCGTCATATATAATTCGTAATATTTCCCCTTCTGTGCCAGCAATACATCATGACTTCCGCTTTCCACAATCCTGCCATGATCCATCACGACAATGATATCCGCATCACGGATCGTTGAGATGCGATGTGCAATCACAATACTGGTACGATTCTGCATGATGAGATGCATGGCGTCCTGAATGGCTTTTTCTGTCCGGGTATCCACGTTTGAGGTTGCTTCGTCCAGAATCAGTATCTGGGGATCCGCCACAAAAGCACGGGCAATGGCAAGGAGCTGGCGCTGCCCCTGACTGATATTACTGCCGGATTCACTCAGTATCGTATCATATCCCTCAGGGAGCATCCTGATCATCTCTTTGCATCGGCCCATTTCTACTGCTGCCTCAATCTCATGAAACCCGGCATCGGCATTCCCGTATTTCAAATTATTCAAAACTGTGTCTGAGAATAAAACCGTATCCTGTAAAACAATAGCGACATTTTTCCGCAGGTTGTCTCTTGAAATATCCCTTATTTTTTGCTGGTTGATAAAAATTTCTCCACTGTCAATATCATAAAAACGCATAAGCAGATTTACAACCGTAGTCTTGCCACTTCCTGTCGCTCCTACCAGAGCCACCTTTTTGCCGGATGGGACAGTCAGCGTAAAATCTTTGAGCACCGGTATGTCCGGCTCATATGAAAACTGCACGTTTTGAAAAATAACTGCTGCACTTTCTGTTTGCTGAATGTCTTTCCCTGCCTTATCCTCATTACTCTCATCAAGCACCATAAATACACGCTCCGCTCCGGCAACCGCCGTCTGCAGCTGACCGTACACCTGTGCAATCTCATTGATCGGACGGCTAAACTGTTTCGCATAGACAATAAATGCCGAAATCACCCCTACTGAGATCATACCGTTCACAGAGAAATATCCTCCGAAAACGGCGATGATAACAAAGCCGATATTTCCGATACAGTTCATGATCGGTCCCATGACACCGCTGAAAACATCCGTCCGTATTCCTGCTTTTGTAAGAGAATCTGATGTCTGGCAAAATTCTGTTATCGTAGCTTCCTGATGATTGTAAGCTACTACCGTGCGGTATCCGGATATCATTTCCTCCACTGTACCGTTCAGCTGTCCGAGCAGCATCTGCCGCCTGCGTGAAAATTTGCGCACTCTCTTTGAAAGAAACTTCGTTGCAAAAACAGTTAAAAACACTGTTGCAAAACTCAACAATGCCAGCTGCCAGCAATACCACAGCATAATAGAAACCGTTCCGATAATCGTCAGCGCGCCGGAAAACAGCGATGGAAGTGATTGTGATACCGTAGTCGAAATATTCTCAATATCATTTGTCATCCGGCTCATCACATCACCATGGGAATGCGTATCCAGATATCGTACCGGCAGATCCATCAACTTGCCAAAAAGTTCTTCCCGCATCTGCTTAACAATCCGCTGGCTCAGTCTCGCACTGATCAGTCCCTGTAATAACTGTCCTCCACTGTAAAGCAGATAGACCACTGCCATTAATATGATCGTGTTGCAAAGATTTCCGTTTCTGTTCTTCGCAATAATATCTATCGCGTTGCTTTGCAGACTCGGTGCATATACTCCACATAGTGTCCCAAAGATCACAGCAATCATCATAGCGGATACCATCATTTTTTCTTTGGCAAAATAGACTGCAATACGCCGCAGCGCTGCACCTGCATCCTGAGCATACTGCACTTGACCAAACCGCTGCTCCCGGCTCATCATTCCCGGTATATTACGCTCTGCAATCTTTTGATCTTTTTGTTCAGACATACACACCCTCCTCATCTATCTGGGAATAATAAATATCCTGATAAATCGGACAATTCTCCCGAAGTTCTTCATGTGTTCCAACGGCCGCTATCCTTCCATGGTCCATAACAACAATCCTGTCTGCCCTGCGTACCGATGCAATCCGCTGTGCAACGATTATCTTCGTGCTGTCCGGATAAGATTTCTGCAATGCTTCATACAGGTCCGCCTCCGTTTTCAAATCCAATGCACTGGTAGAATCATCAAAGATCAATATCTCAGCACCCTTTATAACAGCCCTTGCGATTGATATCCTCTGCTTCTGTCCGCCCGAAAGACTCATACCGCGCTCTGCAACATATGTGTCATAACCATCGGATGATGCGGATATAAAGTCATCCGCCTGTGCGGTCACTGCGGCATCCTTGATTTCATCCGCCTTGGCACCCTGTTTCCCCCACGAAATATTTTCCCCGATTGTTGCACCAAACAACTCACTCTTTTGCAGTACAACAGCAATTTTTTCCCGCAAGGCTTTCAGCTTATATTCCTTCACATCTATACCGTCAATCAGCACCCTGCCGGAAACAGCATCATAAAAACGCGGAATCAACTGGATAAGAGATGTTTTTCCGCATCCGGTAGACCCCATAACAGCTACCGTTTCCCCCGGATTTATCTTTAGGTTAATATGCACAAGCACCGTCTGACCGGAATTAGGATACACAAAGGAAACATCCTTAAATTCAATCATTCCGTGACAGTCTGTCTCTCCGTCAAAAGCTCCGTCTTTAAGCTCCGGTTTGCTGTTTAAAACTTCTTTCACACGCTTCCATGAAGCATATCCTCTTGAAATATTCTGAAACAGCATCACAAGCATTAAAACCCCGTTAAGAAGCTGTGTTGTATATGTAATTGCCGCCATCACGGTACCGGGAGTCGTCACGCCGCTTTCCACATCATAAGAACCAATCAGCAATATCACTGCTACCGTCAAATACATCAACGCGTTGATAACCGGATTCATAAACGCAAAAATGACCAAAACACGAAGCTGTGTCTTGATCAGTTCATCATTTGCTTTTCCGAAACGCAGCTTTTCATAAATCTCCCGCACACAAGCTTTAATGATGCGGATTCCCGAAATATCCTCCTGCATAATGCTGTTAACTTTATCAAGCTGCGCCTGTAAACCGGAAAATAACGGATTCGCCTTCCACAAACAAAATATGATGCATCCTAAAACAAACGGAAAGGCGCACAGTACTACCATGCCAAAAGTTCTGTTCAGGCGGAACATAAAATACATGCTTCCAAAGGTTAAAAGAGAAGTCCGAATCATGCCACGCACAAACTGCGATACAAAATTCTGCACCTGCGTGATGTCGTTAGTCACCCTCGTTACAAGCGAACCGGTTCCAAACTTGTCAAGCTGTGGAAAAGAAAATGTCATAATGTTGCAAAAGCAGTCTTTGCGCATTTCATTTCCGATATTCTGTCCTGACATATGTACGAATACATTATTCATCGAGCCACAGAATCCGCCGAAAAGAACAAGCAGAACCATCTTGATTCCTAAATGCCAGACCAGCTCCAGATTCCCAATACCTCCATTATCTAATCCCAACACTCCTTCATCAACAATCTGACGCATCAAACCCGGCTGAACCAGATCCATCATGACCTCACCAATCATGAACATTGCGGCAAGAATTGCATATATCAGATATTTTCTAATGTATTTCCACATAAATATCCGCCTTTCTACTTGATTTGATATTAATTACTCTATTGTCCGTCAGGACATTTTCTCTCACTGTCGTTCAACTGTCTATACGTCATCGCTATGATAATAACAGAGACAATAAATGTCAGAATATCGGATACCGGCATAGAATATAAAACGCCGTCCAATCCATAAAATTTCGGTAGAAGGAGTGCAAAACCAACACCGAATACAATCTCTCTGACCATAGAGAGCATTGTTGATGCCACTGCCTTCCCCATTGCCTGCAAGAAGATGAACGCTGCCTTATTCACACAGGCAAACACCACCATACAGAGGTAGATCCTGAATGCACGAATTGCAAATTCTGTGTAGTATATACTTTCATTGGCTGCCCCGAAAATACCGATCAGTCCTTTTGGGAAAAACTCTACAATAATGAGAGCCAAAACACCGACAACCGCCTCTGCCGCCAGCAGTTTTGTAAATATCTCCTTTACCCTGCTGCTTAATCCCGCACCCATATTAAAACCGACGATCGGAATACATCCTGCCGCCATACCTACTACAATAGAGATTACAATCTGGAAAAACTTCATAACGATACCGACAACCGCCATGGGAATCTGCGCATACTGTGTCTGACCGAATATATCGTCCAATGCACTGTACTGCCTTATCATGTTGTTGATAGCCGCCATCGCCGCAACAAGCGATATCTGTGATAAGAAACTGCAAATACCAAGTCCCATTGTTTTTCTTACGATCACACTATTAAGCTTAAAATCACTTCCGGTCAACTTAACAATCTTCGTATGGGTCAGATACCAGACCGCCAGAACCGCTGTTACAATCTGTCCGATCACTGTCGCGACTGCCGCTCCCATCATTCCCCAACGACAGACAAAAATAAAGACCGGATCAAGTATAATATTAACTACTGCGCCCGCAAGTGTTGACGCCATGGCATATTTTGGACTTCCATCCGCGCGGATTACCGGATTCATAGCCTGCCCAAACATATAAAAAGGAATACCGAGCGAAATCCAGAAGAAATACTCTTTGGAATGATAAAATGTCTCCTCGTTTACCGTCCCTCCAAACATAGCAATGATCTGATCGCTGAATACAAGATATGCCACGCATAATACCAGACTGAACAATACCGTGAGCAGAATGGCATTTCCCATACTTTTTCCTGCATCACGGGGTTTTTCTTTACCCAGACTTAAGCTTACAAACGCACAGCATCCGTCACCGACCATAACAGCTATCGCCAAGGCAATCACTGTCAAGGGAAACACCACCGTATTCGCCGCGTTTCCGTATGATCCAAGATAAGAAGCATTGGCAATAAATATCTGGTCAACTATATTATATAGAGCGCCTACAAGAAGCGAAATAATACATGGGACAGCATATTTTCCCATCAGTTTTCCTATTGGCTCTTCCATTAGAAAAGAATTGTTTTTTGTTTCCATATCCGTTCTCCCTCCCAAAATCGAGCAAAACCTGTTCATGAACTCAAAAAAAGAACGTATGGCAGATAACCGGACTTACGCAGTTCTGCCACACGTTCATAATTTAGAATACATACTTTTTGAAAAACTTTCAAAGGGATTTTTATACAAAATTTATACAGTAATATATGGGCAAGATGCACAAAGCTGCATACAGTTGCACCACACACTTCTATAAAAACTCTTCCCTTGTCTACCGAATAAAATTCGTCCGCTCAAAAGGTTCTCTTTCTGGTATACCGTACTCCTTCCTGCCGAGTTCAATGCTCCTCATAAGGAAGGTCATATTTCTGGCAAGGGTACGCATACTCTGTAATCCTTCTGCGTCCTGCACAGCTTCACCGGGTTCTCTGCCGTGAACACTGTTCCAGTACTGCCCGGATGCCACCGGCATACCGCAGATGGTAAAGAACTTATTCAGTTCATCAAAGGTTGCAGACAAACCGCCTCTGCGCGCCGCTACCACACTTGCGCCAACTTTCATCGTCTTGTCAAAATGTGTGCTGTAGAAAAGTCTCGTCAGAAATGCAACCAAAGTGGCATTCGCCGATGCATAATATACAGGACTGCCGATCACCAGACCGTCGCAAGCCTCAAACTTGGCAGCCGTCTCGTTGACAATGTCATCAAATACACATTTACCCTTCTGTGCACATGTACCGCAGGCTATGCACCCCCGGATGTCCTTATTGCCCACATGAAGAATCTCCGTCTCGATTCCTTCTTTTTCAAAGATCTGCTGCATCTCATGAAGCGCCACATAGGTATTTCCGTTTGCCTTGGGGCTTCCGTTGATCATCAAAACTTTCATTTTCCTCAACCCTTTCTTTGTGTCAGCCTCTTAATTTAGAAGTGAAATCTGCCATTGCTTCAGAAATCTTGATCTGCTGGGGACATACCGCCTCACAGCTCCGGCATCCGATGCAGGCGGACGGCTGTTGTTCCTCCGGCACTGCCATAAGCGCCATAGGTGCGATAAATCCGCCGCCGGTGAAATTATGTTCGTTGTACAATTCAATCAGAGACGGTATGTTTAACCCCTTCGGACAATGACTCGTACAGTAGCGGCATGCCGTACAAGGCAGCCTCTTCTGTTTCAACATTTCACTGGCAATGCCAAGCAGCGTATCCATCTCCTCCTGACTCAATTTCTTCTCCGTCTCAAATGTCCTGATATTTTTCTGAAGCTGTTCCATGTTAGACATACCGGAGAGAACCACTGTCACACCTTCTACGCTTTGCAAAAAGCGGAATGCCCATGCCGGAACATCTTCATCCGGACGCAGACCATTTAATTTCCCGGTATATTCTTCTGGAAGTTCTGCAAGTTTGCCGCCGCGCAGAGGCTCCATAACCCAGACCGGAAGATGATATTCTTTTAACAATTCTACCTTTGCTTTAGCATCTTGGAAAGACCAATCTAGCCAATTCAACTGGATCTGGCAAAACTCCATCTTTTCACCATATGCATCCAGAAAGCGTTTCATTACGTCGTAACTGCCGTGCGCAGAAAACCCAAGATGTTTGATTCTGCCGTTTTCTTTCTGTTTTACAAGATAGTCATAAATACCGTACTTGGGGTCAAGATAAGCGTCAATATTCATCTCACATACATTGTGGAACAGATAGAAGTCAAAATAGTCAACCCCACATTTCTCAAGCTGTTTCTCAAAGATTTCTTCCACCTTATCCATATTGGAAAGATCGTATCCCGGAAACTTAGTTGCCAGATAGAAACTGTCCCGCGCATACTTACTGAGTGCACGGCCCATGACAGTCTCCGAATGTCCGTCATGATAACCCCATGCCGTATCGTAATAGTTCACGCCGTTTTGCATTGCATAAGCAACCATTTCTTCTGTCGCCGCCTCATCGATATCAGCGTCACTTCCCCCTGTCGGAAGACGCATGGCACCCATACCGAGTGCAGATAGCTTTAAATCCTGAAACTCCTTGTAGATCATTTGTCAGCCTCCTTTTCTGATTTATATTGTAAATCATCATAACCTTCAACTATACCGCTTCATTACATTATACTATATCGTATTTATACTTCCACCGCAAATACTTATATAGAATATCCTGTTATTCTTAAAAGGCATACAAAAAGATTCCCGCAAGAATGCAGGAATCTCATAATTTGCCAGCACCAATATGTATTCTATTCAATCTGGGCAATCAGATTCCAAAAAGGGGACTGTATATCTTTCTTCTTCTCCTGTTCGTCATAGAATGATATCCTGTCATGGTAATCTGGCACGACTCTCTTGATACAGTTTTTGGCAAGCTGCTCCTGACTCTTATTTACACAGATTACATAGATACCTTCCTTGCGTTCCGTCGCTGCTTCATGTCTGTCCTGCACATCCGAATCCGCAAGATTCATCGCCGCAAATCCCGCCATACCAAATTTCTTTTTAAATTTAATGAAAAAAGATATATCCTCCCTGAAAAAAACTTTCTTGATCCTGTCTTTTGTAATACTATCATAAACTTCACACAATGCGATCTCATTATTAACTTTTACTTTTGTCAACTTAGATTCTACCATAATAACCTCTCTTTCACTACAGACCAAAGAGTTGCTCTCCTCAGTAAGCTTATGCTTACAAGTACCTATCCTATCACAAGGGTTGTGAAAATGTCGTGAAGGAAATCGGTAGAATTTCTTAAGATTTTCTTATGACAATGTATCTCCTATAATGCTCCCGCCTCCCAGAACATAGCCATCCTCATAAAAAACCACTGCCTGTCCCGGCGTGATGGCACGCACCGGATTATGGAAAGTGCATTTAATGACATCATCTGCCACACGTTCAATGACACAATGTTCACCCGCATGGGCATAACGTATTTTAGCCAGAACCTCCTTCGGCTGTGATAAACTCTCCATTCCCATATAGTTGATATGATCACAATACAGCGTATTCCCGAATACATCTTCCGCCTCGCCAATCACCACCTCGTCTGTCTCCGGTCTGATCTGCGTCACAAATACAGGATGACCCATGGCCAAATTCAATCCCTTTCGCTGTCCTATCGTATAGTGTGTAATACCGAGGTGCTGCCCCAGCACTTCGCCGTCCTTAGTCACGAAATTGCCCGGCTTCGGAACCCTCTCCCCTGCTGCCTGCTCAATATAAGCAGCATAATCGTGATCCGGTATAAAGCAAATCTCCTGACTGTCAGGTTTATGGGCTACCGGAAGACCGGCTTTTTGCGCAAGCCTGCGTATCTCCTCCTTCGTGTACTCTCCTATCGGCATAAGCGTATGTTCAAGCTGGTACTGCGTCAGATTATATAAAGCATAGGTCTGGTCTTTCTTAGACGTCACCGAATTTCTAATCGCATACCTGCCGTTAGGCATCTTGGCAATTCTTGCATAATGCCCTGTTGCGATATAGTCTGCACCGATCTCCAGACTCCTCTTAAGCATGGACTCCCACTTCACATAACGATTACACGCAATGCACGGATTCGGTGTTCTGCCCGTCAGGTATTCTTCCACAAAATAGTCCATGACCTTACATTTAAACACCTCTTTAAAGTTCATCACATAATACGGAATATCCAGCGCCTGTGCCACCCTTCTCGCGTCATCCACCGCGCTGAGACCACAGCAGCCTCCGTTTTCTTCCTGCACATCAGGTTCCTCATCCTGCCAGATCTGCATCGTTACTCCAATCACATCGTATCCCTGTTCTTTTAAAAGATAGGCAGCCACGGAGGAATCCACTCCGCCTGACATGCCTACAACGACTTTCTTTTTGATCATAATCTCATTTCCTCTGTTCTTAGCTTTGTTAAGGTTCTTCTCTAACCTGCTTACGCATAAAATTAAATCATATCTAACATAAAAATGGTGTTCTATGAAATTACAAAAATGGAAAAACCCGTTAGTGACCGGAACTGTCATCCTCACGCTGACAGGACTCCTCAGCCGTTTTATCGGCTTTTTCTATCGTATCTTTCTATCCAATGTATTCGGTGCCGAGGGCATGGGAATCTATCAGCTGATTGCTCCCGTGCTGGCGCTCTCTTTTGCCCTGACCGCATCCGGCATACAGACCGCTATCTCAAAGTATGTTGCCAGCGAAACAAGCACCCATGACTACAAAACATCTTTCCGGACATTGTGGGCTGGCTTTATTCTGGCAATGGCATTGTCCATAGCATGTGCTTTGTACATATATCTGTATGCAGACTGGATTGCCGCTGCTCTCCTATTGGAATCCCGGACTGCGCCCCTTCTGCGCATCATAGCACTGTCCATCCCTATGGCGACAGTACATTCCTGCATTAACGGATATTTCTACGGCATCCGTAAGACTGCGATACCTGCTGTATCCCAGTTAGCAGAACAGATCTGCCGTGTAGGAAGCGTCTATCTGATCCACCATATATGCAGTCAGCACAATATGGAGCCTGCAATCAGTTTCGCCGTAGTTGGTCTGGTGATCGGTGAAAGCGCATCTATGATCGTCTCTGTGATTGCGATTCTAGCCCGTGCACATCATGTTTTTCCACCACAAGACCAGCCATATGAAGGACACAAACTGTTCAGTCGAAAACGCCGTTCTGCCGGACACTTACCGCCTGCCTCTGGCGCTATACTTACCACTTACCGGCGCATTATGGGACAGTTGTTACAGCTTGCCGTGCCGCTGTCCGCTAACCGTCTGGTCATTAATCTACTGCAAAGTATTGAGGCAATTTATATTCCAAACCGTCTTATGGCTTATGGGTTGAACAACGCAGATGCGCTGGGTGTTTACGGTGTATTGACAGGAATGAGTATGCCCCTCATCCTGTTTCCCTCTGCAATCACAAATTCTATTTCCGTACTGTTACTGCCCATCGTCTCCGAAGCAGACGCAAGCGGCAACAAAAGTGCTGTCAGACGCGCCATCATGACATCAATACGCTACTGTCTCCTGCTGGGCTTCGGATGCACAGCAATGTTTCTTCTCTTAGGGCGTGCCGCAGGACGGCTGCTGTTCCACTCAGAACTTGCAGGCAGCTTTATTCTGACGCTCAGTTTTATCTGTCCTTTTATGTATATCGCAAGCACGCTGGGCAGCATATTAAACGGACTCGGCAAAACCGCCCAGACCTTTCTTTTCAGTGTGGTCAGTCTTCTTTTGCGGCTGGCATTCGTCTTTGTCGCCATTCCGGTCTACGGAATCAAAGGATATCTCTGGGGCACTCTGGCAAGCCAGATGCTGCAGACGCTGCTGTGTACCATATCCGCGTTACATATTTCACATAAGACCCACGAGGCTTGACGATAATCCTGCATTCTTTTAACACTTGCGATTCTTAAACTAATATACTATAATGTATGTGTTTTTGCCAGAGAAATCAATGAACAACTAAGGAGTATGAAAAATGTCTTTTCAATATGTAGCTAAATTACCAACACCGGAAGAGATCCGCGAGCAATTTTCTGTTCCTGAGCATCTTGTCAGACTTAAAAAGGAACGTGACGCACAGATTCGTGATGTTATTACCGGTAAGAGCAATAAATTTCTCGTGATCATCGGTCCCTGCTCTGCGGACAATGAAGAAGCGGTATGTGATTATGTAAACCGACTTTCACGCATCAATGAGCAGGTCAAAGATAAATTGATTCTGATTCCCAGAATCTATACCAACAAGCCGCGTACTACCGGAGAAGGGTACAAAGGTATTGTCAGCCAGCCCGATCCGGAGAAAAACCCTGACTTTACAAGCGGTCTGATCGCCATGCGTAAAATGCATATCCGCGCCATCGAGGAATCTAAACTGACTGCGGCAGATGAAATGCTCTATCCCGACAACTGGGGGTATGTAGAGGATATTCTGTCTTATGTTGCCATCGGCGCCCGTTCCGTGGAAGACCAACAGCACCGTATGACAGCCAGTGGTTTTGATGTGCCTACAGGTATGAAGAACCCCACCAGTGGTACTCTGTCCGTCATGCTGAACTCTATTTATGCGGCACAGCATTCCCATGATTTTATCTACAGAGGCCACGAGGTAAAAACGGGCGGCAATCCGCTGGCACACGCTGTCCTGCGCGGTTCCGTCAACAAACACGGGAGAAATCAGCCTAACTATCACTATGAAGATCTCGCTATGCTCTATTCCTTGTATCAAGAGTTTGACCTTGTGAATCCTGCATGTATCATCGACGCTAATCACAGCAATTCAGACAAGCAGCATGACCAGCAAATCCGTATCGTCAAAGAAGTTATGCACAGCCGAAAGCTGAACAGTGATATTCACCGTATGGTCAAAGGTATCATGGTGGAAAGCTATATCGAGGAAGGATGCCAGAAGATCGGCGAAGGTGTATATGGTAAATCGATTACCGACCCTTGTCTTGGGTGGGAAGCATCGGAACGGCTGATTTATGATATTGCTGAGTATGAATAATAGAAAATTGGGATTAAATCGAATAATCGTGATCTATTCGCGGCGGAGAAATATTCTCCGCCGTTTTTTTATAAGATTAGGGTGTCAAATATCAGCATTCATTAATAACCCTCTTGACTTTAGTACGAAATCATACTATACTCTCTTCTAGTACGATTTCGTACTAACATCTAATAAACTAAAAACACACCCACCATAAGGAGACCACCCATGAATATCCATTCTTCTAAAGAATTACGACGATACAATTACCTGATAAATGAGATCAATGCATCCTACCATGAATTATCCTTAACTCTAGGACTGTCCGACAGCGCAATGATCGTTCTCTATGCAATCTGCGATAACGATGGTTCCTGTCTGCTTAAAGATATCTGCCGCAACTCTGGCGTCAGCAAGCAGACTATCAACTCAGCCTTACGCAAGCTGGAATCGGAGAACATCATCTATCTGGAATCTGCAGGCATGAAAAACAAGAAAGTCTGTCTCACTGAACACGGGAAACTTCTATCCAACCGCACTGCCGGACAAATCATTGAGATGGAGAATGAGATTTTTTCTTCATGGGCAAAAGAAGATGTCGGGAAATATCTTGAATTGACCGAACGATATCTGCGTGACTTTCAAGAACGAAGCGCCAGATTAAAAAAGAAATATGAATAGGAGAAGATTAAAAGGAATTATTAAGCTATGAAAACAAATATTCAATTATCAGACCACTTTACTTATAATAAATTACTGCAGTTTACATTTCCGACCATCATAATGATGGTATTTACATCGATCTACGGCGTTGTAGACGGTTTCTTCGTGTCCAATTTCGCTGGAAAAACCCCTTTTGCGGCAATCAACCTCGTGATGCCCTTTGTCATGATTCTCGGCGGTATGGGGTTCATGATCGGCACCGGCGGTACTGCCCTTGTATCTCTTGTACTCGGAGAAGGTAAGCGCGAAAAGGCAAACCGCTATTTTTCCATGATGATATACCTGACACTGATTCTGGGAATCATTCTGTCTGTTGTCGGTATTATTTTTATGCGCCCTGTCGCTGCATTTCTCGGTGCCACACCGGAAATGATGACAGACTGTGTCATGTACGGCCGGATTGTTATCGGATTTACGACTGTATTTATGTTACAAAATGTCTTTCAGAGTTTCTTGATTGCCGCAGAGAGACCTAAACTCGGACTGGCTGTCACAGTTGCCGCCGGGATAGTCAATATGTTTCTCGATGCGTTGTTTGTGGGCGCCTTCAGATGGGGCGTTGCCGGTGCTGCTCTCGCCACAGGATTAAGTCAGTTTGTAGGCGGCATTCTACCCTTAATATATTTTATCTGTCCTAACACCAGTCTGCTCAGATTCACCCACACTAAGCTGGAACTTAAGCCACTGCTGCGAGCCTGCATGAACGGCTCATCTGAACTGATGAGCAATATATCTTCTTCCATCGTCAGCATGATCTATAATTTTCAGCTCTTAAAATATGTGGGTGAGAACGGTGTGTCGGCATACGGCGTGCTGATGTACGTTCAATTTATTTTTATTGCGATTTTCCTTGGTTATTCCATTGGTTCAGCTCCTGTAATCAGTTACCACTATGGAGCCGGCAATCATACGGAATTAAAAAATATGCTCAAAAAAAGCGTCATTCTGGCGGGTACTGCCGGTGTTGTCCTGACTGCATCCGCCTTCCTGCTCGCTTCTCCCCTTGCGAAGATATTTGTGGGTTATGATGCTGAACTGTTTGAACTGACAATCCACGCATTCCAGCTGTTTGCCTTTTCCTTTTTGCTTGCCGGACTTAACATATTTGTATCCTCGTTCTTTACAGCGTTAAATAACGGGGCGGTTTCGGCTGCCATATCCTTTATGCGGACTTTGATTTTCCAGACAGCCTCCGTGCTGATTCTACCGATTTTCTTAGGTATAGACGGAATCTGGTGGGCGATCACCGTTGCAGAGGTATGCGCCTGCGTTCTGTCCGGAGGATTTCTTTTTGCGAAGCGGGGAAAATATCATTATATTTAAACCTGCTTCACAATCCGATAATATGTCTTCGCCGTGAACAGATAGCTTGCACCGTACACTGCCACAAACAGCGCTGATACTCCTGCTATACTGCCGATAAATATTTTCATGTCAAAGAATGATATTACCGCGAACAATCCTTTTACCATAAACATCCCTGCCATAGTATGCAAAAGCGCCCCTGCAAGCGGCAGCCCGAATACCATCAGAATCTGTCTGTGTACCGTGCCGTGAATCTCCTGATCACTCATTCCCACCTTCTGCATAATACCGAAATTATCTCTATCCTCATATCCTTCCGTGATCTGCTTATAATACATGATCAGAATCAGACACATGAAAAAGATCATCCCAAACAGGATACCGACAAAAAGAAGCGATCCATACATGATGCGGTCATTTTCTCTCCGCTCTACACCGCTTAGGAGACTTGTAAAGCCCGGCTGGCTTTGTCCCCACTCGCCAAACTCATCCAAAAATGCCGCTTTCTTTTCATCATTCCCTTCCAAAAGGAGCATAACCCGCTGGATTTCATCGCTTTGCAGGAAACCGTCTATATCCTCCACCCCGACTGCCTCACACCATGCTCTCACACATACATCACGCACCTGTTTATCCTTAACTGCCATCATATAACGCGCCTGATATGTGTTTCCTTCCGCCTTAGGAGAAGGGAAAAATTCTTTAATTTCCTCCTGTACCCGGAATTTTTTTCCGAATAAATCAATGGTATCATAACCGAAATCCCTGCCACTGCAAAAAATAATGGCTTCGTCTTCTGCAAGGCGCAAGGAACTATCCTGTACACTGTTATAGTCATCCTGCGTAAGAATATCTATAACGTACTCTTCTGCATGGTCCTCACCATCCTGAATCGAAAATCTATTTTCTGTCTTTTTGACATGAAGTTCTACCTTGTCATACACATCCACTCTCTGCGCAGTAAGGTCATACTTCTCTTCCAATTCATTAATCTTGTGCATAATATCTGACAAAGATACTTTTTCCTCACGATAAGACATTGTCATATCATACGGATAAGTAAAATGCATGCACCCATCCATGCCAATCCAAAGGGATAACGTGCATATGAGTGTAATGAGTGCCATGGTAGAAAAAATGCAGATATTAGAAAGACTTGCAGCACTTTTTTTCATACGGTAAAGCATTCCCGAAACCGTGATAAAATTCTTAGGTTTGTAATAAGTCCTCTTCCTTGTCTTCATCCACTTTAAGAATGCGATACTGCCCGAAGTAAACAGCAGATAAGTTCCTATGACCACAAAGAATACCGCCCTAAAAAAGTTAATAAAAATCATGCTGTCAACCTGTGAGGTGATCGAACAGTAATAACCAAATCCAAGCGCTGCCATCCCAAGCAAGGCATAAAGCCACAGAAACTTCGGTTCCTTCTCTCCCTTCCTGCTGCCGCTCATAAGCTCCACCGGTCTCGACTTGCCGACCTGCCACAAGCTATCCACATAATTGATCAGATATACCACTCCAAAATAGACTATTGTCTGCTTAAAAGCCACCGGCTCAAAAACAAATTGCAGGTCCATCGGCATTCTGCATACCCGGAGCAGTAACAAAAATAACAGCTTGGAAAGCACCAGCCCAAAAATGATTCCTCCTGTCAATGCTCCCACATAGAGCAGAAGCGATTCCAAAAACATCATTGCACCGATATGCTTTTTCTCCAGTCCTAAGATATGATATAACCCAAACTCCTTCCGGCGTCTTTTTACTAAAAATCCATTAGCATATATCAGAAATAGGAGCAAAATGATAGAAAGCAGGTACTTTCCCAAAGCCAGCATGATCCATGCATACTCTTTTTTGGGAAACATGGCGCTGATGTCATTCTGCAAGATCGATGCAAACACAAAATAAGTAAACACAGAAAATATTCCCGCCGCAAGATACGGATAATACACGTTTCCGTTGCTCACGATGCCTTTCCATGCCAGCTGAGGCAGCAATTTTATACGCAATGTATTGGTTGTCTTACTCATCTCTTTCATGCCGGCTGCACCTCCTTTCTCTCTTCCGGCTTCTCTGAATCCTCATCCGGTCTCTGTGTCTGTAATACTGTCAGTGTATCCGATATCATTTTATACATGCCCTCATTCGTCTGATTCCCTCTGTAAATCTGATGAAACACACAACCATCTTTAATAAAAAGCACCCGTCCCGCATGACTTGCCGCCTGAATGCTGTGTGTCACCATCAATATCGTCTGCCCCTCTCTATTCACCTCGCCAAACAGCTTCAGAAGCTTTCCCGCCGCTCTGGAATCCAATGCGCCGGTAGGTTCATCTGCCAGAATGATATCCGGCTCCGTGATTAACGCCCGGCATGCGGCTGCACGCTGCTTTTGTCCGCCTGATACCTCGTAAGGGAATTTCTCCAAAATATCTGCAATATCAAGTTTTCTGGCAAGAGGATGCAGTTTCTCCTCCATCTTCTTATATTCTGCCCCTGCCAGCACCAACGGCAGATAAATATTGTCTTTTAGCGACAATGTATCTAACAGATTAAAATCCTGAAACACAAATCCTAAATGCTCTCTCCTGAAAGCGCAGATTTCTCTATGCCTGATCTCCGTCAAATCCTTTCCGTTTAAAAGTACCTGACCGCTTGTCGCTTTATCTAAAGAAGCCAGAATATTAAGAAGCGTCGTCTTCCCGGAACCGGACTCTCCCATGACCGCCACATACTCCCCTTCCTCCACGGAAAAATTTACATCACAAAGCGCTTGAACTTTGGCAGCGCCAAATCTTGTAGTATATACTTTTTTCACATTTTTAACTTCTAATAGTGACATATTATGTCAACCCCTTTCTGTTGTAATCTTAACGGAAACATATTTTCTTTCCGCTGTACAAGACAATTATATGAAAAGAAGAAATGCGCTGCCATGCATCTGGCTTACATTTCTTCTCTGTAATCTTACATTTTTGTCATATATACTATTGCAAACATCTGAATCCATTTCTATCATCTATATAGGGCGGCTCTCCCTCTTACTCCTCCTGTACAAATCCCAGAATAACCTTAGTTCCCGTTCCCGGCTCCGATTTCACTTGAATCGTATGCTGCATTCTTTTCATAATCTGGCTGCACAAATACAGTCCGAGCCCTGTTGCCTTCTTATCCATCCGTCCGTTATATCCGGTAAATCCTCTCTCAAATATTCTGGGCAGATCACTCTCCCTGATTCCGATTCCTGTATCTTCGATGGTCAGATAGGAAACTTTGCCTTTCTCCGGATTACCTTCCGCATCCGATCCATAGATTGCGATACCGCCTTGATGTGTATATTTCAGCGCATTAGAAAACACCTGCTCCACTACGAAACACAGCCACTTTTCATCCGTCACTACGTTTATCTCAAATTCGTCCATTCTAAAAGAAAGACCGCTATGCAAAAACAACACGGAATACTTCCGCACCGCCTGTTTCACAATCTCAAACACGTCATATTCTTTGAACATAAAATCCGAAGAAGGACTGTCCAACCTTGCAAAATAAAGCGCCATCTGCGTATACTGTTCAATTTTAAACAGTTCTTCTGATTCTCTCTGACGTTCCGCTTCATCCTGCCCGTTCTCCATGCCTTCCTTATTTTGCAGCAGTAATCTCAAAGCCGCTATTGGCGTTTTGATCTGGTGAGCCCACATCGTATAATAATCCGCCATATCTTTCTGCTTTTCGTCATACAAGGTAAGAAGTTTCCTCTTCTCCTGCTCTTCCTCCATAAGTAACTGTCCATATAACATTTCCTGCAGGCTGCGCGCTTCCGGCAGATCGCTTACCCTCTCTCCTTCTTTGTTCAATGCCTGAAAAAGAGTTATGCACCTTGCCCTGTAATTACGGTAATCCATCAGAACAAACAGCAGTCCGAAAAACAGACAGACCTCCACTGCATAGAACATATTTCTTAAGACTTGGCGGTAGTCATAAAGGGCGGCTATTCCCAAAAACACCGCCACGATCACCCCATAGAAACATATGATTTTAAACCGGTCTTTCAGATACGACCATCCTATCTGACGGCTTATCTCTTTTTTATTCATAATCAGCTCTTACTCTCTTCTGTGCCTGTCATTATGCTGCACACCTCTCATATAATCATGTATGCTGAATCATTACACTATACAGCATCATCCGCCGCAAGCTGATATCCCACGCCCTTCTTCGTCAGTATGAAATCATGGATTCCTATCTCATCCAGCTTCTTCCGAAGGCGGTTCATATTTACAGTCAGCGTATTATCATCCACAAAGCATTCATTGTCCCACAGTCTTTTCATAATATTCTCACGGCTCACCGTATTTCCCGCATGTTCGTAAAGCAGCTGTAAAATCCGAAACTCGTTCTTAGACAGCTCAACTCTTGTGTCCTGATAGAGCAGGCTCATATCCGTCAGATTTAGTAATACATTTCCGTATTCCATCACAGAGTTCTGTTTCTGAAAAGAATAAGTCCTTCTCAAAATCGCCTGAACCTTGGCAAGCAATACTTCCAAATCAAAAGGCTTCATGATAAAATCATCGCCACCCATATTCATCGCCATAACAATATTCATGTTGTCGGATGCCGAGGAAATAAATACCACTGGAACCTGTGAAATTTTACGAATCTCACTGCACCAATAATATCCGTTATAAAAAGGCAGTCCGATATCCAGAAGGACAAGCTGCGGATCATAAGAAATGAACTGCGGCAGTATATTCTCGAAATCTGCCGCGCAAACAGTCTCATATCCCCATCTGTCCAGATACTTACTAATTTGCTCTGAAATAGTATTGTCGTCCTCAACAATCAAAATCTTATACATGGTACTCTCTCCCGCTTCCCATTATACAAAAAAGCACGGGGTGTTTCAACCTGAAACAGTCCCATGCCTTATAAGCTTTATTATAGACTTTTATCCCCTTGGATGCGCTTTCGCATATACTTCCCGTATATGGCTGTGATTTAAATTCGCGTAAATCTGTGTAGTGGAAATATCGGAATGTCCCAGCATCTCCTGTACGCTTCTTAAGTCGGCACCGTTCTCTACCAGATGCGCCGCAAAAGAATGTCTGAGCGTGTGAGGCGTGATGTCAGCTTTGATGTCCGCCTTCTTCGCATAATATTTAATCAACTTCCAGAAACCCTGTCTGCTCATAGGCTGCCCCGAACAGTTGGCAAAGAGTACATCAGAAGCTTTGTTCTCCAGCATCTCATCGCGTGTGCCGCCTAAATATCTTGCCAAAGCATTTTTGGCTGCCGTTCCGAAAGGAATGATCCGTTCCTTATTCCGGTCACGGCACAAAATGAAATTCATCGGCATATTAACATCCGAAATCTTAAGTGTAATCAATTCTGTTACTCTGATTCCCGTAGCATAGAGAAGCTCCAGCATAGCTTTGTCACGAATCTCCTTAGGCGTATCCCCCGAAGGCTGTTCTAAGAGTCTGACTACCTCGTCCGGGGACATGATCTCCGGGATTTTCTTCTCAATCTTAGGCGCCTTTAACGGCTCCGAAAGATCTTCCGGCACGACCCCCTCCTGCACCATATAATGATAAAATGCTTTTAATGACGCTATATTTCTTGACACTGTAGCCGCCGCAAATTTATTGTCTTCCAGATATTTCACATAATCTTCCAAATCCTGTTCCGATATGGCAGTTATATCCTGAATGCCACGTGCAGCCATAAAATGCTGTACCTTCTCAAGATCTCTCTTGTATGACATCTCAGTATTGGTTGAAGTATTCTTCACATTATGTAAATATGCTATGAATGCTTTAATCTCTTTTTCCATGCAACCGGAAACCCTTCCCTGAGTGACCCCTCTTATGTAAATCAACTCATCGCCTGCCTATCATTATAATCAGATTTTTAAAGAAAAGCAAATGGATTTTTTCCCGATTTTATGGGCTTTTCAGCCACATAAGCACAAAAACACAACATATCGTCAAAGGTAGAATTTATGTCTACTATATGCGGGCTCGTATACCCATATGAAC
>CAMXBD010000053.1 GCA_947179245.1 uncultured Lachnospiraceae bacterium | reverse complement strand
TTTAAGTCGTCGGCATCGTCAGATGTGTATTAGATACAGATATAAGAGAGTATGGTAAGGACAGGATATTGTTTTTTATCTCACACCGATTATCTTCCGTACGCGATGCGGATATTGTTTTCTACATGAAAAATGGCAGGATTCAGGAAAGAGGCTCGCATAGTGATTTAATGAGCCGGAACGGAGAATATGCATCTTTGTATCGGTTGCAGGCGGAGAATTATCGAAGTTAATGTTTGGAAGAATACCGAAAACAGGCATTTTCCGTTCAACGAAATCATGGTGATAAAAGAAATGTGAATCAGTGTAGAGTATGGAAAGGGACATGAGTGAAATGAAAGAAGCATTGACATGGCGGCAGGTTTTGGCACAGCAATGGTATCTGACAAAATTTTGTTTTAAAAAAGCGCCGGGATTTATGGCGTTCCATCTTTTCGAGAGTATTAAGTTACAAATTTCTATTTTTATGGAGTTTACATGGACAGTAAACTATGTTCTGACCGTGGCGGAAGAAGGCGGGGAGTTTAAGAAGATTTTATGGTGTATGGGAATTTTGATGGCGGCAATTGCAGTTTCCACAGTGACTTTTGCAATTTATAAACACTATGTACTTCCGAGAGGCACGCAGGTACTGTATCGGGCTCTTCGGATGGAGATATATGAAAAGACCAAAGAGATAGATTTGTCCTGCTATGATGATAAAGATTTCTATGAGACGTTTATTCTGGCAACGGAGGAGACTGACCGCTGTATAGACAGGTATCTGGAATCTGTAGATTTTTTAGCAGGACGTCTGGTTGGTGCATTATGTTCGGTATTTTACTGTGCATATATCAATCCGGTGGCATTGTTTGTTGTCGTAGTGATACTTCCATTGGAATTGATTTGTGTTGCACAGGAGAATAAGAAGAGAGTGGCTGCCCGTATGGAGCGGGTTTCCCATGAGCAGAAGCGGGAGTATGGAAACAGGGTATTTTATCTGTCTGATTATGCGGCAGAACTCCGTTTATATCCGCAGATGAAGGATAAATGCAGGGATGATTATGCAGAGACGAATAATAGAATTGAGTTAGTCAACAAAAAGTATGGGAAACAGCTATTTGGCTATGGTCTTCTGCATGATGTGCTGTTGTCCCGCATTATCAAAGAGGGTGCAATGTGGACGCTTCTTTTGTATCAGATGCTTGTTTTGAAGACCTTGTCAGGGGCGCAGCTTATCACAAGCCGGTCTTGTATATGGAGAATATCCAGTAATATGGAATTTGTGATTGGCGGCTACAGGATGGCAGCAGAAAATTCTGCTTATATTTATCGAATCAGGGAGTTTTTGCGGATGGAGTCTACGATTGTTTCAAAGGAAAGCGAGACGGTTCCGGAGGGCAGCGGAGTTCTTTCTGTAGAGCACGTGGATTTCGGTTATCTGGCTGGGAAACCAGTATTAAAGGACGTCACTTTTGCAGTCAAGCCGGGGCAGAAGGTTGCGCTGGTAGGCTACAATGGCTCCGGAAAGACCACTTTAGTAAAGCTATTGTTGCGGTTGTATGACCCTTCATCGGGAAGAATCTGTTACCATGACAAGGATATTAGAAAATATCAGGTCATGGCGTATCGGCGCAGTATTGGTTCTGTATTTCAGGATTTTAAGATTTATGCGGCAACCCTTAAAGAGAATGTGCTGATGGATGTGGAAGACGGGAGCAGAGAAGAAAATTATCTGGTAGAGAAGGCACTGTATGATGCACATTTTACACTGGACGATAACAGGTTGTCTTATCAGATTGAAACGCCGCTCACTACAGAGTTTGAAAAAGACGGAGTCAATCTATCGGGTGGAGAAGCACAGAAAGTTGCCATTGCCCGTACTCTTTACCGGAAACAGGATATGATTATTATGGATGAGCCGAGCAGCGCATTAGATCCGTTGGCGGAATACCGGCTGAATCAGGAATTGAATGAGATTGCGAGGGATAAGACGGTTATTTTTATCTCTCACAGGCTGTCTACGGTTCGTGACGCAGATTGTATTTATATGATGGAGAAGGGCAGAATCGTGGAGACGGGAACCCATGAAGAATTGCTTGTGAAGAATGGAAAGTATGCGGCTATGTGGAAGATACAGGCGGGATTGTATGCGGATGTTTGTTGAGTATGAGTGATGAGGCTTGATGTTCTGCGGAAAGTTTGTTATGGATTTTCTATTTGATGTAGTGGATGTAAACCGGATTGAGCTAAGACATGATCCAAGAAATCCCAATTCGGGTAAGGTAATGAAAAAATGCGGAATGAAGTACGAAGGAACTTTGCGTAGTTCCGGTTGGAATAATCAGGGGATTTGTGATGCCTGCTATTATGCATTATTAAAATCGGAACGCTGATTTTGAATTTGGCGAATGAAGATGATATTTCACTTTATCTATATGATGGAGAAAAGCGAAATCATGAAATCGGAATCACATTTGTTTATTATGAGTGTTGGGGCGCGATATATTTAAGAATATTTGTTATTATTTAATTACCAATCTATTAACTGATGATGGGGAAAATTGAGGGTAAGGTGATGATATGGAAAACAAAACAATAATAGCGGAAACAGAAAGATTGATTTTAAGAAGATACAAAAAGGATGATTTGCAGGATTTATTTGAATATTTATCTGATATGAAGGTTGTGGAGTATGAACCGTATAAACCAATGACTATTGATGAAACAAAAGAAAACCTTGAATGGCGTATTGGAACAGAAGAAATGATTGCTGTTGAATTAAAAAGCAGCCATAAAATGATAGGCAATGTTTATATGGGAAAAAGGGATTTTGAAGCACTGGAAATTGGCTATGTCTTTAATCGGAATTATTGGGGAAACGGTTATGCTGTCGAAAGTTGCAAGGCTTTAATTGAACATGCCTTTTCAAAGGGAACACATCGGATATATGCTGAATGCGACCCTGATAATAAAGGTTCATGGAAACTGCTTGAAACATTAGGATTTCAGCGTGAAGCCCATTTAAGACAGAATGTATATTTCTGGAAAAATGAAAACGATGAGCCGATTTGGAAAGATACTTATGTATATGCCAAATTGGGTGCTGACAGGCAGTAAGATTTTGATTTGTTTTTTACATTAATAGTTCCTGCATATGGTGTTACTCTGTAAATATATTTGTTTAATTATAGCAGACTATGTGTGCTATCGGTGATTAACTTATGTGCCGTAATAATGGTATAACTGTGTGCGTTGACAGTGATGATACAGCCATCCACATTTACATACCAGTTTTTGCCATTTCTGGAAATGATGGAGTGGTCTGAGCGGATTTTGTCAGTACACCACTCGACTACGCTGTCCGTTTCTAGGGAAAGGTTCGTTTTAATTCGGGTTATGCCTAATTCGGTTGTGTGTAGTTTGTCTAAGTTTTGTAGTAAGGTATTGTCTGTATTCATTCTGTATATTTATCCTCCGTTATTCAATTATTATACAGCATCATTATAATGCTTAAACTATATTTCAAAAAGCGCTTTCTCATAATCCTTCACAAAATATCTGATATTCGTTCTCCCTTTTCGGATGATCGTATGTCCTTCGGCTTCCAGTTTTTCTTTTTGTGCTTCAACGCCGCCGGGATATTTTGCATTAAGCTCTTCGTTAGCCATATGTGCCTCCTCCTAAGTTTAAGGATAGAGCATTTAGATGGCTTATGCAATGAGACTGTTTTATATATTTCTTATTGATAAAAATTCTCAGTATCAAAAAGGGTGTTGACACATGGGTTAGTATGTGCTAACCTTAGCTTGAAGAATAGTTAGCGGGTACTAACTAAATATGAATGAGAGCATAACTTATATCATAACACTAAATGCATAGTAAGACAGTGTGTAAAGGGATGATACATAAATGACGTTCAGAGCGGGAAGGAGGATGCGCCGATCGATGAGAAAAGGAAGTACAGTAAAGGGTAACCAAGACAGCGGTGTTTATTATCGCGCGACGAAACAGAAGGAATATATTCTGGCAAAATTGCGGGAACGTGGGTTGCGGGTCACCAATCAGAGACAGCTTATTATTGACTGCATTTTAGAAAATGAATTTAGTTGCTGTAAAGAAATTTATTGTCAGATCTGTAAAATTGATCCCTCCATTGGAATTGCCACGGTATACCGGATGATCAATACACTAGAAGAAATCGGAGCAATCAACCGGAAGAATATGTATCATGTCTGTTTTGAGGAAGAACCTACAACGGTACATAGCTGTATGGTGCAGTTTGACGATCAGACACGGGTCAATTTGAGTTCCGATGAGTGGAACAGGATTGTAAAAGCCGGATTGAAATCCTGCGGTTATCTGGATAACCGCAATGTGGAATTGATTGAAATGAGAGAATACAGTGACAATATTGCAGCGGTAATATAACGAGAAGGAGATGAAAGTGATGCCATTAACATTTGCAAAAGAAGGAGAACCTGCTTCCATTAAAAAGGTGGGCGGCAAAGAGGAAACAAGACAGTTTTTGGAGAATCTTGGATTTGTGACGGGCGCAGCCGTGACTGTGATTTCTACGGCAGGCGGCAATCTGATCGTAAATATCAAAGATTCAAGGATTGCTATCGGCAAGGATATGGCGAGCCGTATCATGGTGTGATTTAGCCGGATTTTTTTGACCATGAGTAAGTTCCGGCTAACTACAATATAGATTTAAAAGAAAAGGTTGAAAATTAGAAATTTTTAACCGCAAGTTTGTACCTGATGGTTCAAACTTACAGGCTGAGAAAGGAGCATAGAAAAGAAGATGAAAACATTAAGGGAAGTATCCTGCGGTGAAACCGTGACAGTTAAGAAACTATCGGGTGAAGGACCAGTCAAGAGACGCATTATGGATATGGGAATCACGAAAGGCGTTCCGGTTTATGTCCGCAAAGTGGCGCCTCTCGGCGATCCCGTGGAAGTGACTGTAAGAGGGTATGAGTTATCTTTGCGTAAAGCGGATGCGGAAATGATAGAAGTAGAATAGAGTAGATTAGGAGGAGGAAAAAATGTCAGTAAAAATTGCGCTTGCAGGAAATCCAAACTGCGGTAAGACAACACTTTTTAATGCTCTGACAGGCTCAAACCAGTTTGTAGGAAACTGGCCGGGCGTTACGGTAGAGAAAAAAGAGGGTAAATTGAAAGGGAATAAAGATGTGATCATCATGGATCTGCCGGGTATTTATTCTTTATCCCCTTATACATTGGAAGAGGTCGTAGCCAGAAATTATCTGATCAGTGAGAGACCAGACGTGATCATCAACATCGTAGATGGAACGAATATAGAGAGAAATCTGTATTTGTCCACACAATTGATGGAGCTGGGTATTCCGGTAGTGATGGCGGTCAATATGATTGATCTTGTGAATAAGAACGGTGATAAGATTTCTTTAAATAAATTAAGTGAAGGACTTGGCTGTGAAGTTGTGGAGATTTCCGCGTTAAAAGGTACGGGCATTCAGGAAGTGGCTGATAAGGCGGTTGCCCTTGCAGGAAAAAAGGCACAGACTGTCGTTCATAAATTTGACGAGAGAGTGGAGGATGCCATTGCTTCCGTATCTGCTATGCTGAGAGGTGTAGCAGAAGATCAGAAGAGGTTTTTCTCTATTAAGTTACTGGAGAAAGATTCCAAGATTCAGGAGCAGATGAATACTGTACCGGATGTAAGCAGAGAGATTGCTAATCTGGAAAAAGAGTTTGATGACGACACAGAGAGCATTATCACAAATGAGAGATACGTATATATTGCATCCATTATCAAGGAATGTGTCACTAAGAATAAAAAGAATACAATGACAACTTCTGACAAGATTGATAAGATTGTGACAAACAGATGGCTGGCGCTTCCGATTTTTGCGCTTGTTATGTTTATCGTATATTATGTATCTGTAACGACTATCGGAGGTATTCTGACAGATTGGACAAATGATGTGCTGTTTGGCGATATCATTCCGCCTGCGATTGAGAATGTACTTGTGAGTATTGGCTGTGCAGATTGGCTGCAGGGTCTGATCTTAGATGGTATTGTAGCCGGTGTGGGAGCGGTTCTTGGTTTCGTACCGCAGATGCTTGTGCTATTTATCTTTTTGGCATTCCTTGAATCCTGCGGTTATATGGCACGAGTTGCGTTTATTATGGATCGCATTTTCCGTAAATTTGGTTTGTCAGGTAAATCTTTTATTCCGATTCTTATCGGTACAGGGTGTGGTGTGCCGGGTATTATGGCTTCCCGTACGATTGAGAATGACAGAGACCGTAAAATGACGATCATGACGACCACGTTTATTCCCTGTGGGGCGAAACTGCCGATCATAGCGTTGATTGCGGGTGCGTTCTTCGATAATTCGGGTGCGGTTGCATGGGGTGCATGGCTGATTGGTATTGCGGCAATTGTCTGCTCTGGTATTATTTTAAAGAAAACGAAGATGTTTGCAGGAGAACCTGCACCGTTTGTTATGGAGCTGCCTGCATATCATATGCCTACCGTAGGTGCGGTTTTAAGAAGTATGTGGGAGCGTGGATGGTCCTTTATTAAAAAGGCAGGTACAATCATTTTGTTATCGACTATCGTGCTTTGGTTCCTGATGACTTTCGGATGGGCAGACGGCAGTTTCGGTATGCTGGAGGCAGAGCAGCTTGATTCCAGTATTCTGGCTAAGATCGGAAGTGCGATCGCATGGATCTTTACACCTCTTGGCTGGACACAGGCGGGCGAAGGCTGGAAGATGGCAGTTGCAGCAGTTACCGGTCTGATCGCAAAAGAAAATGTTGTAGCGACATTCGGTATGTTGTTCGGTTTCGCGGAAGTGGCAGAAGACGGTGTGGAAGTATGGGGCAGTCTGGCAGCGGTTATGACACCTATTGCGGCATTCGGATTCCTTGCATTTAACCTCTTGTGCGCACCTTGCTTTGCGGCGATGGGCGCGATCAAGAGAGAGATGAACAATGCGAAGTGGTTCTGGTTTGCGATTGGTTATCAGTGTGTGCTGGCATATATTGTAGCAATGTGCATTTATCAGCTCGGAACATTCTTTGCAGGTGGCGGCTTCGGCGTCGGAACGGTTGTAGCGATCCTGTTTGTAATTGGATTCTTGTATCTGCTGTTTAGACCATATAAGGAAGCTGATTCCCTCAAGGTAGATACGACAAGATTTGCAAAGGCGGCAAAATAGGATATAATAGAATTAGGAGTTGGTCTTATGGGAACAGTAGTTGTATTATTGATCGTGGCAGGTGCAGTGGCGCTTGCGGTACGAAGTATGATAAGAGACAAGAAGGCAGGCAAATCGCTTCAATGTGGTGGAAATTGTAAGCATTGTGGCGGTGGATGCCACTAGTCAGATCAAAGTATAGGAGCAGTCGGGCGGTTTGTCTGGCTGCTCTGTTTTTGGTGCCTGCAACTGTCAGTTGACAAATTTCCAAGTGCTCTCTATAGTTATTTGTGGGATTCTGTTCTATGATTTAGATAGATCGAAAGGCGATCAGGATAGCTATCTAAAATAACATATTATAGAATAAGGAGACTATCATATGACACTTGGAGAAAAGATATACAGACTTAGGACTGAGCGCGGAATGTCCCAAGAGACTTTAGGGGATGCGCTGGGAGTGAGCAGGCAGTCAGTGTCCAAATGGGAGACAGACCAGTCTGTACCGGAGCTGGATAAGATCGTGGCAATCAGTGAGACGTTCGCTGTCAGTACAGATTATCTTCTTAAGGAAACGATAGATCAGCAGACCATGGCAGTATCTGGTAGCATAGATGGCATTAGAGGAGACGGTCATAATCAAGGGAAACAGGTGATCGTACAACGTCCGTCTTTGTGCTATGAATATAAGAGCAAGAAAACTTTCAAGGGACTTCCTCTTGTGCATATTCATTTTGGATTAAAACCAGTGCGTGCAAAAGGTGTTATCGCTATCGGCAATGCGGCACAAGGTATTATTGCAATCGGCATCGTGGGGCTGGGAGTGATCACACTGGCTCCGATAGGTGTAGGACTTCTTCTTGCGATTGGAGTAATCGCGGTAGGTGGTATGGCACTGGGATCTCTTGCGGTAGGTGTAATTGCCGGTGGGGCGGTCAGTGTAGGCGTATTTACCATGGGAGCAGTGGCGATAGGACAGTTTAGTTTTGGAGCGTTTGCCATGGGGCAGCAGATCGCTATCGGTGATGCGGCGTATGGAAATATCGCACTGGGATTCAGCGAGGCAGGCGGAACTATTTATGAGGAGATACGGGCAGCGGACGGCAGTTTTGACTATCAGGCAATGCTTAATGCGATTGACGAGAATGTGGCAGGACACTGGCATATTTTTGTGAGCTGGATGAAGATGATTATCAGGGTTATGGCTAGGCAGTAAATAGTATCAATAGAAATTACGGAAAATAGAAACAAATACTGACTATGAAATAGAAACCGCTGTCTTTTTAATGTGAGGCAGCGGTTTTGCGTGTCATTTACCATAGCCTAAGCTTTTTTTACCCTATGATACAGGACATAGTACCGTTGAAAAATGATGGCGGAAATAGTAAGATAAGTGTGAAATAGCTGTAGAAGGAGTAAAAATTATGTCTCTTGGATTTCGGTTATCTGTCATCATTTTTGTTTCTATTCTCATGGGACTCGGTATGTTCTGGCTGAGTGTGGGTATCGTAGGAAAGAAAGTAAGAATTCGTCCTTTTCTGGTCTATGCGGTTTGTTTCGGAGCATCTTACCTTCTAAGTATCTATATATCATTCTGGCTGTTTAGTGAAGAAACAGTGTTTAGTGGGTGGTACAATGTACTGTATTCGCTTATGTGTTATACGATTGAAGCGGCGGCGCTTGGAATGGTTATCTGGAAATGCTATGACATTCCTTTTGTGCAGGGATTAACGGCATCCATGCTCAGCCATTTTGTTATCTATACGGCAGATGAGGTGGTAGGAGAGGCGGCTGCTACTTACAGCCCGCTTTTCGACAGGATGTACATTTACACATTTGTGACCATTATCCTTCCGAAACTATGGGCTTTTTTCATTGCTTTTTTGGCGGCGTATGTTTTGAGAAAAAGCGGATTTTACCACTATTTTGCGGCTTTGTTTTCTGGCAGGTTGAAAACTCTTCTGATTATGTCTGTCAGCTATCTTTTGATGTTTGTCTGGACAATTATTGATTATTTTTATCCGAATGTGGAGCCGAACGCGTTGTATGCCGTATTCTTTTTCTCTCTGATTACGGTTGTTTTATTGTGGGTACAGTTTATGGCGATGTACACGGCGGGACAGGAGAAGATACATGTGCAGGAGGAGACGATTGCCCAGCAGCGGGCACACATGGAATTGCTGGAGGAACTTCAACAGGAGATCCGGGCTTTCCGGCATGATGTGACGAATCTTTTTTCAGGACTGACTTTACAAGCGCAGGAAGGCGATCTGAATGGTATACAGGAATTTATGAGAAAGACGAGCAGCTATTTCGATGAAAAGCTGGGTAACGAGATCAAACAGATGGATTGTCTGAATAATATACAGCTTTATCCTATCCGCAGTCTGCTTACCACAAAGCTGGCAGCGATGCGGCAGAGGCATATGCAGGGAGTATTGGAGGTACTCTATCCGGTACAGGAAAGACAGATGATGGAGACGGCGGATATGCTGCGCGGACTAGGCATTTTGATTGACAATGCCATGGAGGCTGTTCCCGAAAAAAATGGACAGATACGCCTTGTCATGCTGCAGGAAGAAAAAGAGCTTTATATAGCGGTTGCGAATAATTACGATACGGAGCCGAATCTGAATGCGCTGTCAGAAAAAGGATATACCACCAAGGGAAGCGGTCACGGCACAGGGTTGTCCAGTTATCGTAAGATTGTATCCGGATATCCCGGATGCATCACGAGAACTTATTTAAAGGATGGATTTTTCGTGCAGGAACTGCGGATTCCGGCGGTGTAAAAGGAGAAAGACTATGATTCCCGTATATATTTGTGATGATGAGCAGGTAATCAGCGAGCGCCTTAAGAAAATTATATCGGATCAGATCATGATTCTGGATGGCGACATGGGGCCGGTGCGTGTGGCGGATGCTCCTGAGGAACTGTTAGAATTGCAGAAACAGGATACAGTACCGGCAATTTATTTTCTGGATATTGATTTTCCGGGACAAATCAGCGGTCTTGCGTTGGCGCAGGAATTGAGACGGCATGATCCCAGAGGATTTATTGTGTTTATCACGGCGCATGGCGATCTGGCTTTCGAGACATTCCGTCTGCGGCTGGAGGCTTTAGACTATATTGTAAAGGGAGATTACAACGCAATGTCTGTGCGGGTGCGGGATTGTCTTGTCAGTATTCAGGAGCGTCTGCGTGATGTGCCTTCCGGACAGGGCAGATACTGCACGTTAAAATTATTTGACACGGTGCGGCATATTCCACTGGAGGATATTTTATATTTTGAGGCGTTGGGATACAAGCATACGCTGCGCCTGCATATGATAAATGAATTGTTGGAGTTCAACAGTAGTCTCGATCATTTCGGGGAGCAGCTTGGAGAGGGATTCTGGCGGTGTCACAGGGGATTTCTGGTGAACCGCGGGCATATCCGGGCAGTACATCTGAAAGAACAGATTGTGGAGCTGGATACGGGGGAAGAGTGTCCTTTGTCCCGCAAAGCGAAAGCCGCCATTCGCGAAGCGAAATGAACACTTTACGAAAGAAATGTGTCACTGGAAAGATGCATTGCTATAATGGGTTCAACATCAAACAAAGGAGCGTGACCATTATGGCAAACACAAAAAGAATAAACCAAGTTTTAGAAAAAATAGGATTTGAGCCGCAGGAAGGTAAGACGATCGTTGTCTCCTACGCACCGGTGAACTTAAGCGACAGAATAAGAAAGCTTCTGAATATTAATAATTTCTTCTATGCACTTTCATTCTGCAAAGAGTCCATCGTACTGCTTCCGTTTTCCACCGTCTGGGCGGATGTCAAGAGGGATGTGGTTTTGGGAAAAGAAGAGGTTTTGGAATTACCGTATTCCTCTATCCGCAACGTGAATGTATCGGAGTCGGGATTAAGTTACCGCATTGATCTACAGCTTGAGGATGAGGTGATCTCATTGATGGCACAGCAGGCAGAGCTGAGTGCACTGCGTATGTCGGGGATGTATAGTTTGGAGGATTGGTCTTTTATCAATAACTGGCATGCAAATAATTTGAAAGGAACGCTGAAAGCATTAGAAGAGATTGGCGGCTGATAAAAAGGGTGTGGGTAGCACCCTTTTTTTAGTAGGAATATAATCATGATCAGTCAAATTCAATCAAACTTGTGCACATTAAATAAAACTAATTCTGCATTTTTGTGAACTAATATGATTGAATTTGACTGACTTTGAATGTATAATACAATTACAAAATAACACAAGGAGGGAATGCAATGATTTATACGGTTACTTTTAATCCGTCACTGGACTATATCGTTTCGGTAGAGGACTTTAAACTAGGTCTTACGAATCGGACCAGTTCGGAGCTGATGCTTCCCGGAGGCAAGGGGCTCAATGTGTCGATGGTGCTCGGAAATTTGGGGATTACAAATACGGCGCTCGGATTTGTAGCGGGATTTACGGGAGAAGAGATTGTACGCCGGATAGAAGAGATGGGTGTAAAATCTGATCTCATTTCGATTCAAGAGGGTATTTCAAGAATTAATCTGAAGTTGAAATCTATTGACGGGACAGAGATTAACGGCTGCGGACCGCAGATCAGTGAAGAAAATGTACAGAAATTAATGGATAAGCTGGATGTTCTGGAAAAAGGAGATGTACTGATTCTCGCAGGAAGTATTCCGGGATCCATGCCGGATGATATTTACAGAAAAATCATGGAGAAGCTCGACGGGAGAAACGTGATGATTGCTGTAGATGCAACAAAGGATTTGTTAGTCAATGTGTTAGAATATCATCCCTTTCTGGTAAAACCGAATAATCATGAGTTAGGTGAGATTTTTGGTGTGGAACTTAAGACAAGGGAGGAAGTAGTTCCTTACGCCAAGAAAATGCAGGAGATGGGAGCGGTCAACGTACTGGTGTCAATGGCGGGCGAAGGAGCGGTACTGGCGGCAGCTGACGGAAGTATTCACGCCGCACCTGCACCGAAGGGCAAATTGGTCAACGGTGTGGGAGCCGGAGATTCCATGGTTGCCGGATTTATCGCAGGATGGATGGAGAAGAAAGATTACGCACATGCTTTTGCGATGGGTGTTGCAGCAGGAAGTGCAAGCGCATTTTCAGAGCTGTTGGCAACAAAAGAAGAGATAGAGACGGTATATAAGCAGGTTGTCGGTGAATAAATAAATAAAAAGGATAGGCAAAACGCTTAGAAAGGAGATAAATTATGCGAATTACAGAACTGTTGGACAAACGAAGTATTTCCCTGAACGGAACTCCCGGTAACAAGAGCGAAGCACTTGATCAGGTAGTGGAGTTGATGGTGAAGAGCGGCAAGATCAACGACAAAGAAGCATATCGTAAGCAGGTATATGCAAGAGAAGAGGAAAGTACCACCGGTATCGGTGAGGGAATTGCGATTCCTCACGGCAAATGTGATGCGGTAAGCAAACCGGGACTTGCGGCTATGGTAGTAAAGGATGGCGTTGATTTTGACGCGTTGGACGGTGAGCCTGTCACTTTGATTTTCTTAATTGCCGCACCGAATACAGAGGATAATGTACATCTTGATGTGCTCAGTAAATTATCGGTGCTGATGATGGATGAAGAGTTTTCTGACAATCTTCGCAATGCGCAGACGGTAGAAGAGTTTCTGGAGATCATCGATAAGGCTGACGAGGAAAAGGCAAGTATCGATGACAGACTGGCAGATACCGGGACGGCGCAGACTGGCGGTGTGAAGATTCTGGCAGTTACTTCCTGCCCAACAGGAATTGCGCACACCTATATGGCGGCAGAAGGTATTGAGAAGGCGGCAAAGGAGAAGAACTGTTTTGTAAAAATAGAAACCAGAGGTTCCGGTGGAGCTAAGAATGTATTGACGGCAAAAGAGATTGAGGAAGCAGACTGCATTATCGTTGCGGCGGATGCGCAGGTGCCGATGGATCGATTTGACGGAAAGAAAGTAATTGAGTGTCAGGTATCCGACGGCATCAGTAAGGCGGGAGAACTTTTGGAACGGGCTATCGCAGGAGATGCACCGGTCTATCACGCGGCAGCAGGCGCGAGTACTTCTAAGCAGACAACAGGAAAAAGCGGCGGTGCTGGTCATCAAATCTACACACAGCTTATGAATGGCGTATCACATATGCTTCCTTTCGTGGTAGGTGGTGGTATCCTGATTGCAATTGCGTTCCTGATTGACGGAATCTGCGTAGATATGAATTCCTTAGATGTGGCAGAAAGAGCAAACTTCGGTACAATCACACCGGTTGCGGCTTGGTTTAAGAATCTGGGCGGTGTAGCATTCGGCTTTATGCTTCCGGTATTGGCAGGATTCATAGCGATGGCGATTGGAGACAGACCTGCATTAGCGCTGGGATTCGTAGGTGGTATGATTGCGGCAAACGGCAAGTCCGGATTCCTCGGTGCGCTGGCAGCAGGATTTCTTGCAGGATATGCAATCGTTCTTCTGCGTAAGGTCTGTGACAAGTTACCGGAGTTTTTGGAAAAGATAGCGCCGGTATTGATCTATCCGTTGGTTGGTATTTTGATTATGGGACTTATCATGTCCTTTGTAGTAGAACCTATCATGGGCGGAATCAATACGGCATTGAACAATGGACTGACCAGTATGGGCGGCACGAGCAAGGTAATACTCGGATTGATTCTGGGCGGTATGATGGCAATCGATATGGGTGGTCCGTTTAATAAAGCAGCATATGTATTTGGCACAGCAGCAATAGCCGCAGGCAACTATGATATTATGGCGGCAGTTATGATCGGCGGTATGACGCCTCCTTGTGCAATTGCGTTGGCAACACTTTTCTTCAAGAAGAAATTCACGAAAGAAGAAAGAGAATCGGGACCTACGAACTTTATTATGGGACTGGCATTTATTACAGAAGGTGCGATTCCCTTCGCGGCATCAGACCCGCTGCATGTTCTTCCGGCATGTATTGCAGGTTCAGGTGTGGCAGGAGCGCTGTCCATGTTGTTCAACTGCACATTGATGGCTCCTCACGGCGGCATCTTCGTATTCCCTGTAGTGGGTAATCCGTTCATGTATGTTGTGGCACTGATAGCAGGTACAGCGGTTTCCACGGTTTTGCTCGGTGTGCTTAAGAAAAATGTTGAATAGTAGTAGACAAAATAATAAAATATAAATAAAAGTAGAAAAGGAGAGATCACCATGAAAGAGTTTAAGTATGTAATCACAGATTCAGAAGGAATTCACGCTCGTCCGGCGGGGGAACTTGTAAAAGCAGCTAAGGCATTTACATGCGCTATTAAGCTTACGAAAGATGGCAAGTCGGGAGACTGCAAAAAGATTTTCGGTATTATGGGACTTGGCGTAAAGCAGGGAAATGAAGTTGTCCTTACTTTCGACGGTGATGATGAAGATGCGGCATATGAAGCTATAAGTAAGTTTATGCAGGAGAATTTATAGATCTATTTTGATATACGAGGATTATTATGTTATCTGAACAGCGTCATGAAATGATTTTGAAGCTGCTGGAAGAAAAACGCAGCGTCACAGTAACGGAACTGACAAAGCTTTTGGATATCTCGGAATCTACTGCAAGAAGAGATATCGTACTGTTAGATAAAGCAGGCAGGCTTGTGAAGGTGTTCGGAGGAGCGGTACTCGCTGATACTACCTATATGCCGGCAGAACCGACGGTGATGCAGAAGGCTGAGATTAACAGGGATGAGAAAATGCAGATTGCGAAATATGCGGCATCCCTGATTCAGCCACAGGATTTTGTTTATCTGGATGCGGGAACGACCACCGGCCACATGCTTAACTTCATCGAGGAGACAAGTGCAACGTTTGTAACCAATGCCGTTGCCCATGCCCAGAAACTTGCCGCGAAAGGGATGCATGTTTTGCTGGTGGGAGGTACGCTCAAGAGTACCACAGAAGCAGTAGTGGGGACGATGGCGGCGTTGATGCTGAAGGACTATCATTTTAGCAAAGGATTTTTCGGGACGAACGGAGTCAGCAGAGCGGCAGGATTTACGACGCCGGATGCAAATGAGGCGCTGGTAAAGAAAACAGCGTTGGAACAATGCCGCACAGCCTATGTTCTGTGTGATAACAGTAAATTTAATGTGGTCAGCTCAGTGACCTTTGCCCCTCTTTTGGCGGGTACAATCCTGACGGATTTAAAACCGGAAGAGATGGGGGATATGGAGAATATTGTTGTATGTACGCAGGATGCCGTCGGATAACGTTGATTGTGATTCCGACGGTGTTTTTTTAGTTTACAAGGTTATCATGCAAGTATAGGGATTTGCTTTATGGAAAATAAATTGTAGGGAGATTTCCAATTTTTATTGATATGGACAATGATTGTTGACACACTACAAAAAAAGTATTATCATATATTTAGTATTACAAAGCATATAGCATTAAAATATAGATGTGCAATTTCATATTTATGTAAAGGCATAGAAGTGATTAATTGCAGTTTATAGCGGAAATAAACTTGCGTGGACAAGGAGAGTAACAAACAATGCGGGAGAAGTATGAACGGCAGATGAAAAAGGGGGTTCTGGATATGCTGGTTCTACAGCTTCTCACGAAAGAGAAGATGTATGGCTATCAGTTGATTTTGGAATTGAGAGAAAAGAGCGGAGATATTTTTTGTCTGAAAGAAGGAACACTCTATCCCATTCTTTATCGCTTAGAAGATGAGGGGCTGGTGGAGAGCAAATGGTCGGAGGCAGAAGATAAACAGCTTCCGAGAAAATATTATATCATGACGGATAAGGGCAGATCGGCGTTGGCTGAAATTTATTTAAGCTGGCAGCAGATTTCAGACGGTGTGGAGAAGATTATGGGAAAAGAATTAAAAGAATGCTAAGAATAATAAGAGTGGAATGAAAAAGTAAAAGATATGCAGGAAGTAATATAGAGGGAGACAATAACATGAATGCAGAAAAATATGTCAAAGATATTGTCAGCAAAATAAAGTGTACAGCGACGAAGAAAAAGGAGATTGAAAAACAGCTTTTGTCAGATATTTCCATGCGGATGGGACAGGGTGAATCATTGGAACAGATTATGGAAAGCATGGGAACGGCACAGGAGATTGCAGATGCCTTCAGTCAGGATATGCCGGAAACAGAACGTAAAATTCAGCGGAAAAAGAAGATAGGGATGATTATTACAGCGGCTGTTATAGTGGTATTTCTGCTGTGTGCATATGTGTGGTGGGTTTTTCCGAAATCATTGGATATACAAAATGTCGAATCAGTTACAGAGGAGACTGTTGATGCGCAGGTGGAGACGGTGGTTACGCTGCTTAATGAAAATGATTTTGAAGCGCTGCGGGGAATGGCAGTCGATGAAATGCAGAATGTATTGACGCAGGAAATCATTGATAAGGCGAGAGACCCTATTTCAGATAATTGGGGAGAAATGTTAGCGATTGGTTCTACCTATGCGCAGGGTGTACAGCAGAAAGGCAGGATATTTATTTTTACGCAGACAGACGTAATGTATGAGAATGTCAGCGTGGTCTATACGATTACTTTTGATGAGGACTTGAAATTGGCGGGAGTTTATATGCGGTGACACGGGGCGGATGAACAAAAAGAAAGTTTTTTATCAAAAAAGCTTTAAAAAGGAACTTTACCAATGAGAGAATAAGAAAGGGCTAGGAAGGGGAGAAGACACATGTTTGCTTTTGCGGTTTGGCTGGTAGTAAGTACCGCATTCATTGTTTTAGGAATTTATGCAATGCTATCCAAGAAAGAAGTCGCCTTTGGCTTTTGGGCTAATGCGAAAACGTTTCCGGTGGAAGACGTAAAAGGATATAATCGTGCTGTGGGAATGTTATGGTGCGTATTTGGAGTGATTTTTGCACTTCTGGGACTTCCGCTCCTTCCGGGGCAAAATACCGGATATATTGTAATTTCTATTCTAGGATGTATGGCAGAGGCGGTGGCGGCAATGATTGTTTATGTGACGGTTATTGAAAAGAAGTACCGTAAAGACGCCCGGTAAAAGTTAGTGGATAAGGAAAATAAAATGCAGATAGAACAAATACAGATTACGGACATGTCCTGCAATCTGTTTCTTCCGAAAGGTTACTGTGAAAGTGACAGAAACTATCCGGTAATCTATGTCAATGGAGAAATACCGGTTGAAGAGATTGTTACGGAACTTGATAAAAGCGGTCAGGATACAGATTTTATCCTGCTTTCCGTTAAGCCGAAGAGCTGGAATGATGATTTTACGCCGTGGAGCGCATCGGCTTTTCGTAAAGATGAAGAAGCGCCGCTAGGCAGGGCAGACATATATATTGCTTGTCTGACGGAGGAGATAAAGCCCTATATGGATCGGAATTACCGTACAAGACCGGAACCGGAACACACGATACTGCTTGGATATTCTTTAGGCGGACTGACCGCGCTTTATGCGGTCTATAAGACAGATTTGTTCGGAACGATCGGAAGCCTTTCGGGGTCTCTTTGGTATGACGGGTTCTGCGAGTTTATGGAGGGAGCGATGCCGCTTAGGAAGGATATCAGAGTATACCTTTCTCTGGGGAAAAAGGAGAGACTAAGCAGGAACCCGCGCATGAGTAAAGTGGCGGAGTGTACAGAGAAGGCAAGGGATATTCTGGTCAGCCAGCTCGGCGCGCAGAGTGGACAGCCAGACGTACGGAATGTTAGTTTTGAGTGGAATGACGGAGGACATTTTCATGATATTCCAAGGAGATTTGCGAGGGCGGTCATTTGGTGTATATCCTGTATGTGATTGAAGGATTAGATAGAAACAAAACATTTAAGGGTGTCCTCAAAGTCAGAAGTGGCTTGAAGGACACCCTTAAGTTTTAATTCAGAAAAGAGTTCAAATTTCCCTCTAAACTGCCTGCCAGATCTGTCAGATCCTCAGTCAGTAATTCGAGATTTTCAATCTCATTCATTAGCCGTGCTGTAACATCAGCGGCAGTCTGGGAGAGATTTGCGTTATCCAGTGCGGATTCGGACAAATCCGTGATAATGTGGGACATATTGTCTTTCGCTTCATTCATACTGGAAACGTTAGCCTGCATGGCGGCCTCTTTTTCCGTGATTTGAGTAATATCATGGGTTATACCATCGAAGATTTGCTTTGTTTTTTCAATGTTACCTTCTTGATTCTTTAAAGTTTCTTCAATTGTCCCCATTACTTTGACAATGCCGTTTGTTTTTTCCACCAGCGATTGAATGTTATTGCCAATCTTTGCAGCAGAATTATTGGATTCTTCTGCCAGCTTTTGGATTTCCTGTGCTACGACAGCGAAACCTCTTCCGGCTTCACCTGCGCGGGCGGCTTCGATACTTGCGTTCAGCGCCAGCAGAGTCGTTTCTTCAGCGATGTTCGTGATATATTCTGTTACGCTCTTAATCTGTCCTACCGACTCATTTGTGACAGAGACCTGACGACTGATTTCCATGACAGTTTCGCGGGAATTTATGCTGCTGTCGTAGAGTTCATTTAGAATGCTCTTACTGTTTTCGGAGAGATTCGCCATATTATCGGAAAGGGTATTGATATCCGTGATCTGTTCCAATATCATATCTATGGCAGTTCTGGTGGTTTCTACGTCAACAGCGGCACTTTGTGTTCCGGTTTTCTGGTTGGTTGCCTTCTCATAGATTTGTGCTACGCTGTTGTTCATCTCTTTGGCGTCGGTGACATTCTGCCTGCACATTGTATTTAATTGTTCTACGGCGTCTGTCAGCTTAATCATTCCGTTCTGGATATTGTCGAGAAGATCCCCGATTTTATTTCGCAGTTTTTCCGTTCCGGTGGCAAGCTCGCCAAATTCATCTTTGCGAGTTGAGTGCGCAAGCCTTTTGTCGGTAAGATCGCCTTCTGAAACTTTTAGAAGAACGCGCCGTACATCATGCAGTACTTTTGTGAGTCCGCCAATATACCAGAATATAAAAGCGGCTACAGCAATCAATATAAATACTGACATGATTGTACTTATTAAAATATACTCCGTGATAATGCTGTCCAGCTCTTCAGTGGAAATGGAAGCCATTAATGCTCCAATGACAGTTCCATCGCCCGGTTGAATGATGGGAATAACATAAGCGTGGCACATCTGGTTGTCAATTTCAATATTACGATACCAAAGCTGTGCTCCTTGTTCCAGTGTGTACTGGCGGATATTGTTTCCTGCCTGCATACCGATCCAACGTGCACCGGACTCATTGCAGATAGAGGTCATAACTGCCGTATCGTGATAGAAAAAAGTGATATCAACGCCAATCTGTGCCTTTAAGTCGTCTACAACTGATGTTTCCTGTGAGACATTAAAGTTCATTCCACGCCAGACACAGCCGTCTGCTTTCATGGAATAATCACCGTAGCCCTGACTGTTATATAGGCTCATTGCCGCGAGGGCGCTGGATTTCAAACTTCTTCTTGTCTTTGCGTACATTCCTGATCGAAACTGGACGAGACCAATGACCAGAGACAGAACCGTCAGCAGTAAAAGAGGCACGCAGCACAGAGTAAGCATTTTTTGCTTGAATTTCATATTTACCTCCCTACATTGCATCTTGTGTGATAACAGTAACGCCCGTATCGGTGGTTGTGTTAGTATCCGTATATGTGCCTTCCAGAGCCTGTATGGCAATTGTCATGCCATCATGCCCCATAACAGTAGGATTTTGCTGCATAGTTGCATAGATGATACCTTCCGATACCAGAGCAAGCACAGCGTCTGATGTATCGAATCCGACAATTATGCTTTCCGCTCCGGATTCCTTGATGGCGTTGCCGATTGCTACGCTGGTACCCTCGTTTGTACCAAAAAAGGCGACATAGTTTTGTGCGATACCGTCCGCTACAGCATTGGTAACATTATCTGCATTATCCTGCATGAACACGGTATCAGCGAGAATGAAATCCGTTCCCTCAAAAGCCTGCCTAAAGCCGGTTTCTCTTGCTACACAGGAAGCGGTATCGGCGGTAACGCCCAGAATACCGATTGTACCGTTGCTGATTCCGGCCTCATTTAAAGCAGTAATCATTGTTTCACCGGCAGTTCTGCCTGCAGCCACATTATCCGTAGAAAGCGTTGTGACACAGTCGTAACTTGCGGCACTGTCAACGTAGACAATCTTACAACCGCTATCTGCGGCCTTTTGCAGACTGGCGTTTACTCCGTCGGCACTGTTTGCGGCAATCAGAATAGCGTTAGCGCCGTTTGATACTGCTTCATCAATACATGCACTCTGCAGGGCGTCATCGTGAGCATCGGGACCGATCCATTTATATGTAACATTACCTAATTCACTGGCGGCGCTTAAGCATCCGTCGTCGATAGATTTCCAATAGCTGTCTGTTAAATCCATTGTGATTAGATAGACAGTATACTGGCTGCCGGATCCGGCAGACTGGGTAGATGTGTCAGCCGCTGCCGGCGTCTGTGTAGTGGACGTTTGCTGCGTCGTGACAGATGATACCATGGGTTGATCAGGCATGATAATTTCAGGTGTAGTGTTTGTACCGCATCCGCATAGCATAGCGCCAAGTACAGCACTGCAAAATAAAGTTGTTTTCCTCCTCATGAGCATTCTCCTTCTCTAAAATAGTATTGGCTAATATTTAGCTGAAATAGCTTAAAATATAAGCTTAAGAGCAAAAATAAATTTAAGCTCTCTTTTTATAATAATATAACTAATTATACAAT
>CAMXBD010000052.1 GCA_947179245.1 uncultured Lachnospiraceae bacterium | reverse complement strand
ACAGAACCCGGTCTGACCGTCCTTCCGGTCAGCAAGGCACTCTCTGGGACACAAATTGCAGGGACTTATATTTAATCCATTCCACTGCATAACTATCTTATCTCATACACCGACCTAAGCTTAAACTCCTTGGCGTCTCCTTCCAGAATCTCAACCCGCTTCTCGCCCGGATTCATATCAAAGAAGTTATCTGACAGTTTCACGTCTCCATCCACGCCCTGAATCTCTATACTCTTGGCGTATGCCTGCGCACTGACGATTAAGCTATTGCCTTCTCTTCTGCAGGACAGCTTCGGATCTTCGAATGCAAAATGCTTCGGCGCGGTAAACAGACAGGTATTCTCCGATACCACCTGCCCATCCACTTCAAAAGCGTAGCTTAAGTAGACCTCCAGCTCATTGAACGCCGAGAAATCCTGTTTCATAAGCCATGTGCCGCTCAAAGGCTCCACCGTAACTTTTTCTTTGCCAATAAGAAGAACTTCCCCTTTCGCCGAACAAAGCTGCCATGTCACCTCACCGCTCACTGCTTCGAAAGTCTCGTTCGCCACATGCAGTCTTGCAGACTTCTCGATTGGTTCAGGCTGTGCAACGCAGAATGGTCTCTCGCTCAGTTCTCCCGTCTCTTCGCAGGAAATCATGATCGGCGCAAATGCTCTTTTCTCTGCATAATGCAAAGCTTTCCATCTTCCATAATAATCGATGCTCGCCCATGATGCCACCGGCCAGATATCATTGAGCTGCCACACTACCGTGCCCATACATCTGCCGCGGTGTCTTCTGAAATGCTCTATTCCGTATCGGATCGCATCCGCCTGCAAAAGCTGGGACGCATACAGCAATGTCTCAAAATCTGTCGGATAAAGATAAGTAGCAGACAGATACGTCATAATCTTACCGTTTGCCGCCGCATTTCTCTGGTGCATTTCCATGACTCTTGAAAAAATATTGCGGTCTTCCGGTCTTGTGAATGTCTCAACAGTCTTCAAGCACGGGAAGGATTGGAAACCAAACTCCGATACATAGCGGAATTTAAACTTCCGATACTCCGTAAAAGGTTTATTGCCGTGCCATACATCCCAGTAGTGGGTATCTCCTTTATTTTCATCCCACGGGTTATCATAATTGCCGCCCGCAGAAGGAGATGAGGGCCAATAAAATGTAGCTGGATCTTCCTCTTCCAGAATTTTAGGGATAATATATTCAAACAGCTTAATATAGTCATATTTCTGTTTGGCAGACGGTCTCCATGCCTTATCAAGCATCTGTGTTTCCATTTCATTATTGCCGCACCACAATCCTAAGCAGGCATGATGGCGGATCCTTTTTACATTGTCACGGATCTCGGCGCTGACATTGCGTTCAAAAGCATCATCCAGCTCATAGGATGCACAGGCAAACATAAAGTCCTGCCACACAATCAGTCCCAATTCGTCACACAAATCAAAGAACCAGTCTTCCGGATAGTATCCGCCTCCCCAGACTCTGACACAGTTATAATGTGCATCGACCGCATCCTTAAGCAGTTTCGCGGTACGCTCTCTCGTCACACGGGATAAAATATTGTCTTCCGGAATATAATCCGCGCCCATCGCAAAAATCTTAACGCCGTTTACCTCATGCGCAAAGCACTCTCCCCACTCATCCTGCTGTGTATTGACTGTCATGGTTCGCAGACCGATCCTGCGGCTCCACACATCCAGCACATTGCCATCTTCATCCAAAAGCGTAACTTCTGCACGATATAACGGATGCTCACCGTATCCGTTAGGCCACCAGCGTTTCGGCTCATTCACGGTAATCATATCCCACGCCTCTTCCTTCGACGACTTCTCGGCAATCAATGCACCTTGATCGTCATAGAGCGCAGTCTTGATCTCATAGCTGCCATCTTCCTTATCTGACAAAAAGTTCTCGATCGTAACACTATATTTTATGTCAACTGTTCCTGTGTGTATATCCACACCAAGCGGTGTTATGTCAACCGCATTTCCACGTGACCACTCTTGTGTTATGTAAACTTCATCTATTCTTGCATTCTCCCCAGACAGAACGGATACTTCCCTGAAAATACCTGAATCGGGCAGCCTCGGACCCCAATCCCATCCAAACATGCAATGTGCTTTGCGCAGATGCGGAAATCCTCTCATAGCATCTGTGGAGCCGCCAGTGAATACCTTTTCATTCTCCTGCGCGATAAACTTAGTGGGTGATGCCAACTCAACCCGCAGAGTATTCTCTCCGCTTCTTGCCGCTTCTTCTATATCAAACTCCCAAACCCTGTGCATATTGTCAGTTTTTCCCAAAAGTATACCATTAAGGTAGACTTCTGCAAGAGTATCAATGCCATCAAAGCGTAACAGCAGAAAATCACTTTCTATCTGTTTCTCATCAAGTTCAAAGGTCGTCTGAAACACAAAATCATTTTCCATCAAACGAAGGGCTTCCAATTCGTTCATCCTGTCATACGGATCGGGGATCAGCCCTTTCTCCAACAAATTACCATACACAGATCCCGGCACCCGTACATCCATCGGATTACCTGAAATTCCATAGACATTGTCGCCTATGATCTGCATCTGCCAGTTCTTGTCCAATACCATTCTATTCATTTTCATAATCCTTTCCCCATCATCATGCTATCGTAATCTCTATCATATCTGAAAACATATCTTTTGTCACTCAAATTCTTTGTGTGATAAAAAAATGTGTGGGAGAAAAATATAGGAAATTTGTTTTCCCAAAACAACAGATTTCATTGTCTGACGCGTGAAACCATGATAAAGTATGAACTATCAGAATTATATCCGTTTAGAATTATGCTGAAAGCGAGGTTTCGTATGAAAAAAATGACCCCGAAACAGATCGCCGCACTAGTGTGCGTCGTTCTGCTCGTTGCCATGTATGTGATCACTTTTATTGCAGCATGTCTGGATATGACAGATACCGGACAACTCTTCGCCGGCTGCCTTGCCACCACCATTGCACTGCCAATCATATGCTGGATTATTATTCATTTCTGTAGTAAATCTTAACTCAAGCCGCTCTTACGATAAGCACAGGTAAACATTACTGCGGCAATCATTGCGCTTACGGCAATGACAATCAGGCTCTTGGGTTCCGGCGCTGTCTGTGATGCCAGCCCGTTTAACAGAAGCTGTATCTGTTGTGAATAGGCAATATCAGCAATCTTGGCAATCGTTTCATTGAACATGGAAAGCATCGGCAGGAAAGCAAAGACCATCATCACAGGCGTCATGATCGTAGCCGCCGTGATCTGGCTTTTACTCCGAATACCGATTACTGCCCCAAGAAGCATGGAGACAATGATTCCCGTTGCCATAATAAGCAGAAACTGTATAAATTCTTTCCCGCGATAGCCGCCTAACACAGCGAAGATAATCGCTCCCGCCATACATGCGCTAAAGACATATCCGCCGATACCAAGCAGATATTCAGCCGGACGGACACCGCCGAACAACAATACCCGCAACGTGTTCTTCTCTTTCTCCTCTGAAATGACCGCCGTCGTGACATTGAGCGGCGCCATGCCGATGTGCATCACTGCAAACATTCCCACAAAGAAATGCTCCGGCATATCCTCTATCTGTATGGCATTCTCCATAATGACTGCCATAAGTGGAAACATAATAAACTGTATTAACAGCGCTATGTTTTTCCCCGTATCTTTCATCGTTTTTCTGAAAATAATCCCTGTATTTTTCATGATAACCTCCCCTTCTTATTCAGCCTGCCTATCTTTCCTGAAGACTTCTGCCCGTAAGTTCCATGAACACCGATTCTAAATCCGGTTCCGTAGAGTGTATCGTTTCAATCCTTCTTTCCAGCAGATATTCCCTGATCTGCTCCGCCGCCTCCTCTGTGTTCGGCAGCTGCGTGACAGTGCCGTCGCTTAGGAGCACTCTCAACCTATTCTGATGATTATACCTTCTGCATATCTCTTTCGGCTCACCATACTCCACGATACTTCCCTCGTGAAGAAGTGCAATATGTTTACATAACTTCTCCGCCTCCGTCATATTGTGAGTTGTCAGAAACACCGTTGTCCCATCCTGTTGCATTTGATGTATCAAATCATGTATCCGTCTGGTCGTAGCCGGATCAAGCCCGCTCGTGGGCTCATCGAGAAATAATATTTTCGGGTGATGCAGTACCGCCCTCGCCAAAAGAAGCCTGCCCCTCATGCCTTTGGACAGTTTCTGTGCCGGACACTTCCTGTCCTCATACAGTCCTACCCACTTAAGCACCTCGCTTATTCTCTCAGCACCGATCCGGTAAATATCCGTATATAATTTCAAATTGTCATAGCATGACAGCCTCTCATACACTCCAAAATCGTCCATCATCATTCCAATCTCACGATAGATTTCTTTTCCCGGCTGTCTCATATCATATCCTGCCAGCCTGACACTTCCCGAAGAGGGTATAAGCTGTCCTGTAATAATCTTAATCAGTGTCGTTTTACCTGCGCCCGACGGACCAAGAAGTCCTATGATTTCTCCTTTTTCCGCGGACAATGTGATTCCCTTTAACACTTCTTTTTCCCCAAAATGATGTCTTACTTCTGATATCTCGATTGCTTTCAAGTCCTTTCTCCCTTCCCTTCCTGTTCTTTAAGTCTCTGCAAAGCTTCCTCCATCTTCCGGTCTTCCGTCCTCTCCTTAAGCGTCATGAGTATCAGACTTCCCACAAAACACAATGCAAACGTAATTAGAAAACCCGCCCATGACTGCCACATAGTAACAGGAAACCAGCCGAACATGACCGCACAGATTACAACAAGTACCACAATAGACGTCAGCATACAGACAGACCGCATGGCAATGGACATCCTTTTGATGATCTTATCGGTAAAAAAGAATGCCCGCAGACCCGTAATACAGACCGATACACCAAAGAACTGCATCATTGTCGTAACCGCCAGCCCTTGTTTTCCCATGGAGAAAATCGTGGATACCTCCTGTGCACCCTCGCCTACAAGAATACAAAATATATTCAACACCACGATACTGAATCCAAATGTTATAAAGATCTGCCCCATATAGTCAAATACTGTTTTTCTCTCTTCCATGTCAAATCCTCCTGAATTATGATTATTTCTTCTCACGTTATACCGAGTCTTCTCTTAATCCCGTCCGCATACTGTCTGGATGCAATGATCACTTCCCCGTTATCAAGCGTCACCCGGATTCTGCGGTTAATGTCACTCTTGAGAGATCTGATTGCCTGAAGTTTCACCAGACATGATTTGCTCACCCTGACAAACCCGCACTCCTCTAGCTGCTCTTCCAGTTCATACAGGCGAAGCCCTGACTCATATACTCCACCTTTTGTATACACAAAAGTTCTCCGGTCGATTGCTTCTATATAAATGATCTCCGAGACCTCTAGCAAAAATGTCTCTCCGTCTCTCACAGCAACAAGCTTCTTTTCCATAATCCGCATCATGGCAAGAACTTTTTCCAATTCCGGCGTTAATCCTTTGCATGAAATACTGATGCAGGTTTCCTCAAACTTGTCATCTATATTGATTTCTATCTTCATTTTTCCGTTCCTTTCAAAAAGTCAGCAGCTTTTATCACATCTGTTCTGCTTTACTTCCCCAACATATCACACGCCCGCAGATTCTACAATAATGCACTGCACATCCTGCCGGATTCCGGTCATAAGATGCCATGGTAAATCGTTAATGAATTATTTATATGCGAGACATGCCAATTTATTAACTCAAAAAAGGAAAACGCCAAAAATACTTGAAGTTAGTAAAAGCAGAGAATGGGCTTCACGATCTCAGCCCATTCTCTGCTTTTACTAATTTATAAAGTTCTTCCGTGGCAAGCCGCGTCTTCGCCACGATATCTCCGTTTTCTTTAGGGAAACAATAATACTGTACCTTGTCGTCACCTATGCTGATCACATCACCAATCTCATACCAGTAAAAATCCGAATACAGGCTGTAAGAAGCAAGCGGCTCCTGAACATAATCTAATCTGCCCTCACATCCCGTCAGATGAAATCCTTCCCGTGAATGGGTAAGCACTCCTTCGCCCACCTGATAGATTCTGTCTGTATTTACCATCATATAGATTGTAACCGGCACTTCTAATTTATACGTTCCGGACAATAATTCCTCTCTGACGCACTCTCTTTCCCATTTATACCAATCCGGGATGTGTGTAAACTCAATTTCTTCCGCTCCCTGACTGCCTGCTTTCAAATCCGTCTGCTCTTTTCTACTATCCTGTTCCAGTGAATTTATCTCCACTTTCTGAAGATATCCATACTCAGTCAGTTCGTACTCTTTTCCACATTGTTTACATAATATCTTTGTTCCCTGTCCCGACATCTGTCCTTCCGTCTTACAGCAAGGACATTTGTACAACATTCTATTAAGTCCGTCCGCCCGGAAAGGCTCTTTGATCCTGACCTTATTCTCCTGCTGCCAGCGGAAATAATCGAAAGTAAATTTCTCCCGCAACAAATCATTTAATTCCTGCGCCGATTTCTCTTCAATCTCTTTTGCAGAAAGCAGATACTCTACGTCGGCAGACACACGGACTTTGCGAAGCTGCAGATTATTATACAGGGGGTCTCTTGCAAACGCTCCATGCGTGCGTATCATAACTACCGGAACCTTAAGAAGTTTAAGACATTTTCCGATGCTCTCAGGCAGTGGTGTCTGCGTTCCGTCAAAGCTGTAGCTTGCTTCCGGATACATGAGCACCGAGCTTTTCAGTTCCCTGACCGCATAGACCATATCACGCACAAGCGTCACGTCCGTCATAAACTTTCTCGCCGGAATACAGCCGATACTTCTCATCAGCCACCTTTTCCCGACAAACCCATCCGATGTACATATAATGTGAAAAGGTCTGGTACACAGAAGTCTGGTGGCAATTTTCAGATCGATAAAACTGGAATGGTTCATCAGCACAAGACAAGGCTCATCTTTTTCTAACTTCTCCATACCAACCATTTGATATGTAAAATGTGTCGCCCACAGATCCCACACGGATAACACGGCAAGCAGCAGTCTGAAAATCAAACGTTGTTTAACGGGTTTCATATGAACCTGCGCAGGAAGTGCAAGCACCTCATCATAACTCATCTTGGCTGTCTTAATCTTCAATCTTTTTCTCCTTAGTCGTATAAAGCTATAGATTCAGTATACTATAAATTCACTTGTTATCGCAACAGCCACTATTCCCCATTTTTATGTTTCCGGTTTACATATTGTATTCAGCCCTCCGCATTCTCACCCACACATTTTTAAAAACATCTCATGTATCCGGTCATCCTCATCTAACTCCGGATGAAAGGCAATTCCAATCTGATTGCCACAACGCGCCGCTACTATCCTGTCTTCCACACGGGCAAGGATTTCTGCCGATGCCGTTACCGCCTCAATGTACGGCGCCCGGATGAAAGTCATCGGCACACTTCCAATACCTTCAAACTCCTGCTCGCAATGAAAACTGCCAAGCTGTCTTCCGTAGGCATTGCGCTGTACACGCACCGGTAACGTTCCGAGATAAACATTGCCATCATTGCTGATTTCCTGTGCCAGCAAAATCAGCCCCGCACATGTTCCAAGCACCGGAAGTCCCTGTCTGATCCTATCCTGAATAGGCTCAAACATATGAAGCTCCCGCAGTAACTTTCCCTGCACGGTACTCTCTCCGCCGGGCAGAATTAATCCGTCAAAATCCTGTTCCAAATCCGATATCTGCCTTAACTCAATACAGTCTGCACCTAACTTTTTCAGCTTATCAATATGTTCCGCAAAAGCGCCCTGTACCGCTAATACTGCTATTTTCATAGTTTACATAACTCCGCTTTTCGTCTTTTTTACTTTCCTCTCTCCGCCATCAGAAGCTCTATCTCCTGCTCGTTAATACCGACCATGGCTTCTCCTAAATCTTCGGACAATTCCGCAATCAGTTTAGCATCCTGATAATTAGTCACCGCTTTGACGATGGACGCCGCCCTTTTCGCCGGATTGCCGGATTTGAAAATACCGGAGCCCACAAATACGCCCTCCGCGCCAAGCTGCATCATCAATGCGGCATCCGCAGGAGTCGCCACTCCACCTGCCGCAAAATTCACTACCGGCAGTCTGCCGTTGTCATGAACATAGGCTGCCAGCTCATATGGAACCGCCAGTTGTTTTGCTTTCTCGAATAATTCATCTTCACGCATTGCAGTAATCTTAGCAATCTCGCCGTTCATCTTACGCATATGGCGCACCGCCTGCACAACATCACCCGTTCCCGGCTCGCCTTTTGTCCGTATCATAGACGCACCTTCATTAATTCTTCGAAGCGCCTCCCCCAAATCTTTTGCCCCGCACACAAACGGTACTTTGAACTTGCGCTTATCGATATGGTAGACATCGTCTGCCGGAGAAAGCACTTCGCTCTCATCGATATAATCAATCTCGATCGCCTCCAAGATCTGTGCCTCCACAAAATGACCTATCCGGCACTTCGCCATCACGGGAATAGAAACCGCCTCTTGAATCCCTTTGATCATCTTAGGGTCACTCATTCTCGACACTCCGCCTGCCGCGCGAATATCAGCCGGAATACGCTCCAGCGCCATAACTGCACACGCGCCTGCTTCCTCCGCAATCTTTGCCTGTTCCGGCGTGGTCACATCCATGATGACACCGCCCTTTAACATCTGTGCCAGCTGCTTATTTAATACGTATCTTTCATCACTCATCTTATCACAATACCTCCTGTAATATTCTGTCTCATAAATCCTCTGCATAATCTGTGCCTCCGGAAAGCGCATATGGATTTACCAGAGAATATAACAGCATTGTGGTATTTGTAAAATATCCAGTTTTGATATTTTTATAAGTGCCAGTTTGAGTTTGAACTAAAACACAGAATATTTTGACCGATGCTCGTCGGTCCGTTCCCATATCATGAATAACGTTTTCTATTGACAACAGTTTACATTTTTATTCCGGAAATACAGACCGTATACTCCTCCTAAAAAGTTTCGCCGGACGGTGTCCCGCTCCTGTCATCATCCGGTTGGTCTCCTCCACATAATCCGCTATTTTTCTACGGAAGTTCGCTGTTAAAAGCTCCTTTCCTAATATGATCTCGGATACATTCTGCAATTCAGTCAACGTAAAATATTCCGGCATCAGATCAAAGACAATCCTGCCGTCTGCCTCTGTCTGCTGTCTGAGATTTAACAGCGCATAGACGATCAATTTAGCATGATCAAAGGCAAATCCCTGCTCTTCCTCTATATAATAGTCCGTCTTTACCTGAAAATGCTGCCGGCTCTTCTCTTCCCTGATCACAGCCTGAAGCACAATAGGTTCCTCTTTGTCCCTGTTTGTGAGACGCAGGCGGTAAGTCGTCCTTTTCAAAACAGAATCCTTGTCCTGTTCCTCCACAGTCTTTTCCTTCTCGAAGTCCACCTCAAACCACCTCGCATCCCATGCGTCGCTGCCGGCTCTGACACGATACTTTTCTCCATCGATGAGTGCAAGAAAGGTATGGGAAATAATCCAGCCACGCGGGTCTCTTCCCTCTTCTCCAAAGACGCCGATAAGATGTAAATAGGCGTCCTTAACCTGTGTTTCTTCTAACAGCTCACGTCTGGCAGCGTCACTAACTTCCTCTCCTTTCCGGCAGAATCCTCCCGGCAGCGCCCATTGTCCTTTACAAGGATAAGAAGCCCTCTCAACCAGAAGAATCTTAAGTTTTTTCTCCGGCAGTTTCCGATAGTTTCCAGAATCTCTCACCGTCTCCTCTGCTCTGCTCCCCATCACAGAGAAAACAGCCATATCTGCGGCAATGGACGGGCGGTCAAATTTTGTAATGTCATACTGTGATAAATAATCTTTTTCTTCCTGCGTTATGTTGTGCATGTTTTTACCTCACTTCTTTATTGTTGAATAGTAGTTTCTAACATACTCTTTGACATCCAATTTCCAAATAAAAACTCATACCACCAGCACCCCTTTTTTCGGTGCAATCTGTATCGTAACCTCTGTCCCGGAATTAAATTCAATAGCATCGCTCTCAATTCCATCTGAAAAGACAACGCCGTTCCCCGGCATCTTGGACAGGATCTTAAAACTGTCCGCCCCGCCCAGTCTGCCATAGACGATTCCAGTCTGTGTAGAACGGCTCGGAAAAGGTTCCCTGACTACAAAGGTCAGCTCATCATCATCCCATCCGCGCCGCCCGTCCCGGAAATCCTGATTTACAAATTCGCGCGCAATGCCGGCCGCCTGTGTTATGACGGACTTATACCAGCCGGTCGATCCAAGTCCTGTGGAGATGATGACCCCGCTTGAGGATTGATGTTCTGTCTTCTGGTTCCACATAATGTCATATCTTGCAGACACATGTGTTTTCTGCCCTATAAACAGATCATTGACAGCAAGCATTGTCTGCCCGTCCTGCGTACTTGCCTGCGCCATCGTGACCTGTCTGACTGTATGATTTCCGCCAATGGTTTTTAACAAAACCTGCTCCACCTGTCCCGGTTCAAAAGGCAGCAGCACACCGTCCCATCTGAGCGGATCGGGATTTACACCGATCAGAGGCTGTCCGTTTAAATACTTCATCACATTTACGACCAGTCCATCCTGTCCGACAGCAATGACAATATCTTTTTCTCCAAAAATCATATTTGGCACAAAATCCCTGTCAATCTGCTGGGTTCTGGCATATTTCCCGGCTACGCCTGCTACTTCTGCTACCGCCTCCTGGTATTTTGCATCTTCACGCAGATAATCCGTGAAATCTGCCCCCATATGTTCAATATAGAACTTTGCCTGTTCGATCGTGTTATATTTATAGATTAATTCGTTCAGCCGCGTTTTCCTCGTCACCAGAACGACTTTATTCATTCCTCTTTCCATGCCATCTACACCTCTTGACTATGCATTCGACAACGTTTCAAGCAGATCAGGAGATACATTTAATACGCCGATCTTATCCGCTTTGTCACCAATCTCCACAAACGCCTTGGCAATCAATGCCTTGCTGTCCATTCCGCTTGTCACAAGCGCCTTAATCACATCCTTATCCACACCAGCAAAAGTCCTTAAGAGCACTTCCGAATCATATGCCTTCGCGTCCGATTTCTTCTTCTCATTTTCCGTCTGCAGATCCACGAACTTACAGTTTTCTTCCTCTAATCTGATATCATTGGCAAGCTTCTGCGCATCCAGCTCAGCCTGCTTTTCCTGCACGAGACGTTTCATCTCCATCTCTTTTTCACGTTTCTCCTTCTGCTTCTCCGCCACCTTAATCTCCGTATTCAATTCGTTTTCCTTAACAATGCGTTCCTGTTCAATCGCTGCATTCCTGCGCTTGTAGATTGCATCATCCTGCTGTTTCAAAATCTCTTCTCTTGTGGCCGCCTCCAGCGCTTTGCGCGTATCGTTCTGTGCCAGAATACCCAGAATGGAGATAGAAATCAGCTCCAGACCAAACTCCTGAATAGTTTCGTCATTCTTCATGGCTGTTTTGAGTGTACCTGCAAGTTCGTCCGCAGATATGATCGCTTCCCGCACGTTCCTGCCGCTGATAAACTTGGTGACATAGACCTTTGCAAGATTAATGATACGCTTTGCCATCTTCTGCTTCGCTTCTTTTAATACTTCCACATATTCTTTCTTGTCTTTATACGAAAAGTTGACCATTTTAGAAGCTTTCTCATAATCTGTAATAATGTAAGAAATATCTCCCTGTACGCTGATGCACTGAAAATCCGAAGTCATGATATCATTAAATGCAAAACTCGCGTCAAAAGCAGTGGTCGGCACGACCATCATACTCTCTGTCATCGTATTATAGAAAAAGGACAACCCCAGACCTTTCTGTATCACTTTTCCCTTCTTTACCTTCATAACATATTCTGTCGGCTCAAATTTCCTATATGAGATTCCCATAGTGTTACCTCCTCTTGTTTTTGTTGATATCACTATGATAATATCATTTTAATAATATGTCAAGAACTTTTTACGTATTCTTACATTTCATAAAAAACCTCTGCATTATTACCGGACAGCTATTGCACATTCAACCTTGTCAGATCCTTCACCACTTCCCCCGCAATAATCAGCCCTGCCACAGAAGGCACAAAAGCCACACTGCCCGGAGTTGCCCGGCGCGATGCACCACCATGTCCTGCCCTACCGGCATTCCCGGCTGTAATATCCACCGTATCCGTCTGTCCGTCAATTCCCCATACCGGCTTAATCGGCTCTTCTTCCGAATATACTACTTTCAGATGCTCCACATTTCTCTTTTTAAGCTCCCTGCGCATTACCTTAGCAAGAGGGCACACCTTCGTCTCGTAGATGTCCGCCACCCGAAAAGCGCCTGAATCAAGTTTATTGCCCGCACCCATACTGCTGATGATCGGAATACCCTTCTCCTGCGCCCGCAGAACCAGTTCAATCTTGGCTGTCACGGTGTCCACTGCGTCCACCACATAATCATATTCCTCAAAAGGAAACTGCCCCGCATTTTCCGGCAGGAAAAAACATTGATGGATATGCACCTCAGCATTCGGATTGATATCTGCAATACGCTCTTTCATAACCTCTGTCTTGTATCTTCCCACGGTCTTATGGGTCGCTATGATCTGGCGGTTAATGTTAGAAAGATTCACCTTATCGTTATCAATCAGCTCAAAAACCCCTACTCCGCTGCGCGCCAACGCTTCACACACATAACCGCCCACACCTCCTACACCAAATATCGCCACGCGGGAGCGTGTGAGCCTGTCTATTGCATCCTTGCCCAATAAAAGTTCCGTTCTGGAAAATTGTTCTGTCATGACCGTCCTCATTTCTGTCTATACTTAAATTCATAGTTTTCCATATATTGTACCATAGGCTTAGATGCTATAGCACTACATAACTACGGAAAATATTGTCAAGTCGCCTAAAAGGCGTTATACTAATATGGCATTTAAACAACTAAAACATGTTTGAGAAGAAGGAGACCTATTATGCAGATAACTAAGGATATTCATTACATAGGTGTAAATGACCGCAGCATCGACCTCTTCGAAGGCCAATACATTGTAAAAAACGGAATGGCATACAACTCCTATGTGATCACAGACACCAAAATTGCCGTTATGGACACTGTTGACACTCATTTTGGAGAAGAATGGATGCAGAATCTGAAAGAAGTTCTCGGTGCACGCACTCCTGACTATCTGATTGTACAGCACATGGAGCCTGATCACTCCGCCAACATCGACCATTTTACTAAGACATATCCGGAAGCTGTCGTTCTCGCTTCCGCACCTGCATTCAATATGATGAAACAGTTTTTCGGCACAGACTACACTGACAGACGACAAATCATCAAGGAAGGCGACACGCTTTCCCTCGGTGTACATACCCTTCAGTTCATCGCTGCCCCGATGGTACACTGGCCGGAAGTTATGGTCACTTATGACAGCCATGACAAGGTTCTTTTCTCTGCCGACGGATTCGGTAAATTCGGTGCTTTAGATGCCGATGAAGACTGGGCTTGTGAGGCACGCCGCTATTACTTCGGTATCGTAGGCAAATATGGTATTCAGGTTCAGAATCTGTTGAAAAAAGCATCTGCCCTTGATATTAAAGCAATCTGCCCGTTACATGGTCCTATCTTAAAAGAAAATTTGGAACATTATGTAAACTTATATCAGACTTGGTCTTCCTACGGTGTAGAATCGGAAGGCATCATGATTGCCTACACCTCTGTTTATGGCAACACCAAAAGTGCCGCCGAACTTCTTGCTAAAAAACTGTCCGAAAAAGGCTGTCCGAAAGTCGTAGTGGCTGATCTTGCCCGCGAGGATATGGCTGAGTGCGTGGAAGACGCATTCCGCTACGGTAAACTGGTACTTGCCACCACTACTTACAACACAGGTATGTTTCCTTTTATGAGGGAGTTTATAGACGAACTGGTTGAGCGCAATTATCAGAACCGTACGATAGCCTTGATGGAGAACGGTTCATGGGCGCCTATGGCCGCCAAAGCCATGAGAGCCAAGTTAGAAGGGTGTAAGGATATCACTTTTACAGAAAACACCGTACAGATCCGCTCTGCTTTAAGTGATGAAAGCACGGCACAGATCGAGGCGCTTGCTGAGGAACTTTGCAGAAGCTAAATATTTTGCTATAATTTTAGCCGCTCCGAGGGCGAACATTAATCTGTTCTCCCCCGCGGGCGGCTTCCTTTATCCCATCGTCCAGAGGTTCCACAACCTTTTTGCCGATTTCCCTCACAAACCATTCCTATGCATCCACACCCAGTTTACGCAGCTCTTCGATTGCCTGTGCCTGATTCTGAAAATGAATCGTGTGTATCCCGAACTTCTCCGCTCCCACCAGATTTTTCGACGTATCATCCATGAAAACACATTCTTCTGGTATCAGATCATAACGATCTATCAACAACTGATAGATCTCAGGCATCGGCTTAATGACTTTCTCCTTATAAGAAAGAATCCCTCCGTCCATATAAGGGATAAAATCAAGCGCTTCCGCACAGTCCGTCTCCGCTCTTTCCGAAAAATTAGACAGATACAATACGCGGTAGCCTTTCCTTTTCAAATCCTGAATCCACGGGATCGCATAGTCATTACGAACTACCATTGTCTTAACGTTAGCCAGAACCTTACGGATATCCTGCTCAATTTCAGGATCAGCCGCGGCAAATTTCTGTATGAGTTCCTCCGATTCCATGACTCCTCTGTCCACTTCATTCCACAAAGGATCTTTGACAGTTACTTTAGCAATACGCTCCACCATCTCATCATCATATCCGAAGCTTGCAAAGTGCTCTCTCCATGTAAAATCTGCAAGCACATTACCGATGTCAAATATAATTGTTGTAATCATCTTTGTTTTCTCTCCATTCTATATTATTCTACGTAAAAGAATACGGTCAGCATCTCCAATTCTGTCCTATACTCAGCCTTTTCTTAATATAACAGTTCCAACATATTTCTTGCCGCCGCAGACAGCGGATTTTTCGGATTCGTTACCACACAGAAATGCCTTTTCGGGATGATCATGTTAAACCGCATTTCAAACAATCTGCCGTCCTCCAGATATTCCTTCGCAAAATCACGCATGACACAGCCTACACCCAGATTCCGCAGAGCAAACTGTACGATCATATCACTGGTAGCAAGCTCAAATTCCGGATGTATCTTCACATTATTTTTCTGAAGCAGAGCTTCTATACAGCTTCTGGTACTGGTAGCCCCCTCCAGATAAATAATAGGCATATTTTCCAATTCCTGCAAGTCCAACATGCGGTTTTTATACTGGATAAACTTTCTTCCTGCCACAAAGACATCCTGAATCTCCCGTACATTCACCGCTTTTAACCCGTCTCTATCCTCAAAAGGGGTGCTGACCACCCCGAAATCAATCTTATTCTCCCGCAGATTATCAAGCGTTTCCGGTGTCGGCGCATTACTAACGACAACTTTGATATGCGGATATTTCTCATGAAACTGCTCCAGATAAGGCAGAAGATAAAACTGCAGCGTCATGTCACTGGCGCCGATATGAATCTCTCCCAGCTCCAGATTCAGCATCTGTTCCAGTTTCTGCTCACCTAGTGCAAACTGTTCATACCCCTTCGCCACATAGCCAAAGAGCAGGCTGCCCTCTCCCGTCATCTGTACCCCCTTCGATGCTCTGGTAAAAAGTTTCGTACCCAGTGCAGTCTCCAACTGTTTGATAGACTGACTGACTGCCGGCTGCGAAATATTTAGTTCCCTCGCCGCAACAGTTAGGCTTCCCGCTCTCGCTGCATGATAGAATACTTTATAATATTCTAAGTTGTTCATAGTTTACATAACTCCAAACTCTTACATTATAGGAGACTTATTCTCTGGTAGCATAAAAACGACTCCTTTACTAATCTGTACACTGTATTTTATTGTACCACATTTTTCCTTATTGATGTGAAAAGGCAGCGGATATTTTTCCACTGCCTTTTATCTTGCTGTCTCCATTTTACTTTTTCAAAGGACTCTCGCGATAAATAATGTCTTCCCTGCCCGGACCATTAGAAACCATCGTGATAGGATATCCGATCTGCTCCTCAATAAACTCCACATATTTGCGGCAGTTCTCCGGTAGTTCTTCATATGATCTAATACCACGGATATCACATTTCCACCCCGGCAGCTTCTTAAGCACCGGTTTTGCTTTTTCCAATTTACAGGTAACAGGAAAATCTGTCGTCACTTTCCCGTCCACTTCATAACCCACGCATACAGGAATTTCATCCAGATATCCTAATACATCCAATACGGTAAAGGCTACATCCGTCGCACCTTGCAGCCGGCACCCGTACTTGGAAGCCACACAGTCAAACCAGCCCATACGGCGCGGACGTCCCGTAGTAGCACCAAACTCGCCGCCATCTCCGCCTCGCCGTCTAAGCTCATCTGCCTCATCTCCAAAGATTTCCGACACGAAAGCTCCTGCTCCCACCGCCGAAGAATATGCCTTACATACCGTGATGATCTCCTTAATCTCATAAGGCGGAAGTCCTGAACCAATGGCGCCGAATGCGGCAAGTGTTGAAGAAGATGTCACCATCGGATAGATTCCGTGATCTGGATCTTTCAGCGTTCCAAGCTGCCCCTCCAGAAGAATCGTCTTCCCTTCCTCTAAAGCACGATCCAGATAGGCTGACACATCACATACATAAGGGGCAATCATCTCCTTGTATTCATGTAAGGTACTTAAAAGTTCTTCCGGTTTAATTACCGGTTTATGATATAAATGCTCTAAAATAACGTTTTTAGTCTCGCAGATACGCACTGCCTTATCTTGTAAAAGTTCCTCGTCAAAAAGTTCGCTCACCTGAAAACCTATCTTCGCATATTTGTCGGAATAGAAAGGAGCAATTCCTGATTTCGTAGAGCCAAATGACTTGCCGCCAAGCCTTTCCTCCTCATACTGGTCAAACAATATATGATACGGCATAACAATCTGGCATCTGTCTGACACAAGAATCTTCGGCATCGGCACGCCCCTGTCGGTGACCGACTTAATCTCGTTGAACAAAATTGGAATGTTTAACGCCACACCGTTACCGATAATGCTGGTCGTATGACCGTAAAAAACGCCCGACGGCAGTGTATGGAGCGCAAACTTCCCATAACTGTTAACTATCGTATGCCCTGCATTGGCGCCGCCCTGAAAGCGCACGATGATATCCGCCTTTTCAGCCAGCATATCTGTAATCTTTCCCTTACCTTCATCTCCCCAGTTGGCACCTACTACTGCTTTTACCATTATGATTCCTCCTTTAACATGAAAAAATTGAGCTTCACTCAATTGCGAGATATTGCCTATAAGATGCTGTGCATCTTCGCAAACTCGAAAAGAAGCGGGCTGTAAAAAACCCGCTTCCTGTTTTTTACTTTATGATTATAGAACAGATTGCATCATAAGTAAAATCAATATTTTTTATATATGATATAAGTTTTAAATATATTTCCTACCGATAGACTCATAACAGCTCTAGTCTTTCCAATATTTTTCTACCAATTCTTCCGACCGCTCGGCACACTCCGGAAATTTAGCCTGAATCTTGTTAATCGCACTCTCCTTTGTATCATGGTATTCCTGAGACATCTCAACAAATGCTTTGATAGTTCTCTCCGTTACTTCTTTTGTTACTTCCTCTCTTACTTCTTTTGTTACTTCCTCTCTTACCTCTCTTCTTATGTCTTCCGCCATCTCTTCTTTAATTCCATCAATCCAGTCTCCCAGAGTCATATATCCCGCCTCCACTTCCGGTAGATTTTTCACTTTCTTCACATAAGAATCAATCATTCTGGTTGCATCATCTACCGCATTTTTACTAACACTATTTTGAATATATGTTAACATATTTTTTATTGCCTGACTACCACCTTTTTGCCCTTTAGTATAAAAATATATAAATTGAAGTCCATCATCATAGTCCAGTTCTGGTACTTCCTCACACTTGTTGCGAACTGTATACATCATATAATCTTTGCCGAATAAATCATAATTCGTAATTGTAATTACATACAGATTCGGGATAATAGAAAAATCCTTTAGCCCTCTCTTCACATGTCTGCCGTCTATCTTAGCCTGATAATATCTGTTATGTCTCGGCAAATGAAGCTGATCCTTAATATGCGGTTCCAGATCATACACATTTGTGATGCTCCCTTCATCGTATTCGGTGATTTCAACATCCATCCGGATGCCTCTCAACTCTGGCTTTGCCGCCGGAATTATCTGCTGTGACAACACCCGTATCTTTTTCAGCTTTTTTCCAAGCAGCACAGATAACAACAGCTGATAAAACTGCTCATTAATCTCCTGATTGGAAGCGATTGCATTTGACAGGAAATTGTCGATCAGGTCAAGTTCCTGCAGTGTCTTTTTGGTATATCCCATACATCCTCCTTCTGGCAGAGTATGCAGAAAGTATGTAACGGAATCCTTCCCTGTGTACGAATATCTACATCTCTGCCTTCCATATTTGATTCTTTCTTCCGTGAATTTCCGGCGAGATGCCGGTATAGATTTCCTAGCTGCGGGCAGTTATTCCACTGCCCGCTGTTTAGAAATAAGAGATTCACTTTGAACTGATAGAACTAATATAGCAGAATAAATAATAATTGGCAAGTTTTTAATGTATCATTCCTTAATCTAACGGACACGATATCCGAAACATCTCCTCACAGACACGATGCACAATCTGCGCCTGCTCTGTATCCGCCAGCTTATAATATACCTCTTTACCGTCTCTTCTGCTCACGATCAATCCACTCTTACGCAATAATTTTAAATGATGAGATACTGCTGGATCACTCATCTCCATAGCCGCTGCAATATTGCTGACACATTCCTCGCAATGACACAAAAGCCACAAAATCCTCAGCCGCGACCCGTCGCTGATCTGTTTGAATATTTCCGCCACTTGTACGCATTCATCCTGCCCCGGTAATTTGGACAATACTATACCTATATTCTGACCATGGTCATGCAGTAGATTTATGTTAACCATTTCTCTCATCCTTTCTTATATCGCAGTGCTCTGGTTGCATTCAACACCGCAATGATCATAACACCTACATCTGCAAAAATCGCCCACCACATATTGAGCGTTCCTACCGCGCCCAGCGCTAAACAGACAAACTTAACTGCCAATGCAAAAACAATATTCTGATGTACGATACGAAGCGTTTTTCTGGAAATACCAATTGCCGTTGCGATCTTCTCCGGATTATCGTCCATCAATACGATATCTGCTGCTTCAATCGCCGCGTCCGCGCCCAGCGCACCCATGGCTATTCCCAAATCTACTCTGGAGAGTACCGGTGCATCATTGATGCCGTCACCCACAAAAGCAAGTTTCTCTTTCTTTCCTTTTTGTTCCAGCAATTTCTCCACTTCCGTTACCTTGTCAGCCGGAAGGAGTTCGCTCTTAACCACATCTACTCCGAGCTCATGTGCCACTGACTCTGCTACATCCTTAGCATCTCCGGTTAACATAACTACCTGTTTTACACCTGCTGCCTTTAACCCTGCAACAGCTTCCTTAGCATTTGGTTTGACCATATCAGAAATAAGAATGTATCCTGCATACGCACCGTCTACTGCCACATGTACTTCCGTTCCAATCCGTTCCGGTGTTCGATAGGCAATCTGCATCTGTTTCATCAGCTTCACATTACCCGCTGCCACTTTTCTGCCATCCACCATTGCAGTCACGCCATGCCCTCCAATTTCCTGAACATCGCTGATTCTTGAAGAATCAATTTGCTTTCCATAGGCTTCCTTCAAGCTTTTGCTGATAGGATGATTGGAATAATTCTCTGCATAAGCTGCTATCTCCAATAGTTCCTCTCTCGACATTCCCTCGGCAGGTTCCAGATCAGACACCTCAAACACGCCTTTGGTCAACGTACCGGTCTTATCACAGACCACATACGCCGTCTGGGAAAGAGCCTCCAAATAATTGGAACCCTTAACAAGAATACCCTTAGCAGAAGCACCGCCAATGCCGCCGAAGAAGCTGAGCGGGATTGAAATCACTAGTGCACATGGACAACTAATTACAAGTGTAGTCAATGCTCTGATCAGCCACTGCGCCCAATTCGCCGGATTTCCTATCAAAAAGTTGATGATTGGCGGTAAAAGCGCCAGTGCCAATGCTCCTATACACACTGCCGGCGTATAATATCTGGCAAATCTGGTGATAAAATTCTCAGATCTCGATTTCTTCATACTGGAATTTTCCACCAGATCAAGAATCTTAGATACCGTAGATTCACCAAATTCTTTTGTTGTACGGATACGGAGTACACCGGACATATTGACGCATCCGCTGATCACTTCATCACCTTCCGCCACCTCTCTGGGAAGACTTTCTCCTGTCAGTGCACTCGTATTCAAAGAAGAGACCCCCGCTGCAATGATGCCGTCGATGGGTATCTTTTCACCCGGCTGTACAATAATAATTGTCCCTACACTGACCTCATCCGGGTCAACCTGTACAAGTTCCCCCTCCTGCTCCACATTAGCATAATCAGGACGGATATCCATAAGCGCCGTAATGTTCTTACGGCTCTTGCCGACTGCATAACTCTGGAATAGTTCCCCAATCTGATAAAACAGCATAACCGCTGTTCCCTCAAGATATTCTCCTAACGCAATAGCGCCCACAGTTGCCACTGCCATCAGGAAGTTCTCGTCAAATACCTCTCCATGTACGATTCCCAATATCGCCTTTTTCAAAATATCATATCCGATAATAAGGTACGGCACCATGAACAATGCCAGCCGTATATACGGATCATCCACTGAAATAAACTGAAGCCCGATCACCAATACCGCAGAAATAATAATACGGACTAATACTTTCTTTTGTTTCTTTGTCATATTACATCTCCCTTTCCTATTCAATCATGTATCTGTCACAGACATACTTATAATCTCTCAGACAGACATGTTAGACTTTTACTG
>CAMXBD010000051.1 GCA_947179245.1 uncultured Lachnospiraceae bacterium | reverse complement strand
CGCCCAAAAAATGCTGATATTCGGCCGCCCTGGCATATTGTCTCATGTTATGCAGAAGGGCAACGATATTGGATAAAGTCGTTTGGTCTGTTTCATGTAAAGCCAGCGCTTCTTCGAGAAATGACAATGATGTCAGATTGTTTCCGTACTCTGCATACACTACGGCCAGCTGGTTTAGAATTGTGACAGGATCGTCAGAAAATTGTTTGAAGTTCTGAAGCATATAGAGGATTGCCTTATAGGAAACCCGACAGTCGATCAGATACTGTAATTCTTTTTCTGAGACAGTATCATCGTGTATATGTTCTATAATGCTCAGCAAAAGACGGAAGTGTTTGAGCAATACGGCAAGATCATTGGAGAAATCCAACAAAGTCGGCAGAGAGGCTTCCTGTTCTACGCGGCATACATTGATAATGTGTGCGGTTATTTTCAGGTCCTGATTAAAATCTGACATTTCCAGCGACAGGTCAGGTCTTTGATCTAAGACAGAATTAAGATATTGATAAGCAGCGGAAATATCTTTATTTCTTATAAATTTTTCGAGGGATTCCTTTAGCTTAATGGTTTCCGCTTTTTCCTGAGTGAGTCCGAAAGGCGCCTCATAACAGGAGAGATGGTTGTGCTTGATCCATACATATAAGAGCTGCTCGGAAAGGAAGCCAAAGACGCGTTTGTGATAGTCATCGTAGCCTTCTGTATTGATTCTGGATTCCAATGCCGAGAATATTGTGAAAAGCCACTCACAATAAGCGCAGAACAGTGATTTGGGCGCAGCGAAGAGATTGCCGACATAGCAGTTTCTGCCGGCAATAACATCTTCAAAATCGGCATAATAGTCAGGATATAGTTCTTTGATAACGACAGCGGTCTGGTCTAAGTTTCGGATGTCGTGAGCGCGTGCATAGATTGTATGGTAATCATATTGCCCCATTTGAGGTTTGGCTATGATTACGTCATATTTCGACAGGATGTCCATATACTCGGATTCTGACATAAGATGACCGGCATCGTTCAAGAAGTAGCGGCGATAATGACAGAGTCCGAGATAATCTGCATCGGAGCCGTTTTTCCAAATCCAGTACAGACCGGTTAGTTCACTGTAATACGGGTTTTTAGCAGAAATATTGTCGCCGGTGCTGTCGCTAAGATAGCCGTAATCAGGATGCAGAGAGCGTCCAACCTGAAGAGGAACGTAAATCGCATCTTCCGGTGGTGTAAAAGGTACATGAGTGATTGTGTAAATTTGAATGGACATGTTTTTTCTCCGCTTATTTTATCAGATTATAATGTGTTCCAAAATGACTATACGGCAATGAACTCAGCCATATTTAGTATTTTACATTTAGTGATTCTCTTATTATACTATAACTAGTATATTTTTTTCAAATTTATGCGCTATGAATAAGTTGTTCGGGAATCAATATGACAGAAGCAATATCATATTGGTGCAGATATTTAAATAAACTATATGCGAGGAAGAGATTGATGAAGATTTTGTATGTATATGGGATGGCTAAGACAAAGGATATTCCGATCACGTTGCGGAAAATGGGATATAATGTAGAAGAATACGCCAAAATTCAAGATAATTCGATTCTGAATAACGAAGAGACAGAGGAACTGGCTGAATATATAAGGAGTCATGAGATCACCCACTTAATGTCTATTCATTTGATCTATAATCTTGCATTGGCTGCACTAAAGGCGGATATCAAGTATGTCTCGGTTATCTGGGATGCACCTTACATTAAAATATATACGCCCTTTGGCAAATTAGATAATTGTTGGTTTTCTGTGTTTGACCGGCTGGATAACGAAAGATTTCAGAATGCCGGAATACCTCATACGCTTTATCAGCCATTGGCAGTTAATAAAGCAGATGTAATTGCGTGGAACAGCAAAGCGAAGAAGAGATTAGGCGGCAGCTATATCAACGATATATGTTTTGTAGGAAGCCTGTATGAGAATAATCTGTTTGACGAGCGTGTAAAGAGCATGCCGCAGATTATTGTAGATTACTTTAACAGTATTTTTGAGGAGGCAGCGTTTCGTTGGGATGGCATCAACAGGGTCTATGGCAAAACAAGCAAAGAGATGTTGAAATATATGGAAATGGTCAGTCAGGACTTCCGGATAGATAACAGACTGGATATTGAGGATACGTATTTATTTGAAGTTATTTATCTGGTAAGAAAAATTGCAAATATTGAAAGAGTTGCTGTGTTAAATACTCTTTCAGAGGCATATCACGTGGTACTGCATACTTCGAGCAAGGTGGAGGAGGACAAGCTGGGTAATGTAGAAGTCAGACTTCCGGTGCGACCGGGTGAAGATGCGACGCTAGTCTATAAAGGCAGTAAGATCAATCTGAACATTTCGCTGAAAGGGATTGAAGGCGGGACAATACAGAGAATCATGGATGTCATGGGAGCAGGCGGTTTCGTACTGACAAACTATTGTGTGGAAACGGCGGAACTGTTCGAGGAGGACAAAGAGATTGTTATGTATAAAACGCCTGAGGAGCTTTTTGAGAAAGTGGAGTATTATTTGCAACATGATGAAGAGCGGGAGAAGATTGCTAAGGCAGGATACAACAAGGTCGTAGAGTGCTATACATATGAGAAAAAACTAAAACACCTCATAGAATGGGTGGAAGGGGATAAGTAACATGAAATTCTTAATCGTACAGGCTTTATGGAGCTTGTTGAACGCTGCTGATATTATTGACACATTAAGCAGAATGGGATATGAAGTAGAAGAATATCCGAAATTATTGAAGAGTATATCTGAGTTGTCTGATGATGATGTGGGGGAACTTGTGGAGTATGTAAAGGAGCATCATGTACAGGTGATTCTGTCTATCTCTTTCATAATGAACGTTGCGTTGGCGGCGTATAAAGGTGGAATTAAATATGTTTCTGTGCTGTGGGATGCCCCGTATACAGATGTTTATAATCCATTGAGCAGGCTTGAGAATGTGTGGATCTCGACGTTTGATAAATTGGACAGGGAGCGGTTTAGCGCTAATGGAATGCCGCACGTTCTGTACCAGCCATTATCTGTTAACAGAGAAAACCTGCTCAAATGGAATAAGGATATTCAGGAAACCCTGCAGGGGCATTACATGCATGATATTAGTTTTATAGGGAGTTTGTATGATGGGAATGCCTATAAGAAAAGTTTAAAATATATTCCTATGCAGATGCAATACTATTTTAACAGTATTTTTGAAGAGGCAGTGTTTAAATGGGATGGAGTCAACAGGATCTGCGGACAAACAAGTGCGGAGATTATAGATTATATCAAGAGAATCAGTCCGAAGTTTGTTATTCCGAATAGACAGGATATTGAAGATGTCAGGTATTTTGAAATCATAGGATTAATAAGAGAAGCTGCAAATATAGAGCGTATTGCAGTGCTAAACCTGCTGGCAGAAGATCATTCTGTTATGCTGTATACTACTGAACACAAAGCGGCAGAAGAGAAATTGAAAGGTGTGAAGATAGGACCTCCCGTGGAGTATGGTAAGGCGACAGCGCTTGTGTATGCAGGCAGCAAGATAAATTTGAATATTTCTTTGAAGGGAATAGAAGGCGGAACACCGCAGAGAATCATGGATATTATGGGTGCGGGTGGATTTGTATTGACAAGTTACTGCGCAGAGACAGCAGAATTGTTTAAAGAAGATCAAGAGATCGTTATGTTTCGGACGCCGGAGGAATTGGTTGAGAAGGTAGATTATTATCTGGCACATGAAAGCGAGCGGGAAGAGATTGCACAAAGAGGATATGAAAAGGTAATGAAGTGTTACACTTATGAGAATAAGTTGAGTGAGTTGATTGCATGGATTATGAAAGAGAAAGAGTTGAATGCAATATATGATGAGCGTGAAAGGATAATCGGATGAAAAAAGTAAGCGTAGTAGTACCTTGTTACAATGCAGCTCTTTATTTAGAAAAATGTATTGAGCATTTAATAGATCAGACCATCGGTGTCGATAATATAGAGGTGATTCTTGTAGACGATGCGTCTACAGATAGTGGAGCCACATCTGAGATTATTATGAAATATGAACAGGAATATCCGGATACAATCATTGCGGTTTCTTTAGAGGAGAACATGCGACAGGGAGGAGCCAGAAATATTGGGATTTCTTACGCTTCCGGAGAATATTTGATTTTTTGTGATGCGGATGACTGGTTAATGCTGGAAGCGCTGGAACATTTATATGAAGCCGCGCAGGAATATGATGCCGATGTGGTAGAATTTCTAATTAAAAACATCAGGGATCACGGAATCGATATAGAGACAACAGAAAAGGGAAATGGCAGTTTTTTAACGGAAATAGATACAGAGGAGAAGCGAAAGAAGTTTCTTATTCGTGTAGATAATATGTTGTCATTAGGATCACAGAAAAAGCTTTATAAGCTGTCTATGTTGAAGGAAAATCAAATCTGCTTTGTAGAACATAGGATTTTTGAAGAGCCTTCTTTTGTAGTTCCTGTACGTTTATTGGAAAAGAGACATTACTTTCTGGATGAAGCATTGTATATATGTTACCTTTCTCCTGTCAGCTCTGTGCGGGGAGACTGGGGAGAACATAAGTGGGATAATCCGCATGTATGGCGGCACTTAATGAATGATTTAGATGCCAGAGGACTTTTACAGAAGTATTATTCGGAACTGGAATATTTGTTTATGAAAGGGGCATTTGGATTAAGTGTTCGAATGGCTCTTCAAAAAGGATATGTATTGATGAAAGACGAATTAATATTCCTGATCGATATGGTAATGCAAATATTTCCAGATGGCAAGAATAATATATATCTTAAAGAAGAGCAGGGAGGATGGGACTCATTGATGATAAAAGTGCTTGATATGGAGATTACGGATGAGAGCGTGAAAGTAATAAATGATATCTTGAAGAAATATGTATGACCTAGTAGAGTGAAAGCGACAATTATATAACATGACAAAGAATACATATGTTTAGCTGATTCATAGTTATTGGATGATAAATCAGAGCGTATAAGAAATGGATATGGATATGGATGCAGTACAACTAAAGCATAAAACAGACGAATTTTTGCAGAACGGTAAATATGATGAAATCAAAGCATTATTGTTATCTTACAAAAACATAACAGAGAAGGATAATGACCTTGCTACAGTCTGTTATTTATGTACGATCTATGAACAGGAGAAAGCGGCAGGACAGGCTGTACTCTTCTCTAAAATTTCTGGCATAGAAGAGTTGCTGAACCGCTACACATTATTAAAATTTTATTTAAGAAGAATTGAGTTCGGCCATGAACAGAATTTGGATCTTTTCTACCGTTTTTTGACACAGAATCAGGTGACCTCTTATGAGTTAATGCGTATCATCGATTTTAGTATAGTTAATAAAAAGAAATTGTTAGAGGTGATGAATAGGGATCCGGCAGCGTGTGCGGTATCGGATATAGAGAGTATAAATGATGCAGAAGATCGAGGAACATTTGCAGCAGATGTCAGTGAAGAGATTCAGGATGAGGGAAAGGCTGAGATATGTTTTATTATTTGTACTAATAATCCTGTTTATGCTGAAGAGTGCGTCTATTATATTAATCATCTGATTGTGCCGGATGGTTACCATATTGATATTCTGACGGTGGAGGACGCAAAGTCTATGACTTCCGGCTACAATGAGGCAATGCAGTACTCCAAAGCAAAGTATAAAGTATATTTACACCATGACACCTTTATTGTTTATCCGAATTTTTTAAAGGATTTGTTGAGAATATTCCAATCTGATGAAGAAATCGGAATGGTTGGTGTCATTGGGGCACCGCGGATTCCTGAAAACGGAATTATGTGGGATGCGAAACGATACGGAATGATCTATGAACAGCATATTTATGAGACGGTCATGCTGTCAAATCCATGCGTTTGCCCGCTGGAGATAGTGGAAGCGGTAGACGGGCTGCTTATGGCTACACAGTATGATATCATATGGAGGGAAGATCTGTTTGATAAATGGGATTTCTATGACTGTTCTCAATGTATGGAGTTTATACGGCATGGTTATAAAGTGGTGGTGCCGAAAACAGAGGCGCCATGGTGTGTTCATGATTGTGGTTTTCTCAATTTGGAGAACTATGATGAAGAGAGAAAAAAGTTTGTGGAAGAATACTTGATTGACAGAAAGGGATAGGGCATGGTGAAGAATTCGCTTGTAAGCGTTATTATACCAACACACAATAGGAAGCATACGTTGAAACGTTGTATCGATAGCGTGCTTGGACAGACTTACAGAAATTTTGAAATCATTCTTGTGGATGATTGTTCTACGGACGGTACAATGGAATTTGTGGAGTCGGAGTATGCCGCCGTGACGGACATTGATATCGTTTATGTTAGAAATGATGAGAATCTGGGAGCAAGTGCATCCAGAAATATCGGTGTATCCTATGCAAATGGAGAATATATTGCTTTTCAGGATAGTGATGATGAATGGCAGCGCGATAAATTAGAAAAGCAGATGGAGCATTTTGCAAGATGTAAAGAAGAGGTTGGGGCAGTTTATAGTATGTTTTATGTAAATGGAACAGACTCTTATGTTTTTCCACCGGAAGATGTGAATATATCGAATAAGTCCGGGTATATATTCTATTCGCTTCTTTGCAACCCGCTGATCGGAATGATTACACTGGTAATGAGGAAAAGTGTCTTTATTGAGGCAGGAGGTTTTAACGAACAGCTTAATTCGCTGGAGGATTATGAACTAACAATCCGTATAGCCAAGAACTATGCAATTATGTTAGTGGATGAAGCGCTGGCGGTTGCACATGAATCAGAGAATAGTGTGGGAAAAAGAAATCGTGACAAGATTGTTACCCAGTGTTATATTATGAATCTGTATCGCGATGAACTGGCATTGGCAGGATTGAAAAAAAGAAAATTTGAATTGGTTTACCAAGAATCCTGTGAATATCATGACGAAGAATTTTTTTGCAGATGTATTATGCAGCTTTCAAAAGATCAGGATTATTTGGCTTTTGTACAGGAAAAATGGGAACAATTACATCCATCCAGTCATCCGGAAACGGTAGATACTTCTGATATATCCGGCGTTTTGGCATGTACGGGATGTATGGCATGCTGCAATGTATGTCCTGTGGATGCAATTTCGCAGGGATATGATGCAGAGGGGTTTTTAGTTCCTGTGATAGATACTGAGAAATGTATTCAATGTGGCCGCTGTAAAAGTATTTGTCCTGTCTGCAACGAAACTCTGGGAACTCCTTTGCCCAATGAGTGTTATGCTGTTATGGCAAGCAGTGAAATCAGGAAGAGAAGTTCTTCCGGGGGCATATTCAGAGTGCTGGCAGATCAGGTTCTGGAAGAAGGCGGGTATATATCCGGTGCAGTTTGGAATGACGATTGGCAGGTAGTACATATCGTATCTGATAAGATAGAAGATGTAGAGCGGATGATGTCTTCTAAATATATACAGAGTAATGTGGGAAATACGTATCGGAAGATCAGAGAGCTGCTGGAGCAGAATATAAAAGTCCTGTTTGTAGGATGTGCTTGTCAAGTTGTTGGACTTAAACGTTATTTGGGCAGAGAATATGATAATTTATTACTGATAGATGTTGTTTGCCACGGTGTGCCTGCGCAGAAGGCATTTGATGCCAATCTGGAAAATAAAGAGATTGTAGATATTTCCTTCCGTAAAAAGCAGGTATTCGGCTGGGGTGTCGGATTATATGTGAAATATCAAGACGGAACAGAGTATATAGGAAATAAAAAAGAGCCATACATGTTTGGATTTCTCAATAACTGGATGCTAAGAAAGAGTTGCTATAACTGCCAGTTTAAGAATAAGAAATACAGCGATCTGAGTCTGGGTGATTTCTGGGGGATCAATAGGATTTATCAGTTTGATGACGGAATGGGGACATCGTTTGTGACGGTGAACAGTACAAAAGGCGCTGGCTTTTTTAAGGAAGCATTGCCTCGATTTAAGAAAATCGTGGGTCTACAGACGGAGGCAGCAGAAAATTATAACCCGTGTATCAGTACGTCCGTGAAAGAGCCGAGATGCAGGGAATTGTTCTTTGAAGAATGGAAACGCAGTGATCATAAGAGTCTGGCGGCTATAATGCAGGCTGTCAGGAAGCAGATTCATTTTGATATTGCATTGGTCTGTATGTGGGGAATCAATTATGGCAATGCAATGACAAATTATGCATTACATGCATTTCTTCATGCACAAGGTAAAAAGATTGTTGTGCTTGATAATTATTGCACATTAATGCCAATCAATCAATTTAAAGAATTTGCAGAAAGACACTATGTATTGAGTTCTGAATATTTCCCGGCTTATGACCATAAGATGCTGAATGAATGTTGTAATGCATTTGTTGTGGGGTCTGATCAGAATTGGAATTATTTCTCTGCAAAGTATTATAAATATGGGAATTATTTTCTGTTAGATTTTGTGGAGAGCAATAAGAAGAAGGTGTCTTACGGCACTTCATTTGGAGAGGCTTCAGCAGCGGTACCGGCTGAAATAGGACAGAAGTTATATCAGGATTTTCAGGCAGTTTCAGTGAGAGAGAAATTTGCAGTTGATCTTTGTCGTAATATGTATGATGTAGGCGCATCATGGGTATTGGATCCTGTGTTTTTACTGGATAAGAAGGATTATGACGGGCTTCTTGACGGTACGCCGGTTCAGGAGAAAGAAGCTTATATAGCAGTGTATTTTCTGGATCCTACCGAGGAGAAACGTAAACTGTGCCTTCAAATACAGCAACAGCTTGGTAAAATCAAGCTGATTAATATTATGGATGCCAATTTAAGATCGATGGATTATCATTTTAGAACATTGGAATATGATAATATTAAGACGGAGCTGTCGGTTGAAGCATGGCTTTCTTATATGCGTAATGCCAGCTATATTATTACGGATTCCTATCATGGCACGTGCTTTGCCATGATTTTTGAAAAGAACTTTGTAACAGTAATAAACAGGCAGTCGGCCAGATTTGAGACATTTGATCTATTTCCGGAGATTAGCGGCAGAATTATTGAAAATAATGCACAGTATGATGCGGCGGAGTTCATAGAAAATATTGATTATGATGCAGTGAATAAGAAATTGGCAATGGAAATAGAGAAGTCAAAACAGTTTATCAGGGACAACGTACTATAACATTGAAGGGCAGCAGGGAATAATTTATCGTGAAACTTATACTATATTCATGGCAAGCCAACAACGAACAAATCTTGTCAGACAATTTAACAAAAATGGGCTTTGAGATCGTATGGTTTCAGAAGGAATGCAAGCACTATACAAGAGATATGGAGCTTGCCATGGAAATGATTCCCTTCATACATGAGCAGGGTGCGGAGGCGGTTGTTTCGTTCAACTATTTCCCGATAATCTCTATGATCTGCAATACCTGCCAGATTCCATATTATGCATGGGTGTATGACTGTCCGCACTTTACTTTGTATGCAAAACAGATTTCAATGCCATGCAATCATATTGGTATTTTTGATCGGGAGATGGTCAGGCAGTTGGAGGAGGAGTACGGCATCACCACTGTTTTTCATGCGCCGCTATCGGCCGATGCAGATTATTTTGAGAATATAATAACCCATGTCTCCCGAAAAAAGAGAGAGAAGTATCAATGTGATGTTTCTTTTGTAGGTTCTTTATACACAGATGAGCATAATTATTATGATATGTTGTTGACAGAAGCAACAGAACGCGGGACGATCGATATGCTGATCCGTCAACAGTACTTTTGCTATGAAGTTGATTATTTACGACAAGCGGTGGAAGCAGAGCGGATTAATTTTGCAGTTTTACAGAAGTCCATGGAAGAACAGGGACTTATGCTTGGCGATGATTATTTCGCAAGGCCGGAGGACATCCTCATGGCAGCAGTACTAGAGAAGAAAGTGACGGTAGAGGAACGAAAGAGGCTTTTGACAGCGATAGCTGTAAGCGCAGGTGAAGCGAAAAGAAACGTAAGCGCCGGTAGAACGACAAATCTGGATTTTCGGTTATATACAGGTTCAGATACAAAAGCGTTATCTGATTTAGATGCCTATAATTATGGAACGGTAGATTATCATACCCAGATGCCGCTTGTCTTTGCCGGAAGCAAAATTAACCTCAATATTTCCCTGCGTTCCATTCATTCGGGCGTTCCGCTCAGAGTGTTTGATATTATGGCTTGCGGCGGATTCGTGCTGACGAACCGACAGCCGGAGATTGAGGAATACTTCAAAGATGGTGTAGAAATGGCGAATTTTGGCAGTATGGAAGAATGTCTGGATAAAGTCCGCTATTATCTGAGTCATGAAGAAGAGAGACAGCGGATTGCAAAGGCAGGTCAAAGAAAGGTGAAAGAGCAATTCTCATACGAGGCAGGTGCTGCACGACTGTTCGGAGTGTAATGGATGATCAGTCCTGCGATGCAGTTGTCAAGTTGAAGATATGGACGTATCGCTGGAAAGCCCGCGTTCCAATTCCTGTACCTTTTCCATAGCCATCGGGAAATCTCCGCAATTTCGGTAATGTGTAAGAGCGGCATCAGTATTTCCCATCATTTCATTTATCAATCCAATGTTGTAAGTGGGAATGAATGAATTAGTTCCGGTTTCTCTTGCGACAGGACAGTGGATTGCTTTTACAAATTCCATCATAGCATTGATATATTGCTCATTGGCGAGATAAATCTGCCCCATGATGCAGAAGAAATCCGCCGTGGTTGCAAAGGCGTCATAGACTGCCTCCAACTGCAAAGCTTCCTCTTTTCTACCGGTGTGGAGCATAGCGTTGGCATAGGCAATGAGCATCATCTGAACCCATTCTTCTTCAGGATTTACATCATATTCCAGCGCTTTTCCGTAATAGATATAAGAATTATCATAGTCGTAAATCATATTGTAAGACTGACCGATCTGGAAATAGAGATAAGGATCGTTCGGTGCTTTTTCCAATTCGCGGAATAAGAGGGCATTGTTGCGTTCTACTTTCCAGCGGAGGTCTTCAACACTGCCGAGATATCCCACATGATCGCCTAAAAGGGGCATGTCGTAGCTCTCATAGAGCATACCGTTAGTGTTATGGGTGATCTGCTCATGAATGGGAGATTCAAAGTGGTAAAACTTACGATTGAAAAACCGTCCCAACCGATCCTGATAAACCATATCTGTCTGGTTAGAAATATAGTGATTGTTCAGCGCAATCCTGCCCACTGACTCCGGGTATTCTTTAAGCATGGAGGACAAAAGATCTAAATCAAGTTCGAGAATCACTTCATCACAATCAAGAATCAGCACATAATCATTGGATGCCTGCGCAAGAGAATAATTCCTTGCTGCGCTGAAATCATCTATCCATACAAAATCATATATTTTATCCGTGTATTGCGCGGCGATTTCTTTGGTCCGGTCTGTAGAGCCGGTATCTACGACTATAATCTCGAAGCCGTAAGGTTTGATGGATGCGAGACATTTCCCGATATTCTTTTCTTCGTTTTTTGCAATCATACATACTGATATGGGATAAAGCATAGTAATCTCCTTTATTGGCGATGATTTTGCTGATAAAGCTCTGTGGTTATAAAGGCAGGATAAAGTTATTTATCCCAGCATCTCCCGCACCCGATGACGAAAAGTATGGTTCTTAGCTACCTTGTCATGTCCGTTCTTCGCAATGGCGATGCGCTCTTTTTCATGAGTCAGGTAATAGTTGATTTTGACGATTAAGTCATCGCGGCTTTCATAATAATCAAAGTCCTCGCCGGGGACAAAATCATCCAGATAATCCGCCTGAAAGTTACTGAGCAGGAAGCCGCCGCTGCCAAGAATGTCGAAGGCACGCAGAGGGATGCCGCTCTTAATGCTTCTGAGGGAAATATTTAAATTGATTTTACTCTGCCTGAATACAAGGGGAGCCTGCTCGTAATAATCAGCCGTACCATGGTTGGTGAGATTAGGCATTGCAAAGTCTGCGTTGGGAGTAAACAGGTCAAAGTGGAAATGTTCAGTGACGGCACGGATCAATTCCATGCGTTCTAATCCGGTAATCTTACGGTTGATCACATATTGGGCGTAGAGATATTCTTTCGTCTCGACACCGTCAGGATTGGGGTCCATGGGAAGCGCCTGATATAAATCCTCCATAATGGGAGCGAGAGATTCCTGTATAAAGTTATAGCCCTGTACTTTCATTTGTGCCGACATGATGGCGTCCAAGTAGCCTTTGGTGTAGTCTGACAATGTGGTCATGCGGTCGAAGAAGTTATGCGATTCGTTGTAAAGAGAGCCGACAAATGAGACATTGTACAGGTAGGGAGCAGACAGGGAGCTGTTTGCAGACGGCGCAGTGATTTGATCTAACCGCTCTGTATTGGCAGCCATCGGCATGTAATGAACGGTCTGTATGCCGGCATTATGAAACTCCATGTAGAGTTCTTTGTCAAAGACGTAGATTACGTTACACGGATTGATCACAGTATAGGAATACAGCATTACATAAGGACTGTCATAGATCCAAGAAATATAGCGTATATTTTCTTTTTTACAGACATTGGAGATGACAGGGAAATAATTGAAAGAAAAGACGACATCGGGGGTTCCCTGATGAAGAAAAGACGCCAGTTCTGCTTCAAGCTCTGCATCTTTTCGCGAATCTTTGTTGGAAAACGGAAAAGAAACCACGGTGTGTCCTTCCGCGGTAAATGCATCCTTGATATCCTGATTGCCGAAACTTTTCCACTCGATAAATAGTATTTTCATTGATTCTCCCGTGCCTTGCAATTAATTTGTGCTATAGCCGGCGGCTTTCATTGCGTGATCTCTTATTTTCTCAAAAGTTTCTTCGCTTAAGTCGTGCTCAATCTTGCAGGCATCTTCTGCCGCAACTTTCTCGTTTACACCCAGTGAAACAAAGAAATTGGTCAGAACTTTGTGCCTGTTATAAATATTGGAAGCGATCTCATAACCGGACTGTGTGAGTGTGATAAAGCCGTCTTTATCCATCTGGATATATCCGTTTTCACGCAGCTTCTTCATTGCAACGCTGATACTCGGCTTAGTATAATTCATTTCGGTTGCAATATCAATAGAGCGGACCTGACCGGAACGCTCTTTTAAGATGAGTATTGTCTCTAAGTAGTCTTCTGCTGATTCATGTATTTCCATGATAGTCTCCTAATTTCTGTTTCATAATATTTGTGTCATTTATGCTGCTTCATAAGCACAGCAAGCCGTGCCAGTGCCGGCTCATAATCGCCGCATTTGCGGTATGCTGTGCATGCCTCATCAGGGTATCCGGCACATTCATAGATGACGCCGATGTTATAATTGGCTTTATAGCTGTTGACACCATCTACTGCAAACTCTTCCATAGTGGTAGCTTTCTGGAGCTCTCTGACAGCTTCGTCAAACAGCCCGTTATTCATATAAATAAGCCCCATCAGGAACACGAAATCGGCACGCTTTGCAAATTCATCGTATACGCCGAGCAGATTCAGTGCGTCCTGATTGCGCTTTAGATCTAAAAGGGTATATCCATAGGATTCCACCATGGTCTGTACATAATCTGCTGCCGGGTCTACATCCATCGCAAGACCCAGATCGTAATAGCAGCAGGCGCGCTTGTAATCATGAAGCTTACGGTAACTCTGCCCCAGTTGGTAATAGGTGTACGGGTCGGCGCCATGAGTCTCCAGCTCTTTTTCCAAAAGAGCAATATTTCGTCTGGACTTCTCGCGCATCTCTTTTTCGGAGCCGTCGTAACCTACATGAAGTACGGTAATTGGAGCCGGATAGACGTATTTGACAGGAGCATCAGTCTGTCCTGCCATATTCTGAACAGGTTTTGGAACCAGCTGTTCATGTACGGCTCCCTCAAAGTGATAATAGCGTCGATTGACGAATCTGCTCACCCGTACCTGTTCATAGCTTGTTTGCCCGTTCTCAGTGAAGCGGTTGCGAATGAGAATACGTCCGGCAGCGGCGGGCTGTGCTTCCATACAAGCAGTCAGTGAAGTGATATCTATTGATTCGATATATTCGTCACAGTCAATAGAAAGTATCCAATCGTGGGAGGCTTTTTCCATCGCATAATTCTTAGCGGCACTGAAATCGCCGCACCAATCGAAATGATAAATCTTGTCAGTATATTTCCGTGCCAGCTCTATAGTGCGGTCGGACGAGCCGGTGTCTGCCAGTACAATTTCAAATCCGTAAGGCTGTAGACGTTTCAAGCACTCCTCGATATGCTTTTCTTCATTTTTGGCAATTAGACAGACTGATATGGGCAGCACGACAGATTCCTTTCTTTTAGGTTTGCATCAGTATACGACGGAACCATTTTATTTTCCTTGAACAGAGCTGGCCAACACTGGCTTCGGAGCAGGGGAAACGGCAAGCTCCTTCAATTTCTTTACGGCAGGCTCATAATTGCCGCATTTCTTATAGTAAGTGCGTGCTTCGTTCAACTCACCCATGTTCTCATATATAGCGGCAATATTATAATTGGCGCGGTAACTGTTGACGCCTTTGCGGGAATAGGCGGTGAGTGAAGTTGCCTTCTTAAACTCTTCGAGCGCCTTATCATATATTCCCTTTTTCATATAGATCATTCCCATCAGATAGACGAAATCGGCACGATGTGAAAAAAGCTCATATTTGTCGTGCAGAGCCATGGCGAGATCATACTTAGCAAGATCAACCAGACAGTAACCGTATGTTTCAGCCATACTCTGAACAAAGGCGGAATGAGGATCGGCGTTTAGCTCCAATCCTTTCTGGTAATAGTGGGCTGCCTTTTCCAAGTCATTCAGAGAAATATAGTTTTGACCAAGCTGAAAATAGATATAGGGGCTTGGTCCTTTTAATGTCAGATCATGGAGCAGCATTTCAAGGTTACGGGTGGCACGCATACGCTTGTCAGACTCAGATACATATCCCTCATGGTAGAAGGTCAGCGGGATATGGAAGGAATCAGGTTCACTTCCGTCGAGCGTACATACCTGCTCGTGGACGCTGCCTTCATAATGGCAGTATCTGCGGTTAAAGAGTCTGCCGATACGCTCCGACATAATGGAGCGCACTCCCTGAATAATGTAGGGGTTATTGCGGACGATCATGCCCACGGAGCGGCTGTTGTCATCTAATATTTCTTCCAGTTCTGCAAGGTTAACGTTCTCAAGATATTCGTCGCAGTCGATGATTAATACCCAGTCGTTAGATGCCTGTTGAATGGAGAAATTTCTGGCGGCGCTGAAATCGTCGCACCACGCAAAATGAAATACTTTGTCCGCATATCTTTGCGCAATTTCAACAGTTCTGTCCACAGAACCTGTATCCACAACGATGACCTCAAATTTACAAGGCCGAAGGCGCTTCAGGCATTCTTCTATATGATTATCCTCATTTTTTGCAATCATGCATACCGAAACGGTGGCCATAATATCACCTCTTTATTCCTTTTTGCCATATATATTAATATTAGCATTTTCTTCATGTTACGACAATAATATATTTTATTAGAAACACGGAAAAATGGGAATAAAGTACTAGACTTTTTCTACAAAAACAAAGTAAAAAAGAGAGACAAAATGACGATGTTGACGCTATAACGTTTAAGTAGACAATTGGGTGGTTCCTTTTCGGGAGAAAATATGGTATACTACCGACGAGAATAATCAGAATCATACACTGTAGGAGGGCTAATATGACAAAGGCAGAAATATTAAAAGCAGAAATTCTAAAGCAGTATAAGAGTGTCAGACAGTTCGCGATCGAGATGGAGATTCCTTACTCAACCTTGGTTACCGCCTTGGATAGAGGAATCGAGGGTATGGCGTATGGCACTGTGATCAGAATGTGTGACAAACTTAACCTGAATCCGGTCGATTTTACACCGCTTAATCAGAGGAGCGTACTAGGAAGTAAGATCATGGAGAACCGTGTGATGCAGTATTACGTGAAACTGAATAAGACAGGACGGAAGAAAGCGCTGGAGCTTATGGAAGATTATGCGCAGTTGGACAAATATAAAGCAGCAGAGGAGAATTAATGCAGTACGATTATCTGATAGTGGGAGCAGGACTGTTTGGAGCGGTTTTTGCTCGTGAGATGAATAAACGGGGCAGGAACGTGCTTGTGATCGATAAGAGGCAGCATGTCGCCGGTAATATTTATACAGAGTCCGTGATGGATATTCAGGTACACAAGTATGGCGCACATATTTTCCATACATCTGATAAGAAGATATGGGATTATATAAATCAGTTTGCGCAGTTCAACCACTACATAAATTCACCGATTGCATATTACAAGGGGGAGTTATATAATCTCCCTTTTAATATGAATACATTTAATAAAATGTGGGGCGTGGTGACACCGACGGAAGCTAGGGAGAGGATAGCACAGCAGATCGGGCAGTTACACATCACAGACCCGAAGAATCTGGAAGAGCAGGCGCTCTCGCTTGTAGGTACGGATGTCTATGAGAAATTGGTAAAAGGATATACCGAGAAGCAGTGGGGCAGGGATTGCAAGGAACTGCCAGCCTTTATTATCAAGCGTCTGCCGCTTCGGTTTACTTATGATAATAATTATTTCAATGACCGTTATCAAGGCATTCCTATCGGAGGCTATACAGCTATGGTAGAGAATATGCTTCAGGGGATAGAAGTACAGACGGGCATATCCTATCGGGAGTTTGCTATAGAACGCGAGACGGAGAATGGAATCAAGGTTTCTGACAAAGCGGGGAATACATATGATAAGGTAGTTTATACCGGTATGCTGGATGAGTATTTTGACTATAGGCTGGGGCATCTGGAGTACCGTTCGCTGCGGTTTGAGACACAGGAGATGGCGGAGTGTGATAACTATCAGGGAAATGCGGTGGTCAATTATACAGAACGCGAGATTCCATATACGAGAGTGATCGAGCACAAACACTTTGAATTTGGAACGCAGAAGGGGACAGTAGTGACAAGAGAGTACCCGGCACAGTGGCAGGAAGGTGATGAGCCTTATTATCCGGTCAATGATGAGGGCAATAACACATTGTTTGAAAACTACAAGGAACTTGCACAGACAGCCAGGCATGTGATTTTTGGAGGGCGTCTGGGGCAGTATAAGTATTACGATATGGATAAAGTGGTCGGCGCAGCGCTTGATGCAGTGGAAGCGGAACTGTAGTTGCTTTCGCGTATTTGCGGACTTGCTGTTCCGACGGTGAAAAATAAAGGCAGAGTATTGACAAGAAATAATACTCTGCCTATAATACTAAATGATAGTTTGACTATCAAAGTATTAGAAGGTCAAAGGATTGCACAAATGTTGATAGATTCGCAGCAGGAGGGAAAGAAAGGTCATGAACTGGAACGAAGCTATTAAGGAATTGGATAACAGAAGACAGAAGGCGCTTCTGGGCGGCGGACCAAATAGGATAGACAAACAGCACGCAGCCGGAAAGATGACAGCACGCGAGCGAATAGAGGTGCTGCTTGATCCGGGCACTTTTGTGGAAGTGGATGGATTTATGGAATCCCGCATTGATGACTTTGATCTGGATAAGAGAAGAGTGCCGGGGGATGGCGTTGTGACCGGATACGGTGAGATTGACGGACGTCAGGTGTTTGTGGCAAGCGAGGACTTTACAGTGATCGGCGGTACGTTGGGAGAATACCACTCCTTTAAGATCTGCCGCATTCAGGATATGGCGATGGAAATGAAAGCGCCGCTTATCTGTATCAACGACAGTGGCGGAGCCAGAATCGAGGAGGGAATCTCCTCTTTGAGCGGTTATAGCGGTATGTTTCTTAGACATACAAAAGCTTCAGGCGTGATTCCGCAGATCGCGGTGATCTTGGGACCCTGCTCCGGCGGAGCATGTTATGCGCCTGCAATCTGTGATTATATATTTATGGTCAGGGACATCTCCAAGATGTTCATCACTGGTCCGAATGTGGTCAAGACAGTTATCAACGAGGAGGTATCCGTTGAGGAACTAGGCGGTGCGGATGTGCATGCCAAGAAGAGCGGCGTGGCTCATTTTACTTATGATACCGAGAATGAATGTCTGATGGGTGTGCGTAAATTATTGACGTATCTTCCAAGTAATTGGACGCAAAAGCCGCCAATTATTAATAATAAAGAGAGACAGAGTATTCTGCCGCGTGTCGGCAAGGTCTTTGGCAAAGTGGATAATGGCAAGGTAGCATCTACTATGAAAGCGAAAGCGGCTAAGATCATGGATATTGTACCCGATAATTCCCGACATGCATATGATGTCAAAGAGGTGATTGATTGTATCGTAGATGATGGAAGCTTCTTTGAAGTGCAGCAGGAGTTTGCGACTAATGCGGTGGTGGGCTTTAGCAGAATGGAAGGCAGAGTGGTGGGGATTGTGGCAAATCAGCCCAATTCCATGGGCGGTTCACTGGATTATCATGCTTCCGATAAAATTGCCAGATTTATTCGTTTCTGTGACTGTTTTAATATTCCATTAGTCACATTGATCGATGTGCCGGCATTTCTGCCCGGTACGGCGCAGGAACACAACGGAATCATCCGTCATGGGGCGAAGATACTGTACGCATACTCTGAAGCGACGGTTCCGAAGATCTCACTGATCATGCGCAAAGCCTATGGCGGCGCCTATATAGCCATGAATTCCAAGGAAATGGGCGCGGATATCGTGTATGCGTGGCCGATAGCGGAAATCGCAGTTATGGGCGCGGATGGTGCAGTCAACATTGCTTTTAAACGGAAGATTAAGGCGGCGGCTGATCCAGAAGCCATGCGTGCGCAATGCAAAGCAGAATATGAGGCACGTTTCTTAAATCCTTATGTTGCCGCCGCAAGAGGATATGTGAATGAAGTCATCAAACCCGAAGAGACAAGAGAGGCGCTGGTGAGGGCGCTTAGAGGTCTTAAGAATAAACAGGCAGAGCAGCCTAAGAAAAAACACGGAAACATACCGCTATAGCCATGAAGTAAATTCCTTCGGAATTAACTTCGCAAACTCGGCTGCGGTAATAAAAAGAGACAGGTCACATGACCTGTCTCTTATCTTAGTCTCAAGTTACTAACAATAACTATTGAACATCATACCGCTGTATGCGCTTGTGATATAGGGACTCGCAAAATTCTTACCGGGATTCTTGTACGCGACGATTACGTTATTCACATAATTCATCGGGTCAAGTGCAACCTGATTAGACTTGCGGAGCACTGAGTTAGTGAAACTCTTGATCGGTGAAAAAGCAGCCTTGGCGTCATCGCCCATAGCAGTCTGACGTAAAGTATCATCATCTACCTCTAACGTGCCGTCCAGATTCAGATTCAGACCAATTGAGGTAAGGTCGCGTGCGTATACTCTTGCTACGCTGCTCATCTCGTTAAAAAGCCGGTTGCTCTTAGGCTGGTTGTCACTGAACTCAGAAACAGATTTCAGGAAAGAATTGAAGCCGCCCACGAGAGTATTGACATTTTCCGTAAGGGACTCCACATCTGTCTTAAGTCCGATGGAAGCCGTCTCGCCTTCCCAGCTGCTGACACCGGTCAGCTCTACTTCGTAAATGTTAGCTAACGAGATACGGTTAGAGGCTGAAACACGCTCGTTGCCGTTTACTGCATAAGATGCATTGGAAGGCTGTGACGATACATGATCCAAACCAAAATAGTCTACCGTGCCTGCGGTCTTGCTTGTTCGATGATCAGATATTCTGTATATATAGGATCTGTTGTCCTTAAGTCCGGTAGAATTTGATTCCAGCCTCAAATAGGAAGTGTTATCCTCACCGGGAATGACCTGTGCCGACATACCGATATTGGCATTGGTGATCAATCGTGAAAGACGTTCCTGAACATCGCGATTCGTGTCAGTAGGTTTGATACTGAACTGGAACTCGTAATTCAGATCGTCGATGCCTATGTCAAAAGAGTAGGTATCGGGTGCAAGAGACACAAATTCATCGTTTGGAAGGAAATTGCCGGTATTAACCTGAGAAGATGCTAAACTGTTCACCTCAATATCATAAGTGGGAAATTCTTCATCCTGCTTGGCAGAACCGATAAAAGTAGCCTTCGCAATATTCTGATTACTGGAATACGCAACCTTCTTATTCAGAAGTTCATCTTCGTTCAATCCCCCTAGAGAAGCGATCGTATTGCGTAGTTCGCGGGCGTTCTCCTTCACGCTGACAGCGAAACGCTGAGAATCCTTATTGGTATCCAGAATATACAGGGGGGATTCTTTGTTCATTTTGACTATGGAATTATATACGCTGCGTAATTCACTCTTCTTATGAGAATCATAAGGCGTGCTGGATTTCGGCGCATAAGTAGTTACGTAGAAATTGTAGACGTTTGTCAGATTGCTGATACTGTTATAAGACATTGTACCCCTCCTTTCTTCCATGAAATATTCTCAGAACCAGTCTGATTGCTGATGCCTTTCATTAGCTGTCCATAGCATACTGGACATCAGCAGTGGGTATTTTTATTTCTACCTTGGTAGTCACTTTATAAATAGTATATCGTAAGAACTATCCGAAAACTAAAGAGTTATTTTAAAAAAAATTGGAAAAAAATAAAAAACTCTTCGCAAAAAGAATGAAAACAGGTTGACTTCGGGTCTGGCGTATGATATATTGTTTGAGCAAGATAAGATTTAGGTCTTTTTTTTATGCTCAAAAATAGTGAATCAGATGATTAGTGAATACATGTGGAGGTAGCAAAATGCGTACAAAAATTACTTTAGCATGCACAGAGTGCAAACAGCGTAACTACAATACGACCAAGGATAAGAAAACTCATCCGGACAGAATGGAAACTAAGAAGTATTGTAGATTCTGCAAGACACATACTTTGCATAAAGAGACAAAATAATCGCCTGTTGTTTTAACGAAAGGAGTATAACATGGGAGATTCTGCTAAATCAGAAGGAACATCTAAGATTACTAAGTTTTGGAATGGTGTGAAAGCTGAATTTAAGAAAATCACTTGGCCTGATAAAGATGCTCTTTTAAAACAATCTTTTGCGGTTGTTGTTATTTCCGTTGTTATCGGAGCAATCATCACGATACTGGACTTTGGTCTGCAGTATGGTGTGGATTTCCTTACGACATTTTCATTTTAGGAAGCTCTGAAAAAAGTTTTAGGATGTTTTTATGGAAAGCTTTAAGAACACCTTAAGACAGGAATTAAGAAAGGCATGGTATTAGTATGGCAGAAGCAAATTGGTATGTTGTTCATACTTATTCCGGATATGAGAATAA
>CAMXBD010000050.1 GCA_947179245.1 uncultured Lachnospiraceae bacterium | reverse complement strand
ATATTTACTTATTTTTTACTGCGACATCAAAGAAACAGAGAAGCTCTAAAGAGCTTCTCCATGTTTGTTCTTCCTTGACATTTCTGCCAAAATCACCATTTTCCAATCTCATCTTCTGGCAATCGCCGCAATATCGATTAAAGCCAGCTCTCCTTGTGAAGCCGCATTCTCCAGACTGGACACGAGCGCTGTAGCAGTGTCCATCGCCGTGATACAATTGACGCCTGTCTCAATGGCAGTTCTACGAATCAGGAAACCATCTCTGCTCTTATCACGCCCCTGTGTAGGTGTGTCAATGACCAGATCAATCCTGTGTCCTAAGATCAAATCCATAACCGTAGGGGATTCCTGTCTGATCTTATTGACTTTTCTCGCTTTAACGCCTGCTTCATTAAGCGCAGCAGCAGTGCTCCTTGTAGCGTAAATGATATATCCCAGCTTCTCAAAACGGCGGGCTACTTCAATTGCCTCACCTTTATCCGCATCTTTTACGGTAATGATCATCTGCTTATGCTTAGGCAGATTGATACCTGCACCAAGAAATGCCTTATAGAGCGCCTCATTAAATGTTTTGGCAATACCGAGACATTCTCCCGTAGATTTCATTTCCGGTCCTAAACTGATCTCAGCACCACGAATCTTCTCAAAAGAGAATACCGGCATTTTAACCGCAAAATAATCTGCGGCGGGCTGCAATCCCGGCTCATAACCTAAATCACGTATCTTCTTACCGATAATCACTTCCGCAGCCAGATCAACGATAGGAATGCCTGTCACCTTACTGATATAAGGCACAGTACGGGACGATCTGGGATTGACTTCGATCACATACACCTCATCGCCCATGGCAATAAACTGAATATTGATCAGACCAATAACATGAAGTGCCTTTGCCAGCCTTCTGGAATACTCTGCAATAATGTCCTTCACTTTCTCACTGACCGTGGGCGCCGGATAAACGGAAATACTGTCTCCGGAATGAACTCCGGTTCTCTCGATATGCTCCATGATACCCGGTATCAGAATATCCGTACCATCACACACTGCATCCACTTCCAGCTCTTTTCCCTGCAAATATTTATCTACCAGAATCGGATGTTCCTGCTCATAACGGTTGATTACCGCCATAAATTCCTCAATTTCCTGATCGGACAATGCAATCTGCATTCCTTGACCGCCCAGCACATAGGAGGGGCGCACGAGTACGGGATAACCTAATTTGTTAGCTACTGCCTTAGCTTCCTCCGCGGTATATACTGTGCCGCCTGCGGCTCTCGGAATCTGCGTTTCTTCCAGAATCTTATCAAAAAGCTCCCGATCTTCCGCCGCATCTACATCTTCCGCTTTCGTGCCAAAAATCGGTACACCCATCTTCATTAAGCTTTCTGTCAGCTTGATTGCAGTCTGTCCGCCAAACTGTACCACCGCACCATCAGGCTTCTCCACATTGACAATGTTCTCCACATCTTCCGGTGTCAATGGTTCAAAATAGAGCTTATCTGCAATATCGAAGTCAGTGCTGACAGTCTCCGGATTATTGTTGATAATAATCGTCTCATAGCCTTCTTTTGCAAAAGCCCATGTGGCATGTACCGAACAGTAGTCAAACTCGATTCCCTGTCCGATCCGGATAGGACCGGAGCCAAGAACTAATACTTTTTTCTTCGGATGCGTCTCCACCACTTCTGTTTCTGAACCGAAAACAGAATAGTAGTAAGGGGTACTCGCCGCAAATTCCGCCGCGCAGGTATCTACCATCTTAAATGCCGCAACAATACCGTTGTCGCAGCGCATTTTCTTAATCTCATCTTCTGTCTTTCCGGTCAGTCTGGCAATCACGTTGTCGGGAAATTCGATTCTCTTGGCTTCTTTTAGAAGCTCTACCGTCAACGGACCTTTTTCCAGCGCTGCCTCCATCTCTGTCAAGATCGCAATCTTGTCAATAAACCAGTGATCCACCATGGTAATCTCATGAATGGTATCATAATCCACACCTTTGCGGATTGCCTCTGCAATGATATAGATTCTCTGGTCATCCACAACCTTCATCCGCTCTTTTAGCTCCTCCGCGGAAAGCTCCGAAAAGTCATAGCTGCGCAGACAGTCCACATGCTGTTCCAGTGAACGGATTGCCTTCATCAGCGCACCCTCGAAATTGTTACCGATGCTCATAACTTCGCCGGTGGCCTTCATCTGAGTCGTAAGTGTACGCTTCGCCGTAATAAATTTGTCAAAGGGAAGCCGGGGAATCTTGACCACACAGTAGTCCAGTGTCGGCTCAAAACTTGCATAAGTCTTGCCTGTAATGGCATTCTTGATTTCATCCAGTGTATAGCCTAGTGCAATCTTCGCCGCAACCTTGGCAATGGGATAGCCCGTCGCCTTACTTGCAAGCGCGGAGGAACGGCTTACTCGGGGATTGACCTCAATAACACAATATTCAAAACTGGTTGGATGCAGTGCAAACTGTACATTACAACCACCCGTAATGCCAAGTTCATTAATAATATTAAGTGCTGAACTCCTAAGCATCTGATACTCTTTATCTCCCAGAGTCTGGGAAGGCGCTACTACGATACTATCCCCCGTATGTACACCTACCGGATCAATATTTTCCATATTACATACGGTAATGCAGTTACCTGCACTGTCCCGCATAACTTCATACTCAATTTCTTTCCAGCCTGCGATACAGCGTTCCACCAGAACCTGTCCCACGCGGGAAAGCCGCAGACCATTGGCAAGAATCTCTTCCAATTCCATCTGATTGCGGGCAATGCCGCCGCCTGAGCCACCCAGTGTATAGGCAGGCCGAAGTACTACCGGATACCCGATTTTATTTGCAAAAGTAACGCCGTCATCGATATTTTCCACTACGAGAGACGGTGCGCAGGGTTCTCCGATCTTCTCCATAGTCTCTTTAAATTCCAGACGATCCTCCGCCTTCTTGATCGTCTTGGCAGTTGTGCCAAGCAATGCAACACCATGGGCTGCCAGAAATCCCGACTCATCCAACTCCATACCCAGATTTAGTCCTGCCTGTCCACCCATATTAGGCAAAAGGCTGTCGGGCTTTTCTTTTATAATGATCTGCTCCAACACTTTGGTCGTCAGTGGTTCAATATAAACTTTGTCTGCAATATCTCCGTCTGTCATGATGGTCGCCGGATTGGAGTTCACCAGAATGACTTCCATGCCCTCCTCTTTTAACGAGCGGCATGCCTGTGTCCCGGCATAATCAAATTCTGCCGCCTGTCCGATCACAATCGGTCCCGAACCGATTACAAGTACTCTTTTCACATTTGGATTTTTAGGCATTTTTCTTCCTCCTCATCATGGCAATAAACCGGTCGAACAAATCCCCCGAATCCTGCGGTCCCGGACATGCTTCCGGATGGAACTGCACCGTAAAGATGTTTTTACCCGTGTAAGACAGTCCCTCGTTGGTTCCGTCATTGACATTGATAAAAGCAGGAACTGCAATCTGTGGATCCAGCTTATCCATATTCACAACATAACCATGATTCTGGGAAGAAATATAAACCCTCCCTGTCTCCAGATCCTTTACCGGATGATTGCCGCCCCGGTGTCCGTATTTCATCTTAAAAGTATCCGCACCCGTGGCAAGAGCCATCAACTGATGCCCAAGACAGATTGCAAATATGGTAATATCGGTATCATACAATTTCTTGATCTCTGCGATTACTTCCGTACACTCTTTCGGATCGCCGGGACCGTTGCTCAACATGATTCCGTCCGGTCTCGAATCAATGATTTCCTGTGCCGTAGTAACAGCCGGATAGACAGTCACCTCACATCCTCTTGCTGCAAGAGATTTCGCAATGTTATCCTTTGCCCCCAGATCAAGCAGGGCAACTTTTAACCCCTGACCGTTCAACGCGCGCACCATACTCGGCTTCTTCTCTCTGATTCCTTTCTCATAATCATCTTTCTTAAACTGTGAACTGCCGGATATCGGTCCATTATCCGATAAATCCTTTGCCGCAGTCAATGTATACTTTTCTTTACAGGTCACGATATCCACCACTTTGCCTGTCGTGTAGGCTTTTAACTTCGGAAGTATCTCCTCCAACTGATAATTCTCATTGGTGGTGATCATACCGTTCATAGTGCCTTTTTCACGAAGAATCTTCACAAGCGCCCTCGTATCGATTCCCGCAATACCGGGCACATCGTTCTCCTCCAGAAATTCCTGAATCGTCATATCGCATCTGAAATTACTCGGAATACGGGAAAGTTCCCTGACAATAAATCCATCCGGCCATGCCCTGCGCGATTCCATGTCCTCCCGGCATATACCATAGTTGCCAATAAGCGGATATGTCATACACACTGCCTGTCCTGCATAGGACGGATCGGTCAGCACTTCCAGATATCCCGCCATAGAGGTATTAAATACGATTTCGCTGATGATTTCTTTCTGCACACCAATGTGCGTTCCTTCAAAAATAGTTCCATCTTCCAAAATTAAGAACGCTTTCATTCTGTCACCTGTTCTTTCTTACAATCAATTTTTCGCACAATCGTTTAATTATAGCACAAGAGATTGTCCCGTTCAATTCCCAAAACGAGCAAGTTCATTCTACTCCTCTAACAGATCATAGCTCATCATAGATATTGCGGGAACCGTAGGTCTTGTTTCAATCAGGTTTATCGGAATCTTACAGGTTCCGAATAACCGTCCGTACACTGTAATGATATCTCCGTCCAGAATCAGAGTTTCATCATTCTGTCTATCGTCTCTGATAATATAATAACAGTCGTTACCATTTTCCTCTTCTCTGCACAGATAGTAAGCATTTTCATCAAACAGGCCGCCATCTACCTGACAGACTACTTCTGCCTCCCTGACAAGAACCTCGGTTTCTAAGTACTCCTTATCGCGAAGCAGGCTTTTATATTTTCTCTGCACGCAGTCTGCACGAAATGCCGCTTCATCTTCGTCTATATCCTTTAAGGCTGTTGCTGAATTATTGTCTTCCGCTTCTTCTGCTTCTTCCGTTTCTTCATACTCCGTGGTATCTTGATCTTCTATATCATGTTTATCTTCTGAATCATCCTCATCTTCCTCATCAAATACATTTTCTGCTGTTTTCCCTTCTACCGAATCCTCTTTATCTTCTGCCAGTGCTCCTTCCGCCTTGGCATCTTCATCCTTTATGCCGACATTTTCCGCTGTGGACTCTGCCTCTTCATTTTGCATTTCTCCAATACCCGCAAACCTCTCTGCCTGCGCAGTCTCCGTAGGCGGCGCGGTCTGCTCGAACTCTACGGTTAATGCTGTATTCTCAACCTCCGTAGGTTCCACAGTCCTTGCACCGGCTGCAGTTTCTGTCGTCTCTACTGTATTCACGGATACATCCGGCATCGGAGCCTCCTCCTGCTGCTTCAATGCCGTCGTTGCGGATTCCGGCAATGACCCCCGGTACGTGAACATGCAGTAAGCTCCTGCCGCGACCACTGCAAGTACCAGAACCGCCGCGATCGTCTTTGAAATCACATGACTCTTGAGAGTCGTCTTACAATTAGGACATATCCTAGCCTTTTCAGGTATCATAACGCGGCAGTACTTGCATTCTTTCAATTTCACATCCGGCGCAAATGTATATTCCTGCCGTATAGAATCATTTTTCGCCTCTATTGCCGGTTTTTCTACTGTTTCTTGATCTGTACCCATCTTCTTTTCTCCAACTTTTACTTTTTATATGCTCCGAAAAGACCTCCTGCAAGGGGTTCTCCCTAACATGAGGTCTTTCTCATCTACATTACTTGAAATAGGAAACACCGGACTCGAATATCTTCAAATCCTGCTCTCCGTAAATATTGATCGCGACGCCCTCTCCTCTTCTCTCGGAATGAGCCATCTTACCTAAAATACGTCCATCGGGAGACGTGATACCTTCGATGGAAGCGTAAGAACCGTTGATATTCCACTCTTCGTCCATCGACACGTTTCCGTCTGTGTCTGCATACTGTGTAGCAACCTGTCCGTTTGCAAACAGCTTATCGATCCACTCCTTTGACGCTACAAAGCGGCCTTCTCCATGGGATGCCGGGTTTACATAAGTATCTCCAAGTGTTGCTCCCTGAAGCCACGGGGACTTATTAGAGACTACCTTAATATATGCCATCTTGGAGATATGACGGTTGACTGTGTTGAAAGTCAGCGTCGGAGAATCATCTTTCTGACCGACAATCTCTCCATATGGCAGCAGGCCAAGCTTAATTAACGCCTGAAAACCATTACAGATACCTAATGCCAAGCCGTCCCGTTCGTTTAACAGCTTACTTACCGCCTCTTTGATCTTCGCATTCTGAAAAGCAGTTGCAAAGAACTTCGCGGAACCGTCCGGCTCATCACCTGCGGAAAATCCTCCGGGGAACATGATAATCTGAGCCTGACCAATCGCTTTCTCAAACACTTCCACGCTCTGTCTGATATCTTCTGCTGTCAGGTTCTTGAACACTTTCGTGATGACATCCGCGCCCGCTCTCTCAAAAGCCGCACCGCTGTCATATTCACAGTTCGTTCCCGGAAATACCGGAATAAATACGGTAGGCTTCGCCACCTTATTCTTACATATATAAATTTCTTTTGCTTCGTACAGATCAGAAGCCACTTCACTCTTATCTTTTCCTGCCGTGTACGGGAATACTTTATCCAGCTTGTCTGTCCAAGCCTGTAATGCCTCATCCATAGTGATCGTCACGTCGCCATAAACAAACGCCTGCTCTTCTGTCACCGTACCGACTATCGTATAACTTACGCAACCCTTCCGTATATCCGCCGTCTTCTCTTCTATTTCTGCCGCATTTACAACATCCACCATTGAACCCAGTTCTGCAACGGATTCCGCAGACATCTCCGCAAGGATCTCCCCAAGTCCATTGTCAAAAAGACGCTCCGCCGTAAGCCCGCTCTCCACGTTCACGCCTAATTTGTTGCCAAACGCCATTTTGCCGATAGCTGCCGCCACACCTTTCGCATCAAGCGCATATGCCGATACAATCTTTTTCTGAGACATAAGTGTCAGTATCGTGTCATACACTTTCATGACATTTTCATATACCGGAAGATCATACTCATCCTTAGCGATATGGAACCGAACCAGCTTATTTCCGGCCTTCTTAAGCTCTGGCGTAACGATGTTGTTCTGTCTGCTGATATCCACTGCAAAAGAAACAAGCGTAGGCGGTACATCTATATCATTGAAGGTGCCGGACATGGAATCCTTACCGCCTATAGAAGGAAGTCCATACCCCATCTGCGCATCATAAGCACCCAGAAGCGCAGCAAAAGGCTGACTCCAGCGGTGAGGCTCCTCACTCATTCTTCTGAAATATTCTTGGAAAGTGAAGCGGATGGTCTTATAATCCCCGCCGTTAGCCACAATCTTTGCCATGGATTCCGTCACCGCATAAATTGCACCATGGTACGGGCTCCAGCTTGATAAATAAGGATCAAATCCGTAACTCATCATTGTCACGGTATCCGTTTTTCCTTTTAAAACAGGCAGTTTGGCAACCATCGCCTGTGTTTCTGTCAACTGATATTTACCGCCGTAAGGCATGTACACACTCCCGGCCCCGATGGAAGCGTCGAACATCTCCACCAGTCCCTTCTGGGAGCACACATTCAAATCATTCAAGAGTGTCAGCCATGCTTTCTTGATATCTCCTGCTGCCACCGCATCCGCCACCTCAGATACAGCAATCTTCTTGAAATAATTATCCTTTTCTTCCGGCATATCCACTGCTACGGCAGTTTCCTGATGAGCGCCATTGGTATCGAGGAATGCTCTGGAAATATTGACGATTTCCTTGCCGCGCCATTTAAGCACCAGCCTCGGCGCCTCAGTTACAACCGCAACTTCTACAGCCTCTAAGTTTTCTTCCGCCGCATAGCCCAAGAATGCATCCACGTCTTTCGGTGCAACTACAACCGCCATTCTTTCCTGCGATTCGGAGATGGCTAACTCTGTGCCGTCCAGACCAGCATATTTCTTCGGTACTTTATCCAAATCAACTACCAGTCCGTCAGCCAGCTCACCGATCGCAACAGACACGCCGCCTGCACCGAAATCATTACATTTCTTAATCAGCTTACTTACTTCCTCACGACGGAACAACCTCTGAATCTTACGCTCTGTAGGCGCGTTTCCCTTCTGTACCTCTGCACCGCAGGTCTCGATGGAACTCTCCGTGTGCACCTTGGAAGAACCTGTCGCACCGCCACAGCCGTCACGCCCTGTTCTGCCGCCTAACAGAATAATGATATCATCTGGATCAGAAGTCTCTCTGATTACATTTTTCCTCGGCGCCGCCCCCATGACCGCACCGATCTCCATTCTTTTTGCCACATAATCAGGATGATATATTTCTTTGACCAGTCCGGTTGCAAGTCCGATCTGATTTCCGTAGGAAGAATAACCGCTTGCCGCGCCGCGTACCAGCTTCTTCTGGGACAGCTTACCCTTTAGTGTATCTGCCACCGGCACTGTCGGGTCAGCCGCACCCGTAACGCGCATCGCCTGATAAACATAGCCGCGCCCCGACAAAGGATCGCGGATTGCACCGCCGAGACAAGTAGCCGCACCACCGAAAGGCTCAATCTCCGTCGGATGGTTATGTGTCTCGTTTTTAAAAAAGACAAGCCACTCCTCCGTCACCTTCTTATCGCCGTAATCCATCTCCACGGGAACCACTACCGAGCAGGCATTGATCTCGTCAGACTGCTCCATATCTTCCAGTTTCCCGTCCTTCTTTAATTTACGCATCGCCATCAATGCTAAGTCCATCAGACAGACAAACTTGTCCTGTCTGCCTGCAAAAATTTCTTCCCTGACAGCGAGATAATTATCATAAGCCGCTTTGATCGGCTTCTGATAAAATCCTTCCGCGAAAGCCACATCTTTTAACTCTGTAGAAAATGTGGTATGTCGGCAGTGATCCGACCAGTAAGTGTCAAGCACACGAATCTCCGTCATAGTCGGATCTCTGTGCTCTTCTTTCTGATAATAATTCTGAATATGTAAAAAGTCTTTAAACGTCATGGCAAGTCCGAGGGAGTCATATAATTTCTTAAGTTCCGTCCCGGACATCGTAGAAAAGCCGTCAAGCACCGCGACATCCGCGGGCTCATCGTACACCGTAATAAGAGTGTCAGGTTTTACCATATCCGTCTCTCTGGAATCCACGGGATTAATGCAGTATGCCTTGATCTTCGCAAATTCCTCCTCAGAAACATCACCTGTTATTAAATATGTAACCGCCGTCTTGATAACCGGCTCCTCATCTTCTTTCAGAAATTTCACGCACTGAACAGCCGAGTCTGCTCTCTGGTCAAACTGTCCCGGAAGAAATTCCACACTGAAAACTTTACCGTCTTCCGGAATCTGAATCGTTTCTTCATATAAAATATCCACCGGCGGTTCCGAAAATACGGTTTTGCAAGCTTTTGCAAAAACCTCTTCCGACAGATTCTCCACATCATAGCGGATAAACACCCGAACTTCTTTCACACCGTCAATACCAAGATAACTTCCGATCTCCTCCTTCAGCTCTTTCGCCTTGACCGCGAAAGGTTCCTTCTTCTCCACATAAATGCGTTTCACATTATCCATGCTGTTCTTCTCCTTTATTTTTGCCGCCATTAACTATTCTATAATCAATCCCTGCATAATATATAATAACTGCTCGTCTACCATCTTCTCCGTAATGCCAAAAGTCTGTGCATTAATCTTCATACCTTCCAGCACATACATGATATTGCTTGCCGCACCCTTAGGATCCTCGCAATAAAACTCTCCGCTGGCGATTCCCGCCTCGATGAGTTTCTCTAACACCTTAACCCCGGCTTCAAATTGTTTCCGCAGCATATTATTCTTATCAGTCGATTTACGTTCAAAAAAATATTCATAGACTGCAACAGTCAAATTGTTCTTTTTCTGCAGCAGTTCTTTCTTCTGTTCTTTTAAGAAAAGAAGAAGAATGTCCGCCGCTGTGTCATCCTGCGTGATCTGTCCGGTAAAAACATCATCCGTCTCCTGCGCCTCCATCTGCAATATCTCCAGCAATATCTGCTCTGTACTGTCAAAATACAGATACAAACCGCCACGGCTGATCCCGCACGCCTCCACGACGTCCTTCATCGTTACATTCTTATAGCCTTTCTCAACAAATACCTTCCGCGCGGTATCCAGTATGTACTGTTTCTTCTGTACTGATTTTTCTCCCATATCGTTACTGTTTCCTTCTCCTTGCTCTTTACTGTTCATGTGGTACATGGTTCGTCATGTTTAAATTGACTATGACAGTCACACCATTGGCTTGTCCCAGAACTCCAGATTTTCTTTCATCTTACGGATAACATTCAGGAATATTCTGTTATATACAGCCTCAGTCCACAACCGTCCCTTAGTCATACCACCCAGCACATACTTTGAAAGGATACCCTTCAGAATATCCATGTCTTTGATACTTGCCCGGTCAATAGCCTTAAGTTCGTCCTGCACTGTACGATATCTGTATTTAGAATAGACATAAGGATAGTTTCGGTCAATCAAAGTGGTCTTCTGCACCTCTTTGATAAAGCTCATCAAAGTACCGTCATATACCGGAAACGTGATCGAATGTCCCTTAATTCCAGATCCCTCAAAAGTCTCTTCAACGCTGGTCCCTGCCTTTTGCTCCAGCCACGGAAGATAGCGGATCAATCTCTCAACATCTGGTTTGTACGTTTCTACTACCTGTCGTCTGTATGCAATATCCTCATTGTCCATACGGATTTCATTTTCCATGTGATTTACCTTCCCTAACTAAATATGACAAGATTGTCAATACACTTCTCGACAACCCTGTCGCCACCTCTGTCATTTATTCTAGCATACTTTTTTTAAAAGTACAGCACAAAATACCTGCAAAGTTCTTGTGCAATTTGCTAAGTAAACACTCACACAATTCGCCATATGCTCATTCTTTCTTGTAATTGTCGCTCAAAAGTAGTAGACTAAAGGATAATGGCAAAGGGCCGTAAACACATTATACACATGACTTGTGTACTATATTTATATCAGAAGGGTAATCTGCATAAAGCAGGTAAGGGGGTATATTATGACTGCAAAAGAGTTTCCCGCGGGAACAGTTGTCGTGCCGAGCGAACAGCCGATCAATGCGCTGTATGTAATCGCAAAGGGCACTGTACGCGCCACCTATCCGGGTGGTGAATTTTACTTAAGTAAAGGAGACGTAATCGGAGCATGTGAGCTTTTCTTTGACGCACATTTCATCACTTATCAAGCCGAAGAGATTTCTTCAATCGCCTCCTATCCGTATTCCGTGACGCAATTGTCCGCTATTCTGCGCTCTAATGTGGAAATGGCTACAAGAATCGTCACTTCTATGTTCAAACAATTACAAGATATTCTGGATCAATATGAACTTGCGAGTTTCGACTGTGATAATTTCTATCATTATCTCACAGACAGTTATGACGGTTATTTAAATTTCTGCAAGAAACACAATATTTCTCCCAGAGCGCTTCCCGGTCTGGAAACATTGTCAGAGCTTGTTCTTGAGGAAGATGTCGCCAACTGGCTCGGCGGTTACTATTCCCAGCTTCGCACTCTGATCACGAAAACTTCCATCAAGGATTCTGACTTCCTTCAGGGAATTTTATTAAAAGCAAGCGAAGATGTATATCATGTCATCTCCGTATGCCGTGCTTTATACGACTATAAATCCGAAATCATCAATCTTCTGATGAGTGAGAACCGGTTGGATTTCTTCGACCTGTATGCCAGCCTGCTCTATAGGATTGGTTCTCATGCAGACGACTCTACTTCCCTGATTGCTACGCTCTCTACAATGATGATACAGTTAGAGAGTCAGCCATCTATCGACAAAGAAATGTATAAACAGCGTGTCGCAGAATACCGCGAGCGTCTCAATGCCTTAGATAACCAGACGGAAAGCCCGTCCGAAGGCTCTGCGGAAGCAAAGGCAGCGGATATCCCGGATCTCCGTGACTCTATGAACACAATCCTGTCCTATGCCAAGGTGGATGAAGAGACAGCTAATGCTTTCAGAAATGCAGTCGGTCAGTATAGCAAACTCACCGACAAAAACAACTCCGATGATTCATCCAGACGCCTGCGCCTAACCATCACCAAGCTATTCTACGATATTTATGAGAGAGCATTCATGAGAAGCCTTAGCGATTTTGAGATACCGAAAATCCTATTGATGTTCTTTAATTTCGGTTATGTAGACGAAAACCTTGCCGGCATGGATAATGCCGCTTATCTTTATTCAATTGTGGGCAATCTGCCCTCTGATCCTTCCAGAGGCGTCTACACCATCTACGAATGGCTGCATGCAATTTATGACGGCAAGAAAACGCCTAGCCGTAATGAGTTTGATGCCGACTTTCAGGCTCATGTGCATGAATTGAAGGTCACAGGCAAGATTAGTGCAGCAGATGAAACCAATATGCTCAAAGACAGAGAAAAACAAGTCCTCTTTGAGTTGCAGAATATGTTCCAGTCGGTCAACAAAATCACATTTGGACGAATCAGCAGTTTCTGTCCGGTCTTTTCAGAGCATAACATTCTGAAAGAGTTAGACAATTCTCTCGTGTCAGCCGACAAAGTGGAAGAAACCTTTAATCTGCTTCGTTCCGTTGACTTCAGCGCATACTACCGTGAGGTGATCTACACTAACCCCGGTCTCGGAATCGGTAAGGAATATGTCAATGTAGAAATACTTCCGGACATTATCCTGATGCCCAACGTAGGTGTCAGAGGTGTTATGTGGCAGGAAATTGAAGGACGTAAGCGTACTACTCCTTCCCGTATGATGATATCCATCTTCCAGATGGAGGATCTGACCAATATTCTGGTCAGACTGACCGGAGATTTCCGTTGGGAAATGTGCAAACGTGTACAGGGCGCAAGATGGAACGACATTTCAGAAGCATCCCTTACCAGCGAATATTTCGATTATATTCAGTTTTATAAGAAAAACCACGAACTGTCACCGGATGCCAAGGATAAGATTAAACTTAACATGCAGAAGGCGAAGAATAGTTTTAAGGAAATGTTTATCAGAGACTATGTATCATGGGTACTCTTTGAAGGTTCCGGTTCTCCTCGTCTGAATAAAATAGCACGCGCTATTCTATTCACTTACTGCCCGTTCTCCAAAGAGATACGCGACAAGCTGAAGATGAACCCGCTCTACAAAGAAACGATGGAACGCTACGATATCAAGCTCGGACAAAAAATTCATCACTTCAACAACCTGTTCCAGAAGCTTAAGAACATGGGTGTGGAAATTCCGCCGGAAATTCAGGCACAGAGAGATTATCTCGGTTATTAGTACAATAGGAGAAATCATAGGTAAACACCGATTTGCAGAACATGCACCAGAAAGCGTTGGCAGCCGCCATACCGGACTGGTGCATAATTCTTGCTCTTGCAGCACAGACGCAACACTATAATTGACCTAAATTGCGCATCTGGCCACGAAAAATACACATCAGACTCCTATTTACAGCAATAAAAATATGCAAAGTTTTAACATCAAAATAATTTTAATTTTTTCCCATATTTCAACTTGATTTGCCATTTTTTAATTAGTTCCGCTAATATAGTGTTATTCTTTTGTAATATAATTATAGACTCTGTCGAAAAAAGGTATTATATTATTTATAGACTTGATCACGGAAGTCAAGTCGGTTATAGCAATTCCGGAAGAATTCCCCTTTTACACAAGCGAAAACCCCGAAGGCACGAAACCTTCGGGGTTTTTGTTTCTATACTTTTATTCCTCTTAATTTTACGATTTATATTCTGCTTTCTACTTAAGCACCATCACCGAATATCCCGGCATCTTTGCATTTCCGCCATCCAATGTGATCTGCTCCTCTCCCGTAACAAGCATTGCCCGTACCCCGGTTCCTTCTCCCACAGCATTGCCATTGACCGTAATGCCGCTCAAGTCCACGTCTTCTGTCTCCGCACCTGTCACAAACACAAGAAGCACCTCGGAACCGTTATACGTTTTACGCAGTACACACACCGTATCTGTCGATACCTCACTTAGATATTCCGCCTCTCCTCTGGCGATCTCCGGATTCTGGTTTCTTACTTTGATTACTTTTTTATAGAAATTGTATACAGAATCACTATCCTCCTGCTGCTCTTCCAGACTTTCAAACTTCATCTTCACGGCATCCATGTCGGCAGGTCCGTCGCACATACCCTCCGCATCAGCGTTCATACTCCAATACATAGGTGCACGCTTATTCTCATCCTTACCGGAACCTTTCATTCCTAATTCTTCCCCGTAATAGACAAATGCCGAACCGCTCATAAACAGATTCATCGCCGCCGCTAACTTCGTCTGGTTTGCAGAATAATCCCCCGCATAATATCCCGCGCTTCTCCCAAGATCGTGATTCGTATAAAAAGGAGCGTCAATATAGTTCTCATTATAGGAACCATAAACTTCCGTCAGAGACGCTACAGTCTCTCCGTATCTGGAAGCCGGAGACCCGTTCAATACTTTGGAGATAATTCCGTCTTTATCTGCAAAAGCAAAGTCGAAAACGCTGTCGATACCACTCTCATAATAGGGCGCATACTCAGTCATGGGCAGCCATGCCTCTCCTACCAGATACGCATCTTCCTTCTGCGATTTAACAGTCTCATTCAGCCACGACAAGAACTCAATATTCGCCTGAGGCGCTCCGCTGTAATATTCCTTCACCGCATCCAGTCGGAAACCGCCCACTCCCATATCAAGCCAGTATTGCGTAATCTCCGCAATCTCACTTTTCAGTGCTTCACAATCCAGATTCAAATCGGGCATCTCAGACCAGAACTGAGCCTCATAATACCATTCAGTTCCTTCCACCGCATAATATCCGCCGCTCTGTTCCTTGGAAAAATGATAATATTCAAAATAGGGACAATCTTCCGTATTCGGTTCGGCATCCCCCAGTTCCTGCAAATAAGTATACGCTTCCTGAAACCACGGATTCTGTGAAGAGCTATGATTTAACACCAGATCCATGATGACCTTAATCCCACGTTTGTCACACTCGGCAAGCAATTCTTCAAAATCTTCCATCGTACCGTATTGTTCATCAATCGCATAATAATCAGCCACATCATATTTATGATATGTCGGTGAGGGATTTACAGGCATCAGCCAGATACCGTTACATCCTAAGTCTGTATCTGTCGTATCATCCCCGTCATTGATATAATCAAGCTTTGAGATCAATCCCTGAAGATCTCCAATCCCGTCCCCGTCACTGTCGCAGAATGAATAGACGAACACCTCGTAGTAAGTCCGGTAATTGTCGTCGATGATATTGAGGGGGATTGTGTCTGTCACATCCTCCCCGACGCTCCCTGAATCATCGGCTGCCTCTGATGCACTGTCATTATCTTTGCCATCATCTGCGTCTTCTGACACTTCATCATGATCCGCTGCTTCGTTACTGCTCTGCGCACCGCCATCCGCCGCATTCTCATCACCCGCACCGCATCCTGCCAGAAACAGCGTCGCAGATAATATAACAGAAGTTATTTTTATGCCGGTTCCATTTCTTTTTCTCATATTCTCCTCTTCTCCTCCCGTGCATTTTGACATTCAAATACTTTTTGAGAAAAACAGGCTGCGCATCACTGCACAGCCCGCCATTTTTAACTTTTTACAACTACTCTCTCTTATTAACCTTTCACAGAACCGCCCGTAATACCTTCTACATAGAACTTCTGCATAATTACGAACAGAATGGAAATCGGAATCGCTATGATAACGCCACCTGCGCAGAATACTGAGAAGTATTTATTGATCATAGACCTTCCTAACATATTGAAAAGTCCGATTGCTACTGTCCAGTCTGTTGCCACGCCAGAGTTAAGCATCAGCTTCGCGAATACGAAATCACCCCAAGGCGCTAAGAATGCATTGATAACCGTATACACGATAATCGGCTTCGACAGCGGGATAATGACTGACCAGAAGATTTTTGCTTCAGAAGCGCCTTCCAGTCTTGCCGCCTCACTCAAAGATACGGAAATCGTATCCATGAAACCTTTACAGATCAGATATCCAAGTCCTGCACCCGCAGAATACACAATAATCATACCCAAATGGCTGTTAGTAAGTCCGATTGTCTTTAAAATAAAGTAAATAGCAATCATGGACAGCACACCCGGGAACATATTCAGGATAATACTGAAACTCATCAGTCCTTTTCTGCCTGCAAAACGTAACTTACTCATTGTGTAAGATACCATCAATACCAGAATGGTAGAAATCAGGCATGAGAAGATTGCAATAACCAGCGTATTGATAAACCACCTGTTATATTGCACGATTGAATCCGAGCGGAAGAACAGCTGTGCATAATTATCCAATGTCCACGTCTCCGGGAAGAAATGGGAGGTATTGATACCCTTATATCCGCTAAACGACGTAACAAACAGCCAAAGGATCGGAATCAACCATATCACTGACAGGAAAAGCAATATAAAATGTCTTATAATAAATTTTACCGTCTTTTTCATTATTGAAACTCTTCCTCCTTATCTCCTTTAATTGTTCTGGTAAATGTAATCAGAGTAAACGCCGCACAGATAATAAATACGATGATACCGATAACAGATGCCATCTTATAGTTATAATACTCATTTGTCAAACGGAACAGCCATGTTACCAACAGATCGACTTCCTTAGCATTAGAGTTTGCAAGGAGCTGATCGCTTGTAACGAATACATCCTGCGTCAACAGATAGATAACATTGAAGTTGTTGATATTCTTGACAAAGTCTGTAATCAGACTCGGTCCGGTCACGAACAGCACATACGGCATCGTGATCTTGATGAATATCTGCAGTGGATTTGCACCGTCAATCCTTGCACTCTCAATCTGATCTTCCGGAATGTTCATAAGTACACCCGTCGCAACCAACATCTGATACGGTATACCGATCCAGATATTGATGATGATGATCATCACCTTCGCCCATCCGGGATTCGTCAGGAACGGAATGTAACTTAAGTTAGAAGGTACAAGTCCGATATTCTTTAAGAAATCCGTAAATCCAATGCTGTTACAGAAAGTATTGACGATACCGCTGTCAGCAAAGAAGTTACGAACCAGCAGCAATGTTACGAACTGCGGTACAGCGATCGCTATGATAAAAAGTGTTCTCCACAACTTCGGAAGTTTCGTCTTCTTATCATTGATGAACTTCGCCATCAGAATACCACCGATGTATGTGGTAAACGTAGCAAGTACAGCCCACTCCAAAGTCCAGACGAGAACCTTCTTAAAAGAATAGCCGAAGGTAACTGTCACGGAACTGGTAAACAGATTCTTAAAGTTCGACCATCCTACCCATGTAAATAAAGCATTGGGCGGCATGTGCTGCTGATCATAGTTGGTAAATGCTACCGCAACCAGAACTAGAATCGGCAGAATATTCATGATGATGATACCGATTGCCGGTAACGTCAACAAAGTAATATGAAATTTTTCATTAAACATCGTCCGCACATCTTCACGGAAGTTGTTGATATGCTCTCCGTTTTCTTTTTTCTGCTGCAGACGATATACTGCTTTCATGTTTGAAATATAAAATACGATAAATACAAAAATGATAAATAATGAAATAATGGAATTTAAAAGAATCAGGAAAGAGTTATCATAGTCATTCACCGTACTGGTCATGGTCAGCGGATCGAAAACCTGCTCAAACTGTACCGTACCAAGTGTTCCAAACTTAGCAAGGTTTGGAGCAGCATATCCAATACACAGTACTGCAAACAAAACCTCTACCAGACACATGATGATACCATTAATTACCTGTTTTCTGGCAAAATAACCCGCACCCATCAATACCGCTGATAGCTTTACCCAGATATCTCCCTTGACAAAGGCAATTCCAAAATTCTTAAAATAATTTCCTAATGTGTTTAATGCCTTCTTCATACGAAACTCCTCTCAGAAGCAACTTGTTTAATGCTGTATGAGCATTTTGCTATTATATGGAAGAAATACTTTTCTAAAAAAGGGGTGAGTGAATGTGCACCCACCCCTAGTTAAAACTGTTATGATATTACCGAGTTTGCGAAGCAATACTTTCAGCCTCCCTCAGTCCACCGAGTTTGCGAAGCAATTTCTTCAACTTTTCTCAGCCGCCGAGTTTGCGAAGCAAATCTCGTAAAGTTAATCCCGAAGGGATTTACTTTTATTCAACAGGAGCTGTGATACCTTCTACTGTTGTATCAAGTAATTCCTGTAAATCTGTACCATCCGGATTACCGGAAGCTAAGATCTGTCCTAATGTCTCTGCAGGAGACCAGAAGTTACCGCCTACACGCTGAGGTGTTGCGTATGCTGCCTGAGCTGCAAGTGCTGCGATAGCCGGATTAGACTGAACTGCATCAGAGGATGCTGCTGCAAGATTTGCAGGACCAAGACCTCTTGCTTCAAATCTTGCTGTCTGAGCGTCTTCATTTGTTAAGAACTCTGCGAGAAGCATAGCCCATCCTAAGTTAGCAGAGTGAGGATTAACACCTACTAATTTGTATCCAGAGTAAGAAGACATCTGGCAGTCTTTGCCTGCAACATTGAATGTAGGAAGTTTTGTTGCTGCATAGTTATCTCCCCATGCTTCTGCTGCTGTCTCTGCTCTCCATGTACCGTTTACACATGCAACTACGTTGCCTTCTGCAATCTGGGTAGCCATATCCTCATCACCCATATCCACGAATACATTAGATGCTGTCAGATCAAGGATGGACTGAGCTACGTCTGTACCACCTGCTGCATTCCATGTACATGTATTTGTCATGCCATCATCATTCAAAGTAAGCTCTAAGCCAGCGCCTTGGAAGAATGCATAAATATACCAGCCATTGGAGATATCCATAGCAATCTTCTTGCCTGCCGCATCTGCAACTTCAACCATCTTCTCTAAGGACTGTACATCGTCCTCTGTAAATACGGAAGAATCATAGAACATAAAGTAACCGTTATCAGCAGTCATCGGGTATGCATATAACTTACCGTCTACAGTAGCTGCCTCAACAGCGCCGGAAGCGTTCTCTGCTGCTACATCATATGTGTAGTGAGCCGCTACTTCCTGTAATGCACCTGCCTGTACAAGCTCGTTGATCTGGTCATCAGCAAAAGCAAATACATCTGCTGCCGCCTCAACGTCCGTCAGGATCGTATCTTTAGCCGTAGACTCAGACTCAGCGCCTAATGTGATATCAAATGTTACGTCAGGATATGCTGCTTTGAAATCATCCAGCAATTTGGTTGTAAGATCCTGATCTTCCTCGGATGCCCATACAGTCATTGTTACCGTACCTGTTGTGTTAGCGATCAGGGTATCGATCGGGCTGCCGGATGCGTCTGCTGAATCTGCTGTATCCTCAGCGGGTGCTGCATCTTCTGCCGGAGCTGCGTCCTCAGCGGGTGCTGTGTCCTCTGCCGGAGCTGCCTCGTCTGTTGCCGGAGTGCTTGCTGCGCCACCATCAGAATTGCCGCATCCTGCAAGACAGCCGGCTACCATTGCTGTTGCCAGTAATGTTGCCAATACTTTCTTCTTCATAATGTTTTTCCTCTCTCTTTCCGATTTAGCATGGGATTTTACCCTGCTAAATCTTAGTGTTACCATTTTTTTGGTTTCTATATAAAACGTGCTGCCACGTCTTATACCACATTCCATCTTGTTCAATTTGCTACCTGCGGTAAAGCACTGTCTGCATGCGTATCCAGCTTCTGCGGTCTTCCGGAAGCAATTCGTCCGAGAAACGCCATTTCCAGTTTACACCTACTGTAGAAGGCCGGTTCATTCTCGCCTCACTGCCCAGCTGAAGAATATCCTGCATCTGTAAGATTACAACATCAGCTATGCTGGCGTATGCCGTCCGGATCATAGCATCGGATATCTGTTCCTTACTGTCTATATCTAAATAGGAATACATATATGCCAGTTCATAATCCGTACAATTCCGGTAATAACCGATGATTGTATCATTATCATGCGTCCCCGCATAGAGTACTGTGTTGGTATCTGTATAATTATGTGGAAGATATTCATTATCAGCCTTACCATCGAAAGCAAATAGCAATACTTTCATATCCGGCCATCCCATCTTCTTGATCAGCTTATTGACCCCCGGAAGTACAGTTCCCATATTCTCTGCAATAATCTTCCTGTCACCCGCGGCTTTCTCAACCGCATCAGCAAATTTCCTGCCCGGTCCTTTCGTCCATCTTCCATCCCGGATATTTGTCTTCCCTGCCTCTATACTGAAATACTTGACTGCACCCAAGAAATGATCAAGCTTAACGATATCAAATAACGCCGCCTGCTGCTTAATTCTGGTTTTCCACCATCTAAACCCGTCTGCCTCCATAGCTTCCCAGTTATAGATTGGATTACCCCAAATCTGCCCGTCTCCTGAAAAGTTATCCGGAGGACAAGCCGCTATCCGGAGCATACTGCCCTGTGCATCCAGCAGGAACATGTCTCTGTGTACCCACACATCCACGCTGTCATAGGCAACATAAAAGGGTACATCACCGATAATCTGAACGCCTTTTCCATTTGCATATTTCTTAAGTACATCCCATTGTCTGTAAAACTCATACTGACAAAACTTCCAGAAAGAAATCTGGTGTGACAACTTATCACGGTACTGCGTCAATGCCTCTTCATGTCTGTTCCGTAATGTCTCTTCCCATTCATACCAAGCCTTATCGTCAAAATGATGCTTAAGCGCCATATAAAGGCTGTAATCTTCCAGCCAGATCCTGCTTTCATCACAAAACGCTATGTACTGCTCATCCTGACAGTCAAACCTCTCAAATGCTGACTGTAAAACCGTATACCGATTTTGATATAATACGGAATAATCTATACTTTCGTCGCTCGTGCCCCAGCTATATGCACTGACTTCTTCTCTTCTCAGCAATCCTTCCTCAATCAAGGCTTCCAGATCAATATAATAAGGATTGCCGGCAAAAAGCGAAATGGATTGAAACGGGCTATCCCCTACTGTAAGCGGCCCCATCGGCAGTATCTGCCAATATTTCTGCTTTAAGTCCGCCAGCAGGTCTACAAATTTGAAAGCGGCATTACCAAAAGTTCCTATCCCGTATGCAGACGGCAGACTGGATATCGGTAATAATATTCCAGCTCCCCTCGTTAACGTTTTTACCTTCACACTCCCCGACCCCCATCAACGAAAATATACTTAATATTTTTTCGTAAATTTTCGTATCTGAGATAAATCTATCACTTTTCTATGTATTTTGTCAATATAGAAATACTTTTCCAAGAA
>CAMXBD010000049.1 GCA_947179245.1 uncultured Lachnospiraceae bacterium | reverse complement strand
TACGGTGGTGTGAGAGGTCGGCTGGTCAACTAATGACTAGCCTCCTACTCGATTTTTCCCATTCGCGGATAGTAGTTATCTTTCTCACGCCCTCAAGCCGGCTGATCTGTTCGCGGACAGCCTGCGTGTCAGCCCCCATGCGTATGCTTACCTGATAATTAAAACTGTCAGCGAGAGGATTCCCTGTAAAAGAGGATATCAGATTGGTATCATTATCAAAAAATCTTGTTTTGAAATCTTCCCATGCTTCATCTGCGCTGACGTAGCGGTAAGAAGCAATATCGGGAATAAGTGCAAGCTCATCACCGAGAGCATCTATTTCTTCCTGCGTCAGATCATAATCCATAAAAATTGCCAGTTGTTTTTCCTGATAGACATTATATGCCGCCAAGGAAGTAGAGCTGATTGCGCCGATGCAGAAGATTATTGCTAAACCCGCGCAGACTCTGGAATATTGGCTGTAGCAATAATGCTTTATGCCGGACCGCGTACAGTTTTGTAATAAAATCTCTTTCATTTCAGGCGGCATAGTGATAGATTCTTTGATTTGTGTTATATTTTTTTCATTCATAATGTTTGCTCCTTTATTGTTAGGTGTCCAATAGTAAGTTAGTGGGTTGAACGGGGTTTGCTTAGGAGGTTAACTCCAATTTCAATGCTTCTCTGGCGCGTTGCAGCCGTTTCTTTACAGCGTTTTCTGATAAACCGGTGATTTTAGCAATTTCTTTGACGGGATATCCTTCAAAATAATGCAGCAATAATACAGTTTTCCATTTGGCAGGCAGCGCGTAGAGTTCTTGAACGAGATGCCTGTCTTCCGGTGCCGGAAAATACTCCTGAATTTGCTCCAGATTTATATAAGAATGCCGTTTACGAAAGCGCAGGCAGTCTTTACAGCAGTTTGAGGTTACGCGGAGCAGCCATGCTTTTTCGTGGTCGTAAGATGTGAATACCGGAGCTTTTTCCATGTAGCGGAGAAGTACTTCCTGCAAAACATCCTGAACGTCATGCGGGCTGCCCAGAAGCAGATAAGCGGTACGATAAAGCATATTGCCGTAGGTTTGCAGAATGCGGCTGATTTCAGATTCACTTTTTCTGTTCACGACATGCATCCTCCTCCGTTGTGTTATTCTGCCATGTAAATTGTCAGCTTTTGTTCGATGGCATTTCCGTTCTTTATTGATGTTTGAATTCATAATTTATCCTCCCTTCTCACATTATATACGGTTGAATGTCGGATAAGGTGACAGGAAAAGACAGGAAATAACAAGAAAAACATTTTATTAATCATATGTAAGTGATATAATGTTAAACATATGTTACAATATGTCGAATGGTGTAAAAGTCGGGAAGGGATGAGAATTTATGGAACAACGAATTTTGAATTACAGGAAATACATAGACGAACTGTTGAAACAGGAGGATCAGGACTGGGCAACCGTAATAAAAGAACATTTGATTCAGATATCTTTTTTCCAGCATGAGAGGCTGATTCATCTGATTGTAACGGTAACATTTGCGTTGTTGGAGGTGATCGTGATCGGACTGTGTGTAGTGTCATTTACATTGGGCGTCGGGTTATTGGCGATAGCTCTTCTCATTTTATTGATTCCCTATATACGGCATTACTATATTCTGGAAAATGAAGTGCAGAAAATGTATGGACAATACGATAAGATGGTGGAAAAAAATAAATTATAAATTTTTGCAACCTTTCTGCTTTTCCAATGGTATTAGTAGCAAAGGATGCTGAAATAAATAAAAACAAAGTTTCAGAATGGAGGAATACATGAAGAAGAAAACACTGGCACTGTTATTAGCAATCAGTTGTGCGCTGTCTACAGCAGCATGTGGCGCATCGGAGGCAGAGGAGGCAGAAGCACCGCTGTCCAGAGCAAATGAGGCAAGAGAAGGACTGGAAAAAGAGTTTAGTGAGGAAGAGGATGACGAAGAAGTTGAAGAAGAGCCTGAGGTAGAAGAGGCGCCGGAGGAGGAAGAACCAGAGGAAGACGAGAAAGAGACTCCGAAAGTGTCTGCGATGTCCGGTGAATTATCGGATGATTTGTATGATTTTCAGATATCTATTGACGGCGTAGTATATCAGTTCCCAATGTGGTATTCAGATTTCGAGGCACTTGGATGGGAGTATGACGGAGACAATACACAGACACTGTCCTCGAATCAGTATACTGCTGTGGAAATCTGGGAGAAAGACGGATATGAAGTATATACCAGATTTGCAAATCTGTCTATGAACGCTGCTCCTTATGCGGAGAGTATGGTAGCAGGAATCACGTTAGAAGATTATCATCTGGAAGATTGTGACTGGGAAATCTTGCTGCCCGGTGGAATACAGTACGGTGTATCCAATACAGACGATATCAAAGAAGCATACGGAGAGCCAAGCAGAGATTATGATGGTGATTTGTATTACATGATGGCATATCAGATGGATAATTATCGGGAGATTGAACTGTATGTATATAAAGAAGAAAATGCATTGTTAAAGATTGATCTGCAAAACCTTGTGGAGCTGGAGGGTGCTGATAATTCCATAGATGAGACGGTTCCGGAACTCGTGGAGCGGTATGAAGCGCCTGAAACTCTGGGAGATGATTTCTACGCATATACAGCGCAGCTGGAGGGAGTTGTGTATTCTCTGCCATGTCCGGTATCGGTTTTGCTGGATAACGGGTTTACTATTGACACAGCTAACTCAGACAGTGAAGTGGCAGCAGGAAGAAGCGGCTGGGTAGATCTTAGGTATAACAATCAGACATTGCACACGATGGTGGAAAATTATGCAGATTATGCGACTATTGTGGAAAATTGTTTTGTAGTATCTATGAAGTCAAGTGCGTATGGGCCGAAGTTTGATCTTGTGATCCCCGGCGGCATCAAGGTTGGAGATTCCGAAGATGCAGTGAAGAAGGCAGTCGCATCATTTAATTGTGAGACAGAGACCTCTGACAGTGGGTACACCTATTATGAGATATATGATCCTGACGGAAGCTCATTGGACAGCTATATAATCGTTGTTGAAGACGGAAGTGTGAGCAGTATAGAGGTTCGCAATTCAGAAGAGCCGGAATATTAAAGCGGATAGAATTGTGATATGAAACGGCATAAGATAGCACACTAGCCATAGAATCCCCTATCGTGTATAATGAAATAGATATGCATTATTTCGATAGGGGATTTTTGTATGACAAAAGAAGAACGGATCACGACGGAAGCGGCGATCGACAGGTATGCCGATATGGTATACCGACTGGCATTGTCACAGATGAAGAATAAAGCAGACGCAGACGACCTGTTTCAAGAGGTGTTTGTGCGGCTGGTGAGTCATATACAAGATTTAGAATCGTGGGAGCATGTGAAAGCATGGCTGATTCGAGTGACCATTAATTGCGCTAAGAAACATTATAACCAGTATTGGAACAAGAATGTGGATTATATAGAAGAACCGGAGCGCATGGCGGATGAGAGCGGCGGATATGAAATGCCGGAGGAACATCCAGTGCGCGCGGCAGTACAAAAACTGCCGCTGAAATACCGATTAGTGATACATTTGTATTATTTTGAGGAGCGAACGGTCGCGGAGATCGCGCAGTTGACCGATCAGAAAGAGACTACCGTGAAATCCCAGATGCACCGGGCACGGGAGATGTTAAAGTCTTTGATTGGGGATGAATTGTAGCAGACTAACAGTAGAAGGAAGTTGAGAATATGATAGACCAGTACAAAAAAGAAACTTCACAGATACATGCACCAGCAGATCTGATTCTTAAAACAAAACAGGCAGTACGGGAAGAAGAGAAGCGTATAGAGTGGGAGAGGGCACAACAGAAACAAAATGTGTACAGACAGACTATGGTCAGGCAGACAAAGAGCGGCTATGGAAAGACATACAAATGGGCGCTTCCGGTAGCAGCGGCGGTATTATTTGCGATTATGATGAATGTCTCGACAATGATGATCGGAAATAAGTTTGCCAACTTTCAGTCGAACACCGCCTCAGATATGGCAGCAGGCGAAGCGGATACAGGTGGTGTGGAATATGAGTTTGCGGCGGAGGCGGCAGAAGAAGAATCTGTCGATATGGATGCCGGTATGGACAAGGTCTTTGCAGATAAAGATTTACTCACTGAGAGCGCGGCTACGGCAGAGGAAGAGGGCGCGGATTATGATATGCTTGAAGACAGTGCGGATGATGCATCCGCGGCGGCAGCCGAAGACGACAGCATTCAGGATTCTGTGGAGGAATCTGCGATGAACGGAGGCAGTGGGGCGGAGGTATCTATCATGGAGGTGGAGGAAATACCGGACTTCTGTGAGGATAAGAATACAGAGTGCATCGCTTCCCATGGATTACAGTTTTATGTGGCGAGAGAATGGGGGAATAAGTGGCAAGCTTATGTGAGTGTTGATGAAGTGGGTTATGTGATCACTGGAGGCGGTGAGGGGATAACAGACCGGGAATTATTTGTCGAGAAGGCATACGAGCTGTTAGCAGAAACGGTAGAAGGTATAGAATAATGAAATTTGAAAATGATTATGTACGAATTGAGATTGAAAAAAAAGAATTGACAGAGGAACAGAAGGAACTGCATCGCGCAAAGCGAAAAAAGCGGCGTCCTTATGTGATTACTGCGGTTGTGCTGGCAGTGGCGATATTGAGTGGTGTTCTTTATGGGCATTATTATGTGCCCAAGGAGGATACACTGGCGGCGGTAGAGAAAGAAGATGTTCAGGAGAAGGAGCTGGCAGCGGTCAATGCTGAAACAGAAGGCAGTGAAGGTGTGGAGGCAGAATTGCCGGATCAGGAGCAGTCGGAAGAAGATTTTCTGGCGGATGCCAATTATGTGACATCTGTACATCTGGCGACAAGCGCAAAAGAGAAATATAAGGATACCACTATATATGATTATACTTATGGTGATGCAATAGAAGATCTTGAGCGTGATGAGGCAATCGCTGTTCATATGGATTTTGATCCTTATGGAATAGAAGGACTGGACAACTGGGGATATTTCTACAAAATATATCAAAATGCGGATCTCACAGGAGAAATCGTAGGTTCCTCTTATGACTGGGACGAGTCTACGGGAACGCTTAAGATTGCACCGCCTAACTGGGCGCCGGGCTGTATTGCAACTTCGCAGCTGGATACAGAGACGGTCAATCGGTATGATCATTCAGAGTATATCCTTTTTGACCGCGGCAGCGGAATGACATGGGGAAATCTCGGTACATTATATCTTGCATGTTACTATGATGAAGAGACAGGCGAGAAGTTAGAACAGCCTAAGGTAAGCATTATCACACTGAAAGCAGAGCTTGAGGAGGCGCCGGTACTTTCTTATTCTATTTTGGAAGACGGCAGACCGGAGTTTACATGGACGCCTGTGGAGGGCGCTTCCGAATATTTTATTTGCAGAGTGGAGTGCACACCGGAAAAAGGGTATGAGCATATGATGTATGCCCTCGGAACATCTGAGGAAACGAGATGGACGACGGAGGCAGTTGCATTTAGTGACTATGCGATAGCAAACAAGGATTTCAAAGACTATCGACTGGGGCAGGATGACTGGAAATCAGAATATACTTATGAGAACTATAAAGATGAATATGAGCCCGGACAAGTTGTAAAATCAGAATGGACGGAAGGAGTAGATGAGGCAGTCTGTGTGATTGCGGTCAGTCAGGATGGTACATCTCTGATGAGCAATACCTTTACTGTTAGTGAGATGGCGCCGAATCTTCCTCACTCTATTGCGGTGAATACAGAGAAAGAGAATGGATTTGCCAGAGAATATGAATCGGTGGAAAAGCTTCCGGCGTATGATTATGTTACGATGTGTGATGGTATTATTAATCAGAAACTGATTGACTATCATACCGAGGACGCGAGTGTTGCGCCAGAGCGGGTATGGTATACGGATGAGGAAGGAAATTTTCTAAAGGGAGAAACGTTAAACTATCTGTCGGTGCCGTATGTTGTGGAAGGAACACCTTTTTCTTATACGATGCAGATCGCAGATTATGACGAAGCGAAGCTGAAAGAAGATATGAAGTTTTTGGAAGACAGGGAAGAACAGCTTCGCAGGAGAGCTGGGGATATGGGTCCCAGCGCGATGCGAGAGAGAAGTACAGAACATGCCAGCCAGCAGGCGGAAGTACGTCAGGTGGAAGGAATTGAAATATTTGCAAACAGTGCGTTGGGAGAATATCTGGCGGCCAATATGTTAGCCGGCGTTGAGACAATAGATGTATCTGTATTTCCGGAAGCTAAGGATTTGTCTCTGCTAGAAGATGTCTTTATGGAGGCGTATTACCAGAACCCTTTAATTCTGGGTGTGAAAGGATATCGGATCAATCGTAAGCAAATGGAGATATATGTGTCCTACGATGATGATGAGAGGACGCAGGCGAGAAAGCAGAAAGAAATTCAAGAAAAACTTGAGGAAGTGATCGGACAGATTGTGACGACGGACATGTCAGATGAAGAGATCGAACTGGCGATCAACCAATACTTGTGCGATACCATTACTTATGATTTCGATGCCCTTGATAATGCGGAAGAGAATTATTTCATGTATGTGGACGAGAGTTTTAATGACTCTTTTACGGCATATGGAGCGCTGATTAACGGTAAATGTGTATGTAGTGGGTACGCGGCGGCCTTTAAACTGCTTTCGGAGACAGCAGGATTGGAGAGCATTGTGGTTACGGGAATTCTGGACGGCGGACTGTCACATGCATGGAACAAGATCAAGCTGGATGATGAGTGGCAGATCGTAGATGTTACGAATAATGATACAGATTACATTTCCAATGCATTACTAAATCTTCCTAATTTTGCCGGAGAAAGAATTCTGGTGGAAGATAAAGGTTTCATGATGGATAACAGGATCGACGATTATAAGGGAGACAGTGAAAGCTGTGAGTATTACCATATGATGGACCAATATTTTCCGACGGAGGAGATAGCGGAACAGTTATCGGAAGATCTGGGAGCGAAAGGAGAAGCAACACTGCGGACGGATTATGATCTGGACGATGACAGGTTTTATGAGATTACAGATAGTGTCTATGAAATCATGGGTGATGATATAGACTTGTACGGTTATTATTGGCTGGGTGTTATTTATCTGACTACGGAAGGATTTTAGACGGTAAAATTACACAAAATTATATATTGCATGCAACTAAATGCCTCACAGCTTCATCTAATGTGCAAAAGTTAAGGTATATCGACTGATCGGATCGACATAGGAAAACTATTTAGGAGGATACGATGGATACTCTTGTTAAAAAAGCACAACGTGGAGATGCGGAGGCATTTATTGCGCTGATGGAAGAATGTAAGATGACATTACGGAGAGTTGCATATGGTTATCTCGGTAATGATGAGGATGTTGCTGATGCGATACAGGACACGATTCTGGCAGCTTACGAGAATTTAGATACTCTGAAAAGAGGAGAACATTTTAAGACTTGGCTTGTGAGAATTCTAATCAATAATTGTACGAAAACATGGCGGCAGAAAAAGAAAAGTGTCAGTCTTGAAAGTGAGCAGGAGTTTGGAAGTAGAGAGCATGTTGATAGAGGACGGGCTGACGTAGAATTTAGGGAACTGCTTTTGAGTTTACCCGAAGAGAGCCGAGCTGTTTTTCAGTTATATTATGGTGAACAGTTTACGACAAGAGAGATTGCGAACATTCTGAATATGAATGAAAATACTATAAAAAGCAAGCTCCACAGGGGTAAGGAACAGCTTCGGGCAGAATTGGAAGGAGGAAACTGATATGCAGAAAAATGCAGTGAATGTATTGGATAAATTATATTATGATGTTTTAGGAACTGAATTAGAAGACAGCGACATTATAGATACTAAGATGAAAGAAGCTTATGAGATAATCAGAAAAAAAAATATAGTGGCTGATACAGCAGCTCCGGTGAAAAAAAATACCGTATGGAAAAAGGTATTTATTACTCTTGGCAGTATGGCGGCGGTCTTGTGCCTTACTTTTATCTTCTGTGTCATGAATCCGGTTATGGCGAGGGAAATTCCGATTTTGGGAAATATTTTTATGAGAATTGCGGATGTATACCAATTCGGGAAATTGCCAGAAGAAAGTACAGTAGAGTTATCTTCGGAGGAAAGCGCAGCAGGGCTGTTTTCGGAAGAGGGATTGGTATACACAGACGGCGGAATCACTATTTCGATTACAGAAGAATATGTCTCTAATCAGGCAGTTTATATTGGAGTGAAAGTGGAAAACGTACAGGTATTTCCCGAGATGGTGGCAACGATAGAGGATGGTCAGCAGTTTATTAAGGCGAGAACTCTGGAGGACTATTCTTTTGCGCCGGGAGAGCGCAGATCGCGAAGATATATAGAAGGCAGATTTGTGGATGAGCATACATTTCTCGGTGCGGTCAGGATAGATTATGATGATATCCGCAGGTATATGGAAGAGTCGGGAATTGATACGGACATACCGGAAACATTTACTATAGAATTGGAAATTGTGGAGATTGCCAGTACGTTGAAAGATCCTGAAATTCCAAAAGAATTTAAGATAAGCGATGAAGAATATGAACAGATGACAGAAGAGCAGCAAGTGGAGTATCTGGACAGTATACCGAAAGCGTGGTACGGAATTGAGTATGAAAGCTGGCATCAGGAGGGCACATGGCATTTAACGATACCGATTTCCCAGACGGATGAGAATAGCCGGATTATAGAAGTTGAGCAGTACGAGAGTGATGGAATCGGCGTTGAAAGCATTGAGCTTTCTTCGATGGAGATGTCGGTGACTACGGTAATTCCCGAGAACATAAGTTTATATACCGCGGTGTTTGATGCAGACGGTAAGGAAATCGAGTATAAAAATGGCAGTAACGCGGGGAGTGCTCTGCTTATTGAAGGGCATGATATATCGACTGTATCTGTTTATATGTGTGATTTGAGTGAGTATTTTGAACTGGCAGAAGAACATGACAAAGGGATTTCGCAGGAGATTGTGGAGGGGATTGCACAGTTTAAGGTGGTGGTACGATTAGAGGAATAGGGGGGAGGAAGCCCCCTTTCTTCTATTCAAAAATTTCAATGATTACTCTTTCTGCAATAAATTCCTCTCCGTCATAAGACCCTTCGGCTTCCAATCCGCCGCCGCTTTGGATATCGGAAAAGGTGGCTTCATTTGTTGTAATGTCTGCGCCGGCGCCTTGGATCGTCCAGAGCTCAAAGGTTGTTGTGTCCGTGCAGCGGATTGTTACCAGTTCTTCTTCCGGACTGCCTTCCCCCGGAATCGTAACATAGGAGCCGCCGTCGTCAGAATCATCTATCAATGTGCGGCTGATTACAAAGCTGTCTTGTGCGACACTTCTAACTATTCCTCCGATGGTGGTTGTATCTTTATTAACGGTTGCTGGTAAATCATTCGGGGTGCTGTCGTCAGGAGCGGTTTCGGATGAAGTATCTGTTTTGTCATTTTCACTTGGCAGATTAGTGTCTGTGCCGGATTCATCTTCCGTGGCGGACGGGGTGCTTTGATTTTCTGCTTCACTCTCTAAGGGGAGCGCAGAGTTTTGATTTTCTGCAGGTTGTTTGTCGCCGCAAGCAGTTGTCGTTGTCAGGATAAGAGCCAGAAATGCGGCGGTTATCATAAGTTTTTTTCTCATTTTTGATTTCCTCTCTTTGCATTTATTGCTGATAGATGGGTCATTTTAAGTGACCGGTCTATCAGTAATCCACATTATAGCAAAGGAATCTTTAAAGTTTCTCTAAAAGAAAAATTTTATGCAACCTTTTACGTTTGTGGCAGGTATTAAGTATAGAAGCGTCAGAAAACAGCAGTTGACGTTTCGGGACGGGAGGGAAAGGTATGAAAAAGAAAATCTATTTAACAAAGGCAGTATCATTAGCCTTGGCGGGGATTATGTTGATGACAGGATGCGGCGGTCAAAGTAAGTCTGACACTGCGCCAACGCAGACTGGCGGAGAGGAGACGTGGGATGCAGCGGCAGCAGATGATTCGTGGGACGGAGCGTCCGATGCAGAGGCAGGCGGATACGATTATGGAGTGGCAGAAGTAGCAGAGGCGTCGGAAGAAAGCTATGATTTTGCGGTTGAAGACAAAGCTGTGGCGGAAGAGGATAGTTATCTGAATTCGTGTTACGAAGAATGGGTGCCGGAAGATGATTTTAATGCTGAAGAGTACAGTGAATGGGAGGAGAAAGGATTTTCTTCTGTGATGAAGGAGCCGCTGTCCACTTTTGCGGCAGATGTAGATACGGCTTCTTACAGCAATATGCGCCGTCTGATCAGCAGTGGTTATACGCTGGATGAATTACCGCAGGGAGCAGTCAGGATCGAGGAGATGCTCAATTATTTTTCTTATGATTATAACAATCCGAAGGGACAGGAACCTTTTGGGGTTACAACGCAGATAAGCACCTGCCCGTGGAATGATGAAGCGGAACTTCTCATGATTGGATTAAAAACAGAAGATATAGATTATTCCCATGCACCGGCGTCGAATCTTGTATTTCTGCTGGACGTATCCGGTTCTATGTACTCTGAGGATAAGTTACCTTTATTACAGGAATCATTCGGGCTGTTAGCCGAAAATCTGACCTCAAAAGACAGGGTATCCATCGTGACTTATGCAGGAGATGACCAGATTATATTGGAAGGCGCCCGCGGTAATGAGACGAGAAAGATTAGGAAAGCGTTGGATTCATTGGAAGCCGGTGGCGGTACATACGGAAGTAAGGGAATAGAGACAGCTTACAGTCTGGCGGAAGAGAACTATATAGAAGGAGGAAATAACCGTATTATTCTGGCGACAGACGGGGACTTAAATATTGGATTGACCAGCGAAGAGGAACTGGAAGAGCTGATTACAGAGAAAAAAGAATCGGGAATCTTTTTATCTGTATTGGGATTTGGTACGGGAAATATCAAAGATAATAAAATGGAAACTCTTGCTGATAAGGGAAACGGCAACTATGCTTACATCGACTGTCTGCGGGAAGCAAACAAGGTGTTGGTAGAGGAAATGTCAGCAACACTTCTGACCATATGCAAAGATGTGAAATTTCAGGTAGAGTTTAATCCGGCAGTAGTGAAAAGTTATCGTCTGCTCGGATACGAGAACAGGGCGCTTGCAAAAGAAGACTTTGATGATGATACAAAGGATGCCGGAGAGATCGGAGCAGGCCACAGCGTGACAGCGCTCTACGAGATTGTCTTGAAAGAACCTTTGAGTGATATGTCGAAAGAAGACGTCGAGGATTTAAAATACAGCAGACAGTATAAAGAAGAGATGGGGGCAATGCCTTTAAGTTCCGCGTCGGAAGAAGAGTGGCTGACCATCAGCATTCGTTATAAGAAGCCTGCTGAGGATGAGAGCAGTTTATTGGAATATCCTGTTGGATATGAATGTTATACAAATTCCCCTTCTGATGATTATATTTTTGCGGCGGCAGTAGCGGAGTTTGGGCTGTTGGCGTCTCACAGTGAATATCCGGAGAACGCTTCGGTGAAGCATGTGGAGAAAGCGCTGAAATCTATCGATTTGTCGGACGAGTATAAGGAAGAGTTCTTAGGACTTGTTCAGGAAGCAGAATAATTGAATATATGTAGAGGTCTATATACAAAAATAGTAATGCGAATATATGAATACAAAGAATCCCGCCGAATTTACAGGCGGGATTCTTGTTGATATGCGGGCAGATGCCGACATATCATAAGACAGGAAAATAAGATTACTTGATTTCGATTTTTTTGACTTCTTCCTTGGCGGCAATTTCTTTCTTCGGGAATTTTACTTCCAGAATACCGTTATTGTAGGAAGCGTCAATATCGCCGGCGTCCACATCATTTACGCGGAAACTTCTGGAATAAGAACTGTAATAACGCTCCTTGCGGATGTACTTATTCTTATCTTCGTCATTTTTCTCTTCCTTATGGGAAGCGGAGATGGTCAACAGATTATCTTTCAAATCGATGTTAATGTCGGATTTATCGAAGCCGGGCAATTCTGCCTGTAACAGATAACTGTCACCTTGATCGATTACGTCAGTCTTAAAGGCGTCGAAAGTAGCAAGTTCATTGTTGCCCCAGAAGTTCTTGAAAGCATTGTCAAACATCTGATCAAAAGAATCATCAAAATACATAGGTTTGTAGGTACGGTTGTTAAATAATGCTGGTCTTAACATAAAAATCACTCCTTCTATGATATAATATGAAATAATGAGTTCACTGCGAGTCTGCAAACCACGCAAGTGAGATTGCTCACTTTGCTATCAGTATGACCGGATTGATAAATTCAATTCAGAACTGGTAGTTGTTTCTTTGTTTATATATGTTATACATCAAGTAGAACAGACAATCAATTATGGAAATATAAAGTATTTATTAATAAAAAATAAAAGGGGAAGAGAAAAATGGAGATACAGTATAGAATTGCGGCGCCGGAGGATTTGAAAGAGATATGCGAATTATTTGATAGTGCAGTCAGTACAATGATACAGGATAACATTTTTCAGTGGGACGAAATGTATCCGACAGAGAAAGACTTTCGCAAAGATATAGACAGAGGTCAGCTTTATGTTGGAATGATAGAAGGGCGGATTGCTGTGGTCTATGTTATAAACCAGAAGAGTGCCGAAGAATATATAAATGGTGCATGGAAACATGCTGGCGAGCCTTACTTTGTTTTACATAGAATGTGTGTCCATCCGGTTTTTCAAAATCAAGGAATAGCACGGCGTACACTGCTTCATATAGAAGAGCAGCTTGCCGGATGGGGAATACATGTGATTCGTTTGGATGCATTCAGCAAGAATCCGTATGCATTAAAATTATATGAGAATCTGGGTTATGCCAAGGTGGGTTATGCAGACTGGCGCATGGGCAGATTTTATCTGATGGAGAAATATTTCTAAAAAAAAGCAATTGGGCAATATCTTGTCTGTCAAGATATTTAAAAGCAAGAAAAATGCGCAGAGTAATTACTCTACGCGTGGGACAGTGTCGGAAAAATTAGTTTGTCCTGTTCAAAATTGTCGAAGCCATTGCCTTTTATGAAGAGCGTGCAATCGTTCTCTCTGAATGCACGGATATCAAAGCCGTCTGCATCTATCGGTGTAAAACCAAGAATTATTCGTCGCATGCCCGGTCCGAATAATGCAAGAATGTCATCTATAGGATAATACTTTTTGGAGAAAATGTTGTGAACGGTGAGAGCATCTTCTTCTATCTCAGCAATGACATATGTGTCATATTCCTCGCTATAGTAGACATTATTCTGCATAAATCCGGTGACATAGAACATGATCAGGTTATCGTTATCGATCATATGAAAACGACTGTAAGATACGCTTTGGCGCATGGCATTTTCTAATTTGTGCCAATCTTTTTGATTCTGCATCGGAATCTGCACCATACTGCAAGTCTGTGATGTAGAAAATGTTTTAGTGTATTGGTATTCCATTGCTTTTCTGAAACCGAATTTTGGATAGAAATCCAGAACGCTGTCGTTTGCGAAGAGATAGATACCGTCTGTGGTCTGCCCATAATCTTGGTCGATTCTATTCATAATCTGCCGGATCAGCCCTTGATTACGGAAGCGTTCTTCTGTCATGACCGTGCCGAGCTGAATGAAATGTTTTCTTTCGCCATTCCATATAAAGTCAATAGTGTTTACGGATACGTTGGCAGCCACTTCTCCATCAATTACAATGGAGTAGGGAATGTAGCGGTCGCTCCAGTAACCATTCTGGTACCATCCTTCGAAATCCAGCCCTTCAAAAGTTTTTCCGGCAAGGGTATTGAAGCTGTGGCGCAGACCGTTTTGGTTGCGATAGTTTGTGATAATATCTGCATTCATATAGAGCACCTCCGTTTTGTATATCTACATTATATATTTTAAGGGGCGTACTGCATACCTCAAATATGATTAGAGTTAAAGTGTGGGCTATGGAATTATGCAGATTATTTTGGTATTATTTTAAGAAAACAGAGCAACAATTTCAGGAAAACCAATCAACACAATTTGGGAGGGTGGGAGTATATGGATTTTGGAATGCCTACATTAATTGAAAATAAGAATCTGGAGGAGACGGTGTCTCTGTGCAGGGAATTGGGATTACAATTTATAGAGCTAAACATGAATTTTCCGATGTATCAGGTGCCGCAGTTGGAAGAAACAGGATATCTTAGAGAGTTGGCACAGCAGAATGATATCTATTTCACAATTCATCTGGATGAAAATCTTAATGTATGCGATTTCAACCGTTTTGTCGCGGATGCCTATATGGAAACAGTGGAGAGAACTCTGAAAGTGGCAAAAGAGATAGGTGCTCCGCTTTTAAATATGCATATGAACCATGGAATCTATATCACTTTACCAGATAGAAAAGTGAGGCTGTACGGAGAATATCAGGAAGAATATATGTCGGCATTCCGGCGGTTTTGTAAGATGTGTGAACGGGTGGCAAAAGATGCCGGAGTGAAGATATGTATTGAAAATACGGATGGATACCAGAGCTATGAGAAGGAAGCGATTGAGTATCTGTTACAGAGCGATATGTTTGCGCTGACATGGGATATCGGGCATTCGCATACGTGTGGCGATGTAGACGAAGAATTTCTGATGAAACATAAGGACAGGCTGTTTCATTTTCATATTCATGATGGGTTGGGGAACAAGAATCACCAGACATTGGGAACGGGAGAAATTGATCTGCATCAAAGAATCGGTATTGCGCGTGAGTATGGGTGCCGGTGTGTGGTGGAGACTAAGACGATCGAGGCACTTCGAAAATCTGCAGCGTGGCTGCGGGATTCAGGAGAGTGGCGATAAAAAATCGTCGCCAGACAGCGACGATTTGGTCTGCGCCATCGCGATTTCCTATGGAATAAAAAACGGAGGCGCGCTATATTCCGCCTCCGTCAATGCTTTCTCAATATATGAAGGGAGTTAGTTTCTCCCTGATCCTTTCATCATCAGAATCGTATCTGAGCTGAAGTGGTCTGGTAAAATCTAAAGCCATCACTCCAAGTATGGATTTGGCATCAACGGTTCGGCGTCCTTCGCCTAAATCAAAACTCAAATCGAACTTATCAATTATATCCACAAACTGCCTAATCTGATTAACACTATTAAACTTGACATTTACCTGCTGCATAAAATCATTTCCTCCTTTAATCATCATTGACACTATGAAAAATATAATGTTTCATAAATCAACCCCGGATTCATTGCAATTCCCCTATACGCAGGTTTCCCAAAAAGCAGAAACTTTAGTCAGTTGTACATCAAAATCTTTTGGCTATTGTATTGCGCGATCCTCCTTTCCTTCTAAATATAGTATCAATCCTATTTGTGAGAATATGATATCTTGTGTTTCTTCAAATGTAAATAGGCATTCTCAATAAATTTATGGAGGGTTTTTTGTTAAGGGTGCCGAGATGATTCAGTGTTTGTAAAGCTGTTACTTACAAGCTGCTGAATGATTTTCCGGCTGTGACAGCGGGATGTACAAAAACAGGTTAAAGAGACCATTTACAGTTTTCAATTCCAGAGAACCGTGATATCTTTCCGTGATCTCTTTGATACTTTTCAGACCGAATCCGTGGTTAGATTTATCTGGCTTGGAAGTTGGAGGAACATGTCGGATTAGTAAGGTTTCCTCGTGCGTATTCTCAGATGCATCCGGAACCGGATTGGCGACTTCCAAACAGAACAATCCCTTCTGCGCTTTGCTTTTCAGGGTAATCATGCGTTCAGACTCGTTAAGCTTCATACATGCCTCCGCCGCATTGTCCAGTGCATTGGCGTAGAGAGCGCAGATGTCGGTCTTGTCAAAGGGCAGCTCAGTGGTAATATCTATTATCAATTCCATACGGATACTATAGCGGTCCATCAGATGTTTCTTTATGGTCAATACAGCATTGACAGTGGAATCTTTACAGTATGACAGGGGTTGTGTGAATGCAGTATTTTCTGTCAGATTCTCAAGATAAGTGTCCCGCTGTTTTTCTGGTAGGGCTGATAAAACCTGCAAATGATTGGCGAGATCATGTTTAAGCCGCCGTATTTCAAAATGCTGTTGCTCCATCGCCTCATAATATTTGTGGTTGATCTCCATGAACATATTTTGCTGTTCCAGTTTCTGTTGTCTGGCAAGAACTGTAATGCACCAGAGCAGGCTGATAAATGCGAGTATAGTGATAGACAGCAGCACCAGATGTTCAACAGGCGGAGTAGAGGTATGGGAAACGCAATCGTCCCAGTTAAATAAAGTGGCTAAAGTAAGTATAATAGCAAAGGGAGTAGATGTGAGCAGAAACAATAACTTCCACAAGCTGTCGGAAAGGGTATAATTTTTATCTGGTGCAAATTTTCTGATACTGGCATATAGGAATGCGATGCATGGTAAGCTGGTCAGTGCGGACAAAATCTGAAGGTGGGACACATTCACCTGTAAAAATGTAAATTCGCCGTACACCGTCTGCCTTGTTATATACTGAATCAATCTATATATAAGAGCTTTTAGATAGTTGTCCCGCAAAGCATTAAAGGAGAGAATGGTACTGGCAAATATTGATCCGATGGTAATTTTTTTCCACAGGCTGCCCTCACAGCAAATCAAAATTACAATGAGAAAGCAGGGAATTGTCGCCAGAATGTTAAAGGGATCACCTATAAAGATGATCATGCCGTTAAGTAGCCAGCACATCATAAACATTAGGAACCTTTTGAAGCGGTGCTGTTTTATTTTGATTAAGCGGCTCATTGCGTGCATGACCAGCCATGCGTTACATAGAGAGACAAGGCACCAGAATATAAAGGAAAGAAAAGCAGTCATTTCGGATCGCCTCCCAACATTGCCCGTGCAATTTTCGCCGTCGCAGCTTCCTTATATTTTCTGCTACACGGAAGTTCTGTGGTTCCCAGCGTAATACAGTCTCCACCAAGGTAATCTACTGCCATAGGGTTGACAAGATATCGTTGGTGAATCCTTACGAAGCCGGCGGCAAGCTGTTCGGCAATGTCATCCAGTTTTGCGTAGAATGGATACTCTCCGGCTTCGGTCACAAGGGTGACTTTTCTTTTGTCTGAATAGAAATATAAAATATCACATAATCTGAAACGCCATGTGCCGTCTATTGTTTTGATAGTGAAGGTTTGTGCCGTTTTCGAGTCTAGTTTCATACGCACCCGGTGAATCACATCCCGGAGCTTCTGCACAGAGACAGGCTTTACAATATAATCCAAAGCTTCAACACGATAACCGTCAAAGACATAATCGGAATATCCAGTTACAAATATAATAATCAGGGAGTCATTAAATGTCCGGATTTTTTCGGCAGTTTCCATGCCGTTTATTCCCTTCATCTCTACGTCGAGAAACAAAAGATCTATTTCGCCGGGATGCTTTTTGAGCCATGATGCCGCATTGATTCCTGAGGAAAATTCATATACGATTTCTTCGGATTCCTCTATCAATATCTGTTCCAGTTGTATACGGAGCGCATCTCTTGCTTCTGTCTCATCATCACATATTGCTATCCGCAGCATATCCTTCCCACCTTCCGAAACTATCTGTTGTTTCTAAATATAGTTTACCACATATCTATCCTTATAGCTTTTACATTTCTATCTGGTATGAGTCAAACTTTACATCAGATATATCTAAACTTTACAAGACGTACATTCGTTTTACAAATTTTACAATACTTCCGTCAGTTTTAACAGGTGCCTCAAACAAATCTTTCATTGTGTGGTATGTTCTTTTCGAGGATAGTGTAGGCATTCCTGTGGGCTGTGAGGCAGATGGAAGAGAATATTTATCGTGCCAGTCGCAGGTTATGGGGATTCTTTCATTCACACTAAATTTTAAATAAAGAAGGGAAGAGAAAAATTATGTTATATGTAAAAGATCTTCATAAATCTTATGAAGTAGGAAAAACGAAGTATCCTGTGTTGAAAGGTATTGATTTTCATGTGGCACAGGGAGAGTTTGTCGCTGTTATGGGACCTTCCGGTTCCGGAAAGACAACACTATTGAATTGTATTTCGTGCTACATTCCTTTTGACAAGGGAAGCATTACGGTGGGCGGGATTAAACTCGCTGGACAGAACGAGGAGACACTGGCAAGAGTCAGGAATACGAAGCTGGGATTTGTATTTCAAGATTTTATGCTTTTAGACGGACTTACAATTCGTGAAAATATTCTTGTGCCGCGCATCGTGCAGGGTGAAGTCGGGCAGGAGGCGGAACAGTTAACCGATAAGCTTGCGGCCATGTTTGGGATAGAACATATCCTGAATAAGTATCCGGCAGAAATATCCGGTGGTGAGAAGCAGAGAACAGCGGTAGCACGAAGTCTGATTAATAATCCGCTTATTATTCTTGCGGATGAGCCTACCGGAAATCTGGATTCCAAGTCAAGCCGGACTGTAATTGAGGCTTTTGGAAACGCTAAAGCGCAGATGAACGCGACTATTTTTATGGTGACGCACGATAGTTTTGCGGCGTCTTTCTGTGACAGAGTTATCCTGTTAAAAGACGGAAATATATATCGCCAATTAGAGAAAAACGGCAGCCGCAGTGAATTTCAGGACGAATTACTGGATGTTATTAAAGAAATGAGCGAATAGGGAGGCATTAGCATGGCACAAACAATAGATATGAAACAGATGGAGCAAAAACTACAGAGAGCCGACCGAAAACAGTCGCGGCTCTACTTATTCTGTAATTTTACTGCAGTGATGATTATTTCGGCGTATTCCGCGCTAATGTTCTCGCCGACGGTACAGACGGTATTTCCGGAAGGTGGCGACAGCCGGAAACAGATGTATATGATATTTGTCCTGACTTTAGTTGGCTGTGTGGTTTTTACGATTTATGCATTAGGATTATTTTTCCGGCATAAATCTGGACAGCTCGGTATTTTGATGGCGCTTGGTGCATCCAGAAGGCGATTGGCTCCGGGTCTGTTCCGGGAAGTATTTGTATTGAGCGGTGCGTCAGCCGTTATCGGTATTATTGCAGGATTCCCTTTTGTGTGGATTGTATGGAATGGATTCAGATTAATTCTGGTAGACAGTTCGGATATGATACTTTCATTTGACTTCAAGTGCCTGTTTGTTTCGCTGGCATTTCTTTTGATGGTAGTGGGGTTTGCTTGCCTGACTGCATGGCGGTATCTGAAAAAGACCAATATTATGGAAGTAATTCGGGAAGAGCATATTAATGAGCCGATAAAAGAGCTGGGCAAATGGTGTGGTCCCGTCGGTGCAGTTGTTATTTTGATCGGTGCAGTTATGGGGTATGGTGCACCTTTCGTGTGTCATAGATGGTTTCATACTTTTCCGCCTTCATGGCTGGGCGTATTATATACGCCGGTATTTGTTGGATTATATATGGTGATGCTGCACACAGTGGTGCATGGATGGAAAAGACATAAGAAAAATCCATACAAGAATATTATTTCCAGAAGTATGATGAAGTTTCAGGGGAAACAGACGGTCAACAATCTGCTCATTATTACACTGTTGATTGCAGGTGGGTGCTTTGCTATATTTTATCTTCCTTCGATGACTGTCTCAGCAATGATACGCTATGCGGATCAGTCCTATGATTATTTCTATAAATATCGGGCGGATCAGAATATTCCCGGAAGAGAGGAAATAGAAGCGCTTGGCAGCAAATATCAGCTGTCATTCAAAGATTGGGGAGAATGTGAATACATTACATTGGGAATAGGTGGAAACACTGAGATTTATGACGATGGTGGAAAAAGATATCATATAGAATATGTACCAATGCTTGTTGAGACAAAGATTCTTTCAGAGGATGCATATTATATGATAACTGGGGAGAAGGTAGATGTTAAATCCGGAACCTACTTAAATCTTACAAATCAGGAAGAGTCGTCATCATATACAAACAAATCGGCGAGGGAACTCACGAATATGGTTACTCGTGAACAAATTGATACTACGTTTGCAGGATATCTGCATTATGATCTTCTGACCGATGATGTGGGTTGCTGTGTGCTGGACAATGATGATTACGCTAAAATATCTGAGGGGCTGACAGATGATTGGAAGGGCAGGATGGTGTGGTTTAATGTTGACGGGAAGGACTCCTACCAGTTTGCCAATGCGTTTTATGATCTCTACGTGGATTCTTTCGATGAAAGATGCGAGCATCCTTCATTCTATGACCGGGTAACGAAGATTAGGGAAAACGAGGCAGGAGAAACCTATTGGGGAGATACAGAGCGAATGACGAAAATCAGTTATGAACAGTCAGATTCCTTTGATTTCAGGCAATTTTGGGCATATCAACCCGATTTCCGGATTTTGAGCCAGAATGATTTCCTGCGTAATGTGGCGGTGTTATGTATGATGTTTCTGTTCATTTTTATTGTATGCCTGCTCACGGCATTAGTGGTATGCTATACCCGCTGTCAGACCATTGTATTGAACAACCGATATGTCTTTGACGATCTTAAGAAACTGGGAGCTTCACCGGATTTCCTTTCCAGAGAAGTACGAAGCCAGTGCCATAATATTTTTAAAGTGCCGACGATTATCGGAATGACCGGAATGTATCTGTTTTATACGATGATAATGTATGCCAATGATGGGAGATTGCTCTCCGCTGAATGGCTTGCGCTTCTTGTGGATCTTACTATACTTGCGGCGATCGGCGCGGCGGTTTATGCGGTGTATAGAGCATCTGTGGCAACGCTAAAGCGGCAGTTGGGGATATAGGGATGGAACAGCCGGGATTGTCGTTGTGGCAAATCCGGCTGTTGGTATAGGTATGATAATAAAGCTGTTTTATGCAGCTAAGAGAATAATGCCGTTAGAGATTATACCGTTTGTATAGCATTGCTCGATATTCTAAATCAGTGAGTGATTTTGTTAAGTCGTCTATGTGGCTGGACTGCAATAGTAGTTCTGTTAATTTAGCGAAGCGTAATTCGCCTTCAACAAGCCCCTCAGCGTGTCCTTCAGCAAGTCCCTCAGCGTGTCCCTCAGCAAGTCCCTCAGCGTGTCCCGCAATAAATCCATCCGTATGTCCCTCTGTCCAACCTTCTTCCCGCGCTTTCTTTCGGGCGGCGGGTATATCTACATCTTGGAAATGCTCAAATAAATCTGCCATTTTACGCTCCTTTACCTGTTCTGTGAACTCTGCGACCTCGTCTTCGGATAAATTCAGGTGTCTTAACATCGATGCTGTTACCTTTGCTATGATACCAAGGAGTTCATCCGTGGAATGCTCCGACAGGTTTTTAATATAGTCTTTGGGTAGGTTTAATTCTCGAAATTCGTTCGTACTTTGTAACCGGTTAATCAACATTACTAAG
>CAMXBD010000048.1 GCA_947179245.1 uncultured Lachnospiraceae bacterium | reverse complement strand
CCCGGGTATGGCAAAACAGATGATTTATACGGCAAGAAACATCAAGGCTGACGAGGCTTTAAGAATCGGTCTTGTGAACGCTGTATATCCGCAGGAAGAGCTGATGGCAGCGGCTGAGAAGATGGCAGCAGGCATTGCAAAGAACGCACCCATCGCAGTCCGCAACTGCAAGAAAGCAATCAATGACGGTTTAGAAGTTGGCATGGACGAAGCAATCGTAATCGAAGAGAAGCTGTTTGGTGACTGCTTCGAGACAGAAGATCAGAAGTACGGTATGGCATTCTTCCTTGATAAGAACAAAGAGAAGGTGAAAGAGCCTTTTAAGAACTGCTAAGTTTTGCGAAACACAAAGATTTTCGAGTGGTATATAAAATTTAATATACAATTATAAAGGAGGACTTACAATGAAAGTAGGTATTATCGGTGCAGGAACAATGGGTTCCGGTATTGCGCAGGCATTCGCTATGACAGACGGATATGAAGTTTGTCTCTGCGATATCAAAGAAGAGTATGCTGAAGGCGGCAAAGCGAAGATTCAGAAGAATATGAACTTCCTTGTTGGCAAAGAAAAAATTACGCAGGAAAAAGCAGATGAGATCATGGGTAAGATCACTACCGGTTTAAACGGTATTTGTACAGACTGTGATTTGATTGTAGAAGTTGCACTTGAGAAAATGGAGATTAAGCAGGCAATCTTCAAAGAATTGATGGGTATTGTTAAGAAAGAATGTATGTTTGCTTCCAATACATCTTCTCTTTCCATCACCAAGATTGGAGAAGGCTTAGACAGACCGATGATCGGTATGCATTTCTTCAACCCTGCTGACAGAATGAAACTCGTAGAGGTAATCAGAGGCGAGAATACACCTCAGGAGATGGTAGACAAGATCACAGCTATCGCTACAGAGATTGGCAAAACTCCTGTACAGGTTAAAGAAGCTCCCGGTTTTGTTGTAAACAGAATTCTGATTCCGATGATCAACGAGGCAATCGGTGTGCTGGATGCAGGTACAGCTTCCGCTGAGGATATCGATGTTGCTATGCAGCTTGGTGCATCCCATCCTATGGGACCGCTTCACTTGGGCGATCTGATTGGTCTGGATATCTGCCTTGCTATCATGGAAGTTCTTTACAATGAGACCAAAGATGAGAAATACGCTCCGCAGCCGCTTCTCAAGAAGATGGTAGAGGAGAAGAAACTCGGCAGAAAGACCGGCGTAGGATTTTTTGACTATTCTAAATAGAAAATAAACATGGAGGAATAAAGAATCATGGATTTTACTTTAAGCAAAGAACATGAAATGGCGAGAGCGCTCTTTAAAGAGTTCGCCGAAAAAGAAGTAAAACCTCTCGCTCAAGAGGTAGACGAGACAGAAGTTTTCCCGAGAGAAACCGTTGAAAAAATGGCTAAATTAGGTTTCTTGGGGATTCCTGTTCCGAAGGAGTATGGCGGACAGGGCTGTGATCCTTTGACATATGCTATGTGTGTAGAGGAACTTTCTAAAGTATGTGGCACAACAGGTGTTATTGTATCCGCACATACATCTCTGTGCTGTGATCCGATTATGACATATGGTACAGAAGAGCAGAAACAGAAATATCTGATTCCCCTTGCAAAAGGTGAGAAGTTAGGCGCTTTCGGTCTGACAGAACCCGGTGCAGGTACAGACGCACAGGGACAGCAGACTAAAGCAGTACTTGACGGAGACGAGTGGGTACTTAACGGTTCCAAGTGCTTTATCACAAACGGTAAGGAAGCTGACGTATATGTTATCTTCGCAATCACCGGTACAGTTGAGAAGCGCGGCAGAATGACCAAAGAAATCTCCGCATTTATCGTAGAGAAAGGAACACCCGGATTCACTTTTGGTACGAAAGAGAAGAAGATGGGTATCCGCGGTTCTTCTACATACGAGCTGATCTTCACAGACTGCCGTATCCCGAAGGACAATCTGCTCGGTCAGCAGGGCAAAGGTTTCGGTATTGCTATGCATACACTGGATGGCGGACGTATTGGTATCGCTTCTCAGGCACTCGGACTTGCTGAGGGCGCTCTGGAGACAACAATCCAGTATGTAAAGGAAAGAAAACAGTTTGGCAGAACTATCGGCGCATTCCAGAATACACAGTTCCAGCTGGCAGACATGGCTACCAAGGTACAGGCGGCACAGATGCTTGTATACAAAGCAGCAATGGCTAAGGCTACACAGAAGGTATATTCTGTAGAGGCAGCTATGGCTAAGTTATACGCAGCAGAGGTTGCTATGGAAGTAACTACTAAGGCTGTTCAGTTACATGGTGGTTACGGCTATATCAGAGAGTACGATGTAGAGCGTATGATGCGTGATGCTAAGATCACGGAGATTTACGAAGGAACAAGTGAAGTTCAGAGAATGGTTATTTCTGGTTCTTTGCTTAAGTAGTATGAGTTGTATAGCCGAGTGCCGGCTTAGGGAGAACAATAGATATTATAAACGAATAAATAATATAAGGAGAGAAATACAATGAAAATTGTTGTTTGTATTAAACAGGTTCCTGATACAAAGGGCGGCGTTAAGTTTAATCCTGACGGAACACTTGACAGAGGCGCTATGCTTACAATCATGAACCCGGATGATAAAGCAGGTCTGGAAGCAGCGCTCAGATTAAAAGATCAGTATGATGCGGAAGTAACTGTTGTAACGATGGGACTTCCTAAAGCAGAGGAAGTTTTGCGTGAGGCAATGGCTATGGGCGCAGACAAGGGTGTACTCGTAACAGACAGAGTCCTTGGCGGTGCAGATACATGGGCAACTTCCACAACACTTGCAGGTGCAATCAGAAATCTTGAATATGATCTCATCATCACAGGCCGTCAGGCAATCGATGGTGATACGGCTCAGGTAGGTCCTCAGATTTCAGAGCATTTGAACATTCCTGTAATCTCTTATGCACAGGATATTAAGATCGAAGGCGACAGTGTGATTGTTGAGCGTCAGTATGAAGACAGATATCATGTTGTGAAAGCTAAGATGCCTTGTCTGATTACAGCACTTTCCGAGTTGAATGAGCCTCGTTATATGACACCGGGCGGCATCTTTGATGCATATAAGCAGGAGATCACTGTATGGGGCAGAGCAGACTTGAAGGATGTAGACGATGCAAACTTAGGTCTGAAGGGTTCACCGACAAAGATCGCTAAAGCTTCCGACAAGGTAAGAAAGGGCGCTGGCGAGAAGGTTACTCTTGATCCTGATGAATCAGTAAGCTACATTGTTGACAAGTTAAAAGTAAAACATGTGATCTAAAAAATAAGACTATATTCAGGTATAGAGAAAGGAATGTAAAATGAATTTAGAAGAATACAAGGGAGTATATGTCTTTGCGCAGCAGGTAGACAATGAGATCAGCAGTATTGCATTCGAGTTACTTGGTAAAGCAAAAGACCTCGCTAAAGATTTAAATACAGAAGTAACAGCCGTTTTAGTAGGTTCCGGTATCAAAGAATTGGCAGATCAGCTCGCTGAGTACGGTGCAGATAAGGTTATCGTAGTTGATGATCCTGAGTTGAAGGATTACAGAACGGAGCCTTATGCACACGCACTTGCTTCTGTTATCAACAAATATAAACCTGAGATCATGCTTGTTGGCGCTACCGCAATCGGTAGAGATTTAGGACCGAGAGTATCTGCAAGAGTTGCTACAGGTCTGACAGCAGACTGTACTGTTCTGGAGATTGGTGATTTCCCTCTGCAGGCAGTTCCGGGTCAGGAGCAGTTACATAACCAGCTCCTTATGACACGTCCTGCATTCGGCGGCAACACGATTGCAACTATTGCTTGTCCTTACAATCGTCCTCAGATGGCTACGGTTCGTGCAGGCGTTATGCAGAAGATTGATCCTGTCAAGGGTGCAAAGGCAGTTGTAGAAGAGTTCAATCCGGGCTTTACACCGGACAACAAATATGTTGAGATTCTTGATATCGTTAAGGCTGTTACAGAGACAGTAGATATTATGGATGCTAAGATCCTCGTATCCGGTGGACGTGGTGTTGGAAGTCCTGAGAACTTCAAGATTCTTGAGGAGCTTGCGGAAGTACTTGGCGGTACAGTAAGCTGTTCCCGTGCAGTTGTTGATTCCGGATGGAAACCGAAGGATCTTCAGGTTGGACAGACAGGTAAGACTGTTCGTCCTAACGTATATTTTGCAATCGGTATTTCCGGTGCAATCCAGCACGTAGCAGGTATGGAAGAGTCCGATATTATCGTTGCAATTAACAAGGATGCTGACGCTCCGATCTTTGATGTTGCTGACTATGGTGTAGTAGGTGATCTTAATAAGATCGTTCCGAAGCTGACAGCAGCTTTGAAGGCTGAGATTGCAGCTGCAAAATAGAGCGAAATAAGTTTTTCTAAGGTAAAACGCCCAACAGTTTTGTTTGGGCGTTTTCTTTTGTTCAATTATATGTTACTATAGGAATATGGAACATATGATTACGGTATCGGACATTACAAGTTCATATGGCAATAAGAAGATTCTCAAAGGCGCATCTTTTACGGCACAGCGAGGTGAATGTATCGCCATCGTGGGTGCAAACGGATGTGGTAAATCGACACTCTTGTCAGTTTTGGCGGGCACTTTGAAACCAAGATCGGGAGAAGTGCTCTATTATGGAAGAAAAGCATGGAGTGATTCAGATACTGGCAGGATGCATGCAGATATGGAAGTGATCCGGGGTATGACCGGTTATGTTCCTCAAGAGAATCCGCTGATTCCGGAGCTTACCGTCTATGACAATCTGAGATTATGGTATTCTGATAAGAAAAAACTTAAGCAGGAATTGGAGCATGGGTTTTTGAATCTGCTGGGGGTTAACGAGTTTAGCAGTAAGCAGGTGAGTAAACTGTCAGGGGGAATGAAGAAGCGGGTAAGCATCGGAATTGCTATGGCAGGGATGCCGCCGGTACTTCTGCTGGATGAGCCGAGCGCTGCCTTGGATCTGGTCTGTAAAGAAGATATACGCAGATATTTACAGGTGTATTTGGAGCGCAAGGGAACAGTGGTCATTACCACTCATGAAGAAAGTGAACTAGACATGTGTAACAAAGTGTATGTCATGAAGAACGGTCAGTTGAATCAGGTGGACAGGAGACTGCGTGGAGAGGCTCTGGTCAAGATGTTCTAGTATTGGGAATGTACATGAGAATGTATACGGCAGTATAGGAAGTACGGCAGTAGCTATAGCCGGAGAAGGTACGAACAGGAAAAGCGAACAACAAGAAAGAATGAGGGGACAGATGGAAGGAAATAATCAGAACAACAGAGATAATTATATGCCACAGGAGATACCGATTCCCGGCGTATCAGATACAAACGATGTTGTGCAGCAGGATCAGAGCAATCCTTATGGGCGTCAGACACAGAATGATTCATATGGACAGCAGATGCAGAATAGTCCCTACGGGCAGACACAGAGCGATCCGTACTGGCAGCAGACACAGAATAACCCATATGGACAGCCGCAGAGCGATCCGTACTGGCAGCAGGCACAGAGTAACCCATATGGACAGCCGCAGAGCGATCCGTACTGGCAGCAGGCACAAAACAATCCGTATGGGCAGCAGAATGATTCATACGGCAGCTACCAGTATAGTTCCACACAGCCGCAGGGCAATCAGTATGGACAACAGTTCCAGCCTTATAATCCGCAAGGAAAGAAAAAGGGAACGGCTAAGATTATAATTGCAGTGGCATGTGTATGTGTGGTAGTAGTTGCCGGAGTAGCAGGTACACTGGCATATTTAAGGAGTACGCCTGCTTATAAGATCACCAAAGGATTTCAGAATATCGGTAAGGAAATAGCACAGGTAAGAAATCCCATGGCAGAGAAGCTTGGAAGCGATGATCTTCTGCTTATGATGGAAGAAGACGGTTATCATATGGATACAAAACTGGATTTTACCATAGATCTTCCGATGATGGGTGATACGACCTTGGGAATCGATACTGATTTCTACAAAGACATGCAGGCTAAGGAGCTGAATGCGGATACAAGTCTCAGCATGTTTAATTATGATTTTGCACATTTGAATATTTATGCCAACGATGAGGTATTCTGTTTTTCCGTACCGGAGTTGTTTATAGAAGATATGTATGTGGACAACGAGAATGTTGTGAGTCAGTTCAATGATTCCATTCTTGCAGATTTCTCGTCTGTCAGTGATGCGGAAGAGTTTTCCATCAATTTGTTTCCTGATAAGGACGAGAGAATCACGATGAGAGACTGGAAAAGTTTCAGTACAGCATTTGCGCAGATGGAAAGCGATCTGGCGGCGTGCAAGGACGCAATGACGCTAGAGAAAGTGGAGAAGGGCCTGTACCGCGTGACATTTCCTCAGCAAGAGATGAATCGGCTGGTCAAGAACTATATGAAGAAGTACAGCGAGATTTATGAGATGACAGGCGATCTGGATTTCCTTGATTATTATGACGGCTGGATTACTTCAGATGTCAGCATCCTATTTGAAATTAGTTCGGGAAACCGCATTGAGAGTATTATGCTGGAAGAGCCGGTTAAAATGTTAGATGGCGATGCGGCCGTTAACGGAGAAATCTTTTTCGCTGGAGAGAACAGGAGTATTGACAAGATTCAAGGCAAGATCAGTGTGGATGGTGTAGACGGTGAAACGCGTGAAATAATTTGTCAGGTAGTGCAGGATGTGACAGATGACGATTATCAGGTGAATATGGATATTAAATATTCAGACGGTTACAGTGATGGCAAAGTGAAATATGTGATGAACTGTGATGCGGTGAATGATAAGTTTGACATGACGTTTTCTGTCAAAGATGATATAGACAGCCTTGCTGTGGCTTTAGAAGGAGGCTGGGATGGTATCGTCAAAGGTGAAAGAGTAAAATTTGAACTGGATAAATTGACATTCAGCATGGACGATGAAGAGTTATTTAAGGTCAGCGGTGATATTGAGGTAGAACCGATCAAAGATAAGATCAAACCATCAGTAGAGCCTAAGACGGCTTTCTTCGAGATGACGATGTCTGACTGGGAAGACATTATATATGCGCTCGATGATGAGTATGGAAGCCTGTTGGATGCGTTATGGTAGATGTTTTCTACAATTGGCGGATTATCAGCAGAGAGGTTCGTGGCAGAAATTTGGATAAGGAGTTGTATTAGCAAATGGGTGATACAGGGCAGGATGCAATGATCGAGGAAATCATGAAACATCTGGATACAGAGTCTGCGCAGGGTGTATATCGTATGAGTATCACATTTGATGAACAAGAGGAGCAGAGTAAAACGGTTTCTCACAAGTGCTGCAATATGTATGGCAGACCCGCATCGGAAACGGTGGGTCTGCTTGATATGTACACAGATATGAACGCAGGGGAACCTGACCGGAAGGCGTAAGTTCTATGAGACAGAAAATGCGGTATCTGTATGTAGAAATAAAAAAGATGATCGGGGTATTCCCGCACATGTTATTACAGGCAATCATGCTTATGATTCTCATAGGTGCGATTGCTTTTTGTGGTGCAAAGACAATGGAGAAGGAACCGTTGGCGGTCAGAGCAGATATTGGTGTTGTAGTACGTGAAGATAATACGATGACCCGGCTGGCGCTTGGATATGTAGAAAATCTGGAAAGTGCATCGCAGGTATGCCATTTTGTGCAGATGACAGAAGACGAAGGGATTCGTTCGTTGGAGGACGGAGGTATTGCTGCGCTGATCATACTGCCGGAGCAGCTTGTAGAGGGGATCATGAATGGTGCAAATCCGTCTGTGGAGGTCTATTTCCCGGAAAATGCCGGATTGGAGGCTATGCTTTTGCGGGAACTGACGGAGTCAGGCGCGGGACTATTGCGTGTGGCTCAGGCGCAGATTTATGGTGCATATGATACGGCAGTAGAATACGGGCTGACGGAACGGTTGTCTGTAATGGAAGGAGAGATTGACAGTTATAATCTGGCTTTTGCCCTTGACAGGCTGGCGGTCTATCGGGAAGAGACGGTGTCTGCTACGGGCAAATTGAGCATCATACAATTTTATGCGGCATCCGGCGTGATTCTGTTTCTGCTGCTGACTGGAATGGCGGTATACCCTGTTGTACAGCGGGAGCCGCAGGCATTTCGGAAACAGCTGGCGAGGCAGGGAACAGGTGAGGCGTGGCAATGTTTTTGCAAATGGCTGTGTGGTTTCTTGTGTATGGGACTCTTAGGATTGATTGCGTGGGCAGCGCTTAAAGCTGCGGGAATCTTTGCACCAGAGATGGCGGAGAAGCTTACCTCAATGCTGGCAGGAGGCAGAAATGGTTCCCATGTCGGTATACAGGTGGGAGTTGTGCTTCTTATTGTGATAACAGCCGCTACATTGATCTATCTGATTTATAGTCTGGCGGGAAGCAGAAGCGGAGCTGTCCTTGTGATATTTTTACTCTCTGTCGTGATGATCTATCTGTCGGGGGGATTGGTTCCATCTATGTTTTTACCCAAGGTAATGCAGACCATAGGAGATAAGCTTCCTACAGCATATATGATTCGGGCGGTGGGAGGCATATTGACCGGGTATCAGGCAGACACGCTTAAGCAGTGTGTGATAGGGATGTGTTGTTATGCAGTAGTGTTTGGGGCGGTATCATATTGGCTGAGAAGAAGAGACTAGATGATTTGATAGAGACTGGACCGTATAAGGAAGAAGCAGGGAGAGGTTCTAAAACATGATGCGAGCAAACAAAACCGGAATATTCAGACAATATTGGATATGGATACAGCTTCTTGCCAAGAGACTGTGGAAGCAGCCGGCTTATATTGGTCTGCTGCTATTAATACCGCTGCTTGGCGGCGCGGTCAGTATGATGGAACAGGATGGACAGGGCGGTGCGACGGTAGCAATCTGTGTGGAAGAAGGTACATGGAGCAGACAGATCATAGAGCAATTGCATAGTCTGGAAAAAGAGAGCGTGCTGAGATTTGATTTGTGTAATGATGAATTGGAAGTAGAACGCGGTGTGATGAAATCCGAGGCGGACTGTGGGTTTGTGATTACTGCGGATATAGAAGACAAAGTGATGGATGGAGACTGGACAAAGTGTGTCACAGTCTATGAGACATCTGCAAGCAGTATTACGGGGATGGCGAAGGAACGCATCAGCGGAGTGATATTTAAGCTGTATTCCGAGCAGTGCTATGAGAACTATATGAGAGTGTCTGCGGAAGAGATTCAGGATGGAATATCAGATGAAATATCGGAAAAATTTGTATCTTTTGCAAAAGAAGCCTATGAGCGCCATCTGGTGGATAACAGCACTTTTGAATTTGAATATGAGAACAATGACCGTTACAGTCAAAATACTCCTGACACTAATGTTATAAATGACACAGTTGTCTTCCCCGTAAAAGGGGTGTTTGCGGTGGTTATTTTCATTAGTGGCATGTGTGGCATGTTAGAATATGACAGAGACAGGAAGGAAAAAAGATTTCTGAGGATGGCGCCTAATTTGTTGACTTATTTAGTCGATATATGGATGCCGACCGTTTTTGTGTCTCTGGCGGTATTGATTTGTCTGTGGGTATCCGACGGAATCCGGTATAGCGGCAGTGTGGAAGGAACAGGCAGATTAAGTACGCTGCTGTCTGTGTGGAACGCGGGTATGTGGGTGACCCAGATCGGGCATCTGCTGATTTACCAGTGTATTGTCGTAGTCTACTGCGGGATTCTTGGAATTATATTACGAAGGCAGGAGACAATCGCGGCGGCAATCCCGATTCTGTCGCTGGGGAGCCTTGTGTGCACGCCGGTGTTTATCAGGCTGGCGACGTATCTGCCGATTTTTGCAGTGCTGGAGAAATTGTTTCCGGTGACGTACTATTTGATGCTGTGAGGAAGAAACTGAATTGATCTATTTAAAATCGGAAGTAGTATGGATAAAGTGAAAGAAGAGCAGATTGCAGAGATAAATAAACAGGGAGGATAGGTACTATGGAACAAGAGAAAAATATCATGGAATATGAGACGGTGGCGTTAGATGATGAGAACAGCGCATTGGTGATTTTGGATCAGACGCTTCTTCCGGGGAAGGCGGAACTGATCAGCCTGCATACCGGGGAGGAGATATGGGATGCCATCTATTTGCTGAAAGTACGCGGAGCGCCGGCAATCGGTGTGGCAGCGGCATTCGGAATCTATCTGTTGGCAAAAGGGATAGATACACAGGACTATGAAGTGTTTTATGAGGAATTTTGTAAGCAGAAGGATTATTTAAATTCCGCCAGACCTACGGCAGTCAACTTATCATGGGCGTTAAACAGGATGGAGCAGGTGTGCATAACAAATAAAGAACTGCCTGTGTCTGAAATCAAACACAAATTAAAAGAAGAGTCCATTGCCATGAAGGAAGAAGATATTCGTGTGTGTAAGGCAATCGGTGAGTATGGGCTGACTCTTGTGAAACCGGGAGACGGCATTCTCACACACTGTAATGCAGGGCAGCTTGCCACATGTAAGTACGGTACAGCTACAGCGCCTATTTATCTGGGACAGGAGAGAGGATACAACTTTCATGTTTATGCGGATGAGACAAGACCCTTATTGCAGGGTGCGAGACTGACTTCTTACGAATTATATTCTTCGGGAGTGGATGTGACGCTGATTTGTGATAATATGTCCGCCACTGTTATGAGAAATGGATGGGTCAATGCGGTGTTTGTGGGATGTGACCGTGTGGCGGCTAACGGCGATACTGCGAATAAGATCGGTACGTCCGTTGTGGCTACGGTGGCGAAGCGCTACAATGTGCCGGTGTATATCTGCGCGCCCACTTCGACCATCGATATGAATACACCTACCGGTGCGGATATCACGATCGAACAGCGTCCAGCGCACGAAGTGACGGATATGTGGTATGAGAAGCCGATGGCTCCGGCAGGCGTTAAAGTTTTCAATCCGGCATTCGATGTGACGGATCATGATCTGATTGCGGGTATTGTGACGGAGTACGGCATCGCAAGGGAGCCGTATACGGAATCACTTAAGGAGATTTTTGCTAAGAAAAATTCTCAGTCAGCAGAGGAAGGCTGATTGTAAAAGTTGTGCCTGCCCCTTCTCTGGAAACGGCTTCTATCTGCCCTGCGTGCTCTAAAACAATGGCGCGGGTGATGGCAAGCCCTAATCCCTGTCCGCCCTTGTCACTGCGGGTGGTGTAGGAACGATGGAAAATATTCGGGAGATCTTTTTCCGGTATGCCGCAGCCGGTATCCGCGACAGCAATATACGCAAAGGCTCCGTCTGATGTAAGAGAAAGCGTTATTTTACCATCCGGCGGCGTAAAATCAGCGGCATTGTATAAGAGATTTTCCAATGCACGGAAAAGCTGCTCGCGGTTTGCCATAATATGACAGGGACGTGAGGTAATATTTTCAAGAAAATTCGGTCCGTAAAGTTCTATGATCGGGCGGCAGTTATGATAAAAATCCGAAAGGAATGTATTTAACAGCAAAGGCTCCATTGTGGCAGGAGAACTTGTCTGGGCAGCTATTTCCTGAATGGATTTAAGACGCTCGGATAAAAGATTACATTGCTCCTCGATGTGCATCATTCTTCTACGGGTGTTTTCGTCCAGCATGATATCATTCAGCCGTATGATCTGTGCCATATTCGAGAGGGATGTCAGAGGAGATTTCATGTCATGTCCCAATTCGGCAATCAGCTGACCCCTCTCAGAGAGGAGCCTGTGTAAATGCTCTGTTTTTTCTTCTACTTCATCCTTCAGGTGAAGATTGAGTTTTCTATTTTCCTCTGACATTTCTCTACTGCGCCGCACCATCAGGACGGCAAAAGCAATCACCATACAAAATGTGCCATATTCTTCCGGATAAGCGCCGGCAAACGGTTCATAGTATCCAATCGTCAGGACGCTGTAAAGCAGGCAGATACCGTTTGTAGTAGCGGCGGCGAGAATGGTTTTTATATGAAGCAGTCCCATAAAACTGCCATAGACTGTCAGGCTGATCAGTAGGAATGCCATGAGTATTTTATACCATGAAATGAACGGTCCATACCAAATTACAAGACTGGGAACGGCAGGAAATACGAACAAAGGGACAATGATAACAATGCCGCAGAGTCCTAAAGAGAGAATATGGAGAAGTTTTTTCAGGCGCGTAAACCCGTCCGGTAAAAATAACAGGAGGGCAATCTGCATGGAAAAGTAAATGCCGGATACAGCGGCAGCATCTTCAATCGCATAAAGAGTGCGCACAAGCGGCACGCCAAATAATCTTAAGAAGGGATAGCAGATCCGCACTGCAAAAGTCAGACTTAGCATGCCAAAATAGAATGTGACAGCCCTGCTGCCATCCTCTTTGCGTTCCCAGAGTACAATGCAAAATATAGCAAGCGTGAGCGATGAAAAAAACAGCAGTCCATAGATAAGCATACGGGAGGCAATGAGATGGCTGACACTGTCTGCATCTCCGATTACAGGTGCATACCAGATTCCACCATAATAGTGGGAATAATTGGCAGTCTGGATAATCAGTTCCGCTTCGCCGTCAAGAAAAAAGGAATAAGCTTTGTCTTTAATAAGGGGAGCGTACGTTACCCTTAACGAGTGATTGTCAGAAGATATAACTCCGGTTTCGCCCAGACAAAGCCCGTTTACATAGACTCTGGCAGCGCAGAGAGGTTCTTGAAGATAGAGCAGGACATTACCGTTTCCGCTAAGATGCATACGCCATGTTGAGATTCCGTAAGGATTTTTATCTTCATGGAATAAGGAGAGATTCGGATATTCACCTGCCCATGTATTGTAATATGATTGTGTTCCGGAAGAAAAGTCGTCCGGAAAAAGCAGAAGATCCGGATAAAGCTCCCAGCCGTCAACGAGGGAACAATAACCTTTTTCTGGAATAATGCAAAGATTATCTTGTGTGAGAGCTGCCTTTGTTATATATTTATTATCATATCGAGTGCCTGCCGATAATCCAAGCAGACTTAGAATAATTGTGCCTGCGATTACCAGAATTGTCTGAAATGCAGATTTAGTAAATATGATCTGTTTCATGATAAGTGATAATCCTCCCAAAATACTGATAAGAGGTAACTATTCGGTACTGAACAGTTACGATAAAGGAATAATCAGATGAAATATAAGTGTAAATTATTATTTGTGCTGACGCTTGTGATCGTGTTCTTATTTTATAGTGTTGATCCGATTGATGCAATGGCAGCAGAACAAAATCCTGACTCCACGGCAGAGGCGGAACCGACGCAGATTGCGGCGCCTGCTGCTGAGGCTGACATGGAAACCGGGTCAGAACATAGCAGCGCAATCATTTCAGCCCCGGAACCTGCCCAAGATAGTGTATCTACCGGTCAGGCGCTGACAGAATGGCTTGAGTCACATAAGAACACCGGCGGCACAGTAAAACTGGCGGGACATGTGGTTCTGGATGATGAGTATTACAGTTATTGTCCCAATGGGATAAATATGCCCTCTGTTTTTGTTGATACCGATAAATATACGATTACTATAACCGGAGAGGTTGATCTATTGAGTGATGGTAATCTTACTTTTTCAGGACAGCCGGATGGTAAAAGTATATTTTATGTAGCAGAAAAAGGTATGCTTTCCATACAAGGTATTGCAGTAGAAAGCGGGCAATGTGCATTATGGCAGGAAGAAGGCGCCGGATTAGTAGTCGGTGACTGCCATATATCCGGGAGCATCCATTATGCAGATACTCCTTTTGTGCTGGAACAGGATTCCGTCTGCGTCGTTGTAGATAAAGGCGAAACAGCAAACGATGTACTACCGGCACAGATTAACTGTACGGTCAATCGTCAGGGGCAGGTCAGTCATAATGAGCCGGTTCCGATTTCATGGAATCTTGAGGGATGTGATAAGGAGCAGGAGGAAAGGCGGCGCTTTCAGGTACAGGGCTCCTTCTTACATGCGGCGTCCGCAGAGCCGGTATTGTGTACGGTAGCTTACAATGATTATCCGCTGTCCTTTACGGATGTGAGGGCGTCGGTAAGTGGCAGTCAATATATATTCAAGGGTTGGTACACGAAACCGGAGAAACTGCCGATTACTGTAATGTCGGAATATTCTTTCGACGGAGAAAACTGGTTCATGTACGAAGAAGCAGCTGTAAAAGATAGTTATGCGGGCTTCTTTATCGCTGTTGAATCTAAACAGAGGGATATGGCGGCGCATCCCAATATATATATTCGCCTGCAGTGGAATGACAACGGAACCAGATACTTTTCCAATGTACTTTGTTATGCGGCTGACAATTTGGAGCATGTGGATGACATCGGCGGAAGCCGGGGTGGCGGCACCTCCATTACAAATCCACCTGACAGTCCACAGACAAGCATTGATGATACATCTGTGGAGGGTGAAGAACAAGATCCAAATGCAAACTGCAATACTAATTCGGGTAGTACTGAATCAGAGGCATCGTCTGATACAAACCGAACGGAAAAAGGGGATAATGATAGTAACTTAAATGCGGCAGGTGACGGACAAGCACCAAATGAAGTGTCCTCCAATACTGGTGAGAACCGGTCAGTATCTGAAGAATCAAAAACCGGCAGCGCAGAGCCGCCATCATATACGGAACAAATAACTGACAATAATGTCATAAATTCAACTAATTCTGACAGTGAAGAAAGCATGATCGGTAGTGATTCTGTCGTTGAAAAAAAGGAAGAAACTGTCGCTGTTTCATCCGTATATGGAGAAAAGAGCACTAATCCTCTTACGATTAATGAACAGGCGTTGAACCCTGACATCCGTGAAAGTAATACTATCGTTATTGCAACAGGGTTTGTGCTGCTGTCAACCATTGCCGGAATAGCAGGCTTCTGCTTTCATTCCCGCTCAGGAACAAAAAGATAACCTTTGTAGCGTTTAGTCTGGATGTAGGCGTGATCCGGGCAGAGCTCATAAAGTTTCCTGCGGATGCGTCCCATAATAACCTGAAGGGATTTTTGTCCTTTGTTGATTGGTGACTTCCACACCGAATCATAGATCTGCTCCGGCGTATAAATTTCATTGGGATGTCTTGCAAGAAAATACAACACATCAAATTCATAGGAAGAAAAATCTACAGAGTGTGTTTCATAACTTACACTACAGGAGGAAGGGCAGATAGAAAGCGAACCGTAAGTAAGCGTTCTGGGCGGTTCGGCTGCTCTGCCGGAGCGGATGCGTGCCTGAACCCGGAGTTCCAGCTCCTTTAAACTGTAAGGTTTGCACACATAGTCGTCTCCGCCGATGGACAATCCGCGGATACGGTTTTCTTCTTCGGTATAGCCGGAAAGGAAAACAATAGGAAGCCCTGTCTTTAAACGTATTTTTTCACATAATGTAAATCCGCTCATATCAGGCAGGTCAACGTCCAGAATGATACAGTCAAGAGCATTGGATAAAATGATTTTCTCCGCCGCCTGCGCGGTATCTGCACAGACCACATCATATCCCATTGCGCAAAAATATGTCTTATTATCTTCTAATATCATCGGATCGTCATCCACCATTAAAATCTTATACATATTTATACCTGTCCCTGTCCAACCTGCGAGTTAAGGTTATAATACAAATCTCGCGATTAAAAAATCTCCGATTATTAATCTGATTTCTGTTCCCGCACAACCTGCGAGTTTGGGCGCCAGCACAAATCTCGCGATTAAAAAATCTCCGATTTTTTAATCTAGTATAGCACAAAAATATCCCCCGAATAGTTTTTTTCATTCCGAAAATGAATGCGAAAATAAACGTCAGGTAACAATCGCCGCCTACGTCTTTTTTTATTTGTAAAATAATGTAGAATCATGCTATGAAAGTGTGAAAAAGAGATGAAACAGGGATTTGCTTCAGAAACTCAAATCTGGGAATCTGTTTAAGATTAGTCAGACAGGAAAAGAGGAATAAAATATGTTAGGCGGTTCAGTGTGCATTGCGTTTATTCGTTTTGGTATCAGTCTTGCAGGAGTAATCCTGCTATTTTCTTTACTTTCCGAATCGCGGTTTGGCAGGAAAAAGACAATGGTCTGCTATAGCTGTTTTTGTGTGGCGCTGATTGCGCTGGCATGTGTGTGGTATGTAGTGGATTGGGAAAGCTGCGTACGGATGGTGGCATTTGCAATGTACATATGTTTTGGGGTCTTTGCTATTATCATGAGCAGAGATTCTGTTTATCTGGCAGTCTATAAGCTGGCGCTGATTTTTTATCTGATGTCGGTATTTCTGATTGGTGGATTGGAGATTTCTATTATTTTCTTCAACCGTAATGTATGGGCAGATATTATCGCACGTATTCTGCTGATTCTGCTTATATCATTTCTGCTCAATAAATATGTCAAAGAATCCATGAAGGGCTTTGGCGATTATGTGGAGAACGAAGCGGATCACTTCAGCGTTGCAGTTATGATTATCTGTATTTTATTTGGAATCGGGTATATTTTAAATCCGACTCTGAACAAAGAAATGACACCGCATCGTATTTATCAGGTTTTAATAAATTTCATTTTAACGGGTACTTTACAGCTTCTGGTGTTCCGGGTTTATCTGCATGTTGGCAAAGAGAAGGAATATGAGAGGGAAAAACAGCTGATTCAGATGAATTACAGGCTTTTGGAACGCCAGTTGGAGATTCTGGAAGAATCTGTGGACTCCGGCAGACGACTTCGGCATGACATCAGACATCATAATGCGGTCATGGCGGAGTATGCGCGCAGAGGGCAGTGTGAAGAATTGTTACAGTATCTGCAGGAATATGACAGGGAGACCGATCAGGGGATACCGGAGATGATATGTGCCAATCCCGCAGTCAATAATATCCTGTCAGCTTATACCAGAAAGGCGGAAAATGAGCGGATTAAGGTTAATCTTGATGTGGAGCTTGGAAGAAACCTTGCGATACCAAGCATTGATCTGGTAGCGATTCTTGCGAATGCCTATGAAAATGCAATCTATGCCTGCATGGAAGTGATGAAACAGCCGGACGGGCGGGAATGCTTCATTCATCTGATACTTAAGAAAAGAAAGAATAAGCTGATTATCTCCTGCAGTAATACCTGCAGAATGGAAATTGAATTAAAGAATGGACAGCCAAAAACGGAATTTACGGGTGGTATCGGTGTTTCAAGCATTATCAGGACGGTAGAAAAATATGCCGGAAAGTATGATTTCAAAAATGATAACGGTGTGTTTGTACTCAGGCTGATCATGAATATAGAGCCTGAAAATAAAACGGGGGTAAAAACCTCAGAATGGAGGGCAGATGACGTATCTGATAGCACTCTGTGATGACGAGACAGCAGAGCTTAACAAGACTGAAAAACTATTGAACGCTTATGAGAGTAAACATCCTGAACTGGAGTTTATGATTGAGTGTTTTGAAACTGCAGGAGAACTGCTCTATATGGTGGAGGAAAGAAATTATGCACCAGATATGATCTTTATGGATATCTTTATGCCGGGACAGAATGGAATGAACGTCTGTCTTGGGATGGAAGCGGCGAAAAGACTCCGCGAAATGGGAAACAGGGCAAAACTGTTTTTCCTTACTACATCCAGAGAGTATGCACTGGAAGCTTTTGACGTGGATGCCTCGCAGTATCTACTCAAGCCGGTTGCAGAAAATAGGTTAGCTGCGGTGCTGGACAGATTTGTAGCGGAGACAGAAGAAGAACGGAAAAAATATCTTTTACTTAAGATTGAGGGAAGAATCGTAAGAGTGGCGGTAAAAGATATCGTATACTGCGAGGCACAGGGGAAAATACAATGCATGTACCTTGCGGACGGCAAAGAACAACTGCTTCGTATGACGATGACAGAACTTTATGAAATGCTTTCGGGATATATGGAGTTTGTGAGAATCGGGGCTGCTTTTATCGTGAATATGGAGTATATTGACAGCTTAAATGCGCAGGATATCTGCCTTGCGACCGGGAAGAAAATCTACCTTCCGCGGGGTGCTTATAAGAATTTGAAAGAACTATATTTCGGGTATTATTGTGGGGATGCCTAATGGGATTCTACCTGTTTTTGCAATCTATACCTCAAAAACTGCAATCGGTTCCCGTGTGTCACAAATCATGTTTTCATTCTGATAAATTACTCTTATAAAAATACTTATGATTAAGGCAATCAAGCCAGTACGGTTTACGATAGGGAGGAACTCATTATGGATGAACAACGTGCATGGATCAAATCAAGAAGAAAGAAGCGCCTGCGTCTGTTAGCAGCAGCGCTTAGTTTTTGTGTGTTGTTTACGACTTATCCGGATATATTGGCAACAATTTCGGCTTTAGCAGAAGGAGGGCAGGTAAATGAAAATACCGTGTATGTGTCCGGGTTCAGCATACTTGCCGATAAGGTGCGGGTACAGACTGTTCCGGTAGGAACTTCGCTTTCGGAATTGTCGCTGCCCGATACGCTGATGGCAGTCATGATAGTGCAGAATAGCGAAAATTCATCGGAAGAGAGTACAAAGGATGACCCTGAGAAGGAGATAGACCCTGATGATTCTGATCAGAATCAAGAAGCAGGAGATGAGAACGGCGATTCAGAGGAAGCAGGGGATGAGAACGGCGATTCAGAGGAAACAGGAGAAGAGAACGGCGATTCCGGAGAAATAGGAGATGAAAACGGAGCTGGCGGAGAAACAGGAGATGAGAACGGTAGTTCCGGGGAAACAGGAGATGAAAATGGAGCTGGCGGAGAAACAGAAGATGAAAACGACGCTGCTGGAGAAACTGGAGACGGAAGCGATGTAGAGACAGGAGACAAGAGCGACGGTTCTATAGGTGAAAGTACTGAGGTGACAGAGGAGGAACAAGGCAGCAATGAAGCGGGCACCGGTGGGCTTGAAGTACAGACCGGCGGGTTTGACATGCCCGAATATCAGTCGGACAATGTGATAACCGTGAAACAATTGGAGGATTCATCAGCGGAAGAGCCGGAAGCCGATGACGGAACCGCCCAAAGGACAGACAGCGAAGAGATAACAGACAGTAAAGAAGAGAGTGTGACAATAGAAGGCATTATCTGGGAGAGTACTCCTTCCTATGACGGGAATACAGAGGGTGTCTATGTTTTTGCGCCTGTTCTGCCGGAGGGTTATGTGTTGGTGGAAGGCATAAGCCTGCCTGAAATTACCGTAACGGTCGTGGCAGATTCTGCTCAGGCAGAGGAACTGCGTGCATTGCTTGAACTGTTGCGTACACTTCCCGATCCGGAAGAATATCTCTCCTATGATGAGGCGGCGGATCTTATCACAGAAAATCAAGATATGATCGACGAGGAGCTGCTTTCTGATGCGCGTCAGGCGACAGACGATTATCTGGAGAAATATCCGGATACAGAGGCAGATTCCAATACAGGCATGGACAGCAGAGAGGCTTGGTACGCTTCCCTTACTGATTTTATCTTGCGTCTGGAAGGTCTGGAGCACATCCGCGACACGAAGGCGGACTGTATGGACTTAGACTGCCCTTATCATTACCCGTGGTTTGTGCAGGAGCGCATGGCACAGAACGAGGCGCCTGCACTCCTCACATTGGAAGATCTGATAGAGGACTATGGCGTGGAGGCACCGCAGGTTCCCGCAGTGCAGACCTATAGCAGCAGAGCTTATGCCGCAGCTACATACGCCGAGCCGGCGCTTCACCCACAGACACTGATGGTAACCACAGACAATGAGAACAATTCCCATACAGGAACGGCAGATGGGGATATTGACGTAATGATTGGAAGCAGCGATGCATATGCGGCTCATCCGATAGAGATATCCTTTACGTTAAATGAGCTGCCCGCACAGAGCGCGTATCTGGCGGTTAAGGCATATGATGTGGATGAAGAATACGGCGAGATAGACAGAGTGTATCTTAATGACGATATCTATACGCTTACTAACGCCATTGGCAATCTTTCCGGCACGGATTGTACGTGGAATACCACCGTATTAGAGATTCCGATCGACAGGCTGCAGAAGGGAAAAAACGTGATCTCCGTGACTGTTCCATCTGGCTGGGTGGCGAAGGTGGACTGGATGCAGCTTGTGCTGGACGGCGGGGCTGTGGATTCTAATATTGAAGATTTTTCGTTGAAAATCAAAGATACCATCACAAAAGGCGGGAATGTGACGGTATATTCCGATGCGACAATTAAGCAGAAGGGGAACACAAAGTATGTGACGGAATATACGCTGACGCAGGAATCTACGGGAAATGCACTGGATGTATGTTTTGGCAGCGTTGCCGTCACAGAAACCGTAGGGCTTACCATGCCTCTTACTTCTCCCAGTGGTATGTACAAGATTACCGGAATCCTGAAGAACCCTTCCACGGAGGAAATCAAGGCAATTGACAGCATCACGTTCTATTTTATAAAGGATGTAGGAGTCGGACCGGGCGCCAGCCACACTATGACGCCGGATACGCTCACGAATCAGAGCGTGGTGATCCGGGTGAGTGCGGATCAGGCGGAAGGATTCAGCAGTGTGACAGTCTCTCCGGCGAGCCGGACTGTCACGGCAAATGGCACATATAACTTTACGGTGAGCTACCAGATGGGAGACAGTGAACAATCCTATACTTATCCCGTAAAGGTGGATAATATCGATAAAATAGCGCCGGTCATTACTTATACGTCCATCCGTGTTGAGGAGGATCTGGCGTATGCAGAGGTGAAGGAGTTGTTTGACAAGGCGCTCGCGGCAACCGATAACAGAAAACTCGCAGAGGAACCCTTTACCTACACGCTCCCGACAAATATCAGTAATACCCCCGGAACAAAGAAAGTTACCGTAACGGCAGCAGATTATGCTGGAAATAAAACGACGAAAGTCTGTGAAATAATTGTGACGGCGAAGCCCATCGGACTGACGATGGGAGAGCTTAAGGCGGTCACGGGCAGTAAGGACAGTTATGCCCTAAAGGCGGTTCTTGACCATACTGGTGCGGATACGATCACGGAGACCGGTTTCGTGTGGGGCGTTATGTCAAGTCCGACCTTGGATCTCAAGAATGGAACTGTCAAGACTTCCACGATCATCAAGACCAAGAAAGGAACACTGTCCGCTAACGCTACGGGGCTGTCCTTTGGCGTGGAATATTACGCCCGTGCATATGCGAAAGTGAAGGATGCGGCGGGAAATGAAAGTGTCGTATACAGTGACGCCAAGAAGTTTGGTCTCGGCATACCGGCATACGGTACATTTTCGGTGAGCGGCATCTCCGGAAATACCTTTACCATCACCCGCACTGGCGGTACGGATCAGAGTCAGACCGTATACTACCGTACAGTCAACGGCTCTGCCATTGGCGGCACCCACTTTACCCATAGGGCCAGCACGGTCACCTTTGCGGACGGGGAGACGAGCAAGAAAGTGACGGTAACGGAGAAAAGTGTGACCACTGCCTATAACAGTAAGACGGCTACCGCCTATTCCAATGCGGACAGAACCTATTCTTTTGAAATCTATCGTGTGGACGGCGGTGGGACAATCGATCAGAGCAAACGCTCCTTAACCCGCACCATGACGAA
>CAMXBD010000047.1 GCA_947179245.1 uncultured Lachnospiraceae bacterium | reverse complement strand
ATAAACCCACTGACTGAAACTACCACAGCCGCTAACAGGAGTCCCAGCGGTATTTCCATCTTATAATCACCAATCACTACATCTACCAAGGTCAGCCTGCCTGCCGCGCCTACATTCTTGGACTGTCTTGAAACGGGGTCCACATAGAATGTGTTGATGAGGAAACTGATAATATATTGGAATATATAATTAAACATAATTGTGGACACTACTTCGTTAATGTTGAAACGGTGTTTTAGAAAGCCTACCAGTGCGCCGGCAAGGGCACCGATTATGAAACCAATCAATATCGTCAGAGGTTTGGCAACGACTGACGGAAGATCGGAGTAGCCGATCAGCACGGTAGCGGTGAAGCCGGCGGCTAACATCTGCCCCGACACGCCGATGTTGAACAGCCCGGCTTTCAAGGCAATCAGGACTGCCAGTGCGGCGAAAAGCATCGGTGTCAGCGCATTTAAGAAGCTTGTAAAATCGGTGATCATGCCTTTGTGGCCAGCATAGGAAGCTTTGGGCGCTAACCCTGAACCTTGCAGCAGATTATAGTATGCCTTGAAAGGGTTGCTGCCAAGAAGCGCTATGACAATAATACCGAAAATCAGACTGAGCAGGATTGTGAAAACAGGAATCATGTAGTGCTGTCTTTTCTCATGTCCGATGGTCTGTAAGATTAGTCTATGTAAGATACCGTTTTTATTCTTTTTCATGTCGCCCTCCTACTCCCATCATAAATTCACCGACCTGTGACGGTGTGAGTTCTCTGGCATCGGCAATCTTCTGTATCTCTCCGTTATAAATGACGCCGATTGTATCCGCCAGATTCATGACCTCGTCCAGTTCCAGCGAGATTAGCAGAATCGCTTTGCCCTTACTCCGCTCACCCACAATCTGTTTGTGAATATTCTCGATAGCGCCGATATCCAGACCACGGGTAGGCTGTACAAAAATCGTGAGGGAGGAACCGAGTTCAATCTCTCTGGCAATGATGGCTTTCTGCTGATTGCCGCCGCTCATGGAACGGACGATCGTGTCATTACCCTGACTGCTTCGGATATCATACTTGTCGATCAGCTCCTCACCATATGTCGCAAATTCTTCGGAGCTGATTACTCCTTTGCGGGAAAAAGGCTCTTTGAAGTAGCTTTTCAGTGTCAGGTTGTCGGCGAGGCTGAAATCCATCACCAGTCCCACGTTGTGGCGGTCTTCCGGGATATAGGAAATACCTTCCAGATTCCGTTTCCTGATTGAATAGGAAGTGATGTCTTTGCCATTTAAGGTGACTGTTCCGCCTGAGGGTTTTAAAAGACCGGCAATAGCGTCTGCCAGTTCAATCTGTCCGTTGCCGGAAACGCCTGCAATTACAAAGATTTCTCCCTCTCTGACGGAGAAAGAGACATCCTTTACGACTTCATATTTATCTTCATTGCGTACAGTCAGATGATCCACACGCAGGACCTCTTTGCCGTACTTCGGCTCCGGCTTGTCCACGGTGAAGCTGACCTCTCTGCCGACCATCAGATTGGCCATCGTTTTTGTATCTGTTGCAGCTACATCCAGAACATCAATCAGTTTACCTCGGCAGAGGATAGCGCATCGGTCTGCAATTTTCTTAATTTCTTCCAATTTATGTGTAATCAGAATAATGGTCTTGCCGTCATCGCGCAGGCTTCTGATAATCTCCAATAGAAATTCGATTTCCTGCGGAGTCAGTACAGCGGTTGGTTCGTCAAAAATCAGGATTTCCGCTTCGCGGTAGAGCATTTTAAGAATCTCTACACGCTGCTGCATAGAAACATTGACCTGATCAATCACTTTGGTGGGTTCGACTTCAAGCCCGAATTTGCGGGATAACGCAAGAATATCTTCATTAGCTTTCTTGATATCCACAGACTTAAAGATGCCAAGAGTCTTTTTCACAGGTTCCATGCCCATTATAATATTCTCAGCGATTGTGTAGTTGCTCACCAGTTTAAAGTGCTGGTGTACCATACCGATATTCAGTTTTGTTGCATGATTGGGGGATTGAATCTGCACTTTCTCGCCACGGATGATGATCTCGCCTTCGTCCGGTTCATACATTCCGAACAGCATACTCATCAAAGTTGATTTGCCGGCGCCGTTCTCGCCGAGAAGCGCGTAGATTTCGCCCTTTTTGATCTGGATGGATACGTCGTCATTTGCCACGATGCCGGGGAAACGCTTCGTGATATGATTCATTTCGATAATGTAATCTGACATGCGTTAGCCTCGCTTTACTGAAATTGAATTATGTGCATATATATATTTATAGAATAAGGCAAAACCAAAAAGGCTGCAAGGGATTTTTCCCTTGCAGCCATATTTCTATGGTAAAGTAATGGCACACAACAAGAATGCATGCAAAGCTCAATTTTTTACCATGTGAAGTCTTCCGGTGTTACGCCGTTGAAGTTAGCGGCGGGAACGATGGAACCGGATTTAACTAATGCATAAGCAGCATCGATCTTGGAGATGGTGTCTGCGGATAACTGGCATCTGCCGTCTGCACTTACATAGCCTGTGGAGTCTGTGTCAGCCTGCAGTGTTACGTTGCCGCCCTTGAAGGAGCCGTCTGCAACTGCATTTAACGCACGCTCTACATTTAAGTGCATTACTTTAAGTGCGGATGTCAGCACAACATTGGAATCGCCGTTGGCGCCGTCATCGTACTGGTCTACGTCACAGCCGATAAAATATACGCCCTCAGCTTCTTTAACGGCTGTCAGTACGCCATTGCCGGAAGCGCCTGCTGCAACGAAGATAACGTCAACACCCTCTGCAATAAGTGCGTTACCTACGACTTTACCTGTTGCCTCGTCAGCGAAAGAACCGATGTAGTTACCGCCTACATTTGCTCCGGTCACGTCTGTACCTGCATAGGAAGCAAGTTCTACAAGTTCAACGTTTGTGCCTTCGGTTTCATTGACATATTTAACACCACACTCGAAACCGTACTGATAGTTTACGTTGGAAGGATATGCGATACCGTTGACAACAGCTACTTTGCCAGTAGTTGTCTCAAGAGCAGCAGCCATACCTGCGAAGAAACCGGACTCCTGTTCAGCGAAGCACATAGCGTAGATATTGTCTATTTCTACTTCATTACCCTCTGCGTCAGACGGGAAAGAGTCTACAAGAACAAATTTAACGTCAGGATTTTCTTCTGCAATCGTTGAGATGCCTGCGAACTGGAAACCGCAGCATACGATTACGTCATAGTCAGCCACGATATCGGCGACTGCCTGTACGGCTGCCGTAACATCACCCGTTGTCTCCTGTACCGGATTTACGGTGCAATCGGGATGACTCTCGATAAATGTCAGAATACCGTTGTAGTTGTCTTCGTTGAAGGAACCGTCATCTACGCCGGAAGGGCTGCTGACGATAGCGATCTTCAATGCTGCTGTATCAGTGCCTTCCGTCTCCGCAGAAGCTGTATCATCGGCAGCATCCGTATCCGCCGCATCTGCGTCTGTTGTATCGTCTGCAGCGGTATCCTCAGTGTCTGTGGTGGTATCTTCTGTCGCTGCCGTATCAGTGGAGGGCTGGGCATTATCGGAACCGCAGCCAAACAAAGAAAGAGCCATAACAGAAGAAAGGATCAGTGCTAATACTTTCTTTTTCATAAGATTCTCCTCTCTATGTGTGGGCATGTCCTATCCGGTGAAACACTATTCATGTCAGTGTTTTTCCTGATTAACAGAAACATGCTGTAATATTTTAATATATTAGCATTGCTGCGGTATAAAAGCAATTCCTAATTTTCATAAAAGTATTATAGAAAAAATATAAAACTCTTGTGAAATTTTTGTGTTCTTCTTGACATAAAAATTTATTTGAATAATGATATATAGGTGGGCTCATCGGGCACTGCCCGATTGCGGGATTTGATTTGCGGACTTGAGACCGAATATATATAAGGAAAGGAGTATTACTAATCAGTATGATCAAAACACTAGCGGCACAGATTAAAGAATTTAAAAAAGAATCTGTTTTAACACCGATCTTCATGATTATGGAGGTCGTATTTGAGACGCTGATTCCGCTCCTCATGGCATCGATCATCGATCAGGGCGTGGAAGCGGGTAATATGCGTCATATTTATGTTGTGGGAGGATGTATGATTGCGGCGGCACTGTGCGGATTATTCTGTGGTGTTATGGGAGGCAAGTACGGTGCGAGAGCATCCACCGGATTTGCGCGTAATCTAAGGCAGGCAATGTTTGATAATATACAGACATTTTCCTTTTCTAATCTGGATAAGTTCAGCACAGCGGGACTGGTCACAAGACTGACCACGGATGTGACGAATGTACAGCAGGCATACCAGATGCTTTTGCGCATTTGTTTCCGTGCGCCGATCAGTATGATCTGTGCGATGACGATGGCATTTCTTATCAATGCACGGCTTGCCTCAGTATATATGGTGGCGCTTGTTCTGCTGGCATTTGTGCTTTTCTTCATTATTAAAAGAGCGATGAAATATTTTCAAATGGCTTTTCCGAAGTATGATGAACTCAATGCTTCCGTGCAGGAGAATGTCAGCGCGATCCGCGTGGTCAAGGCGTATGTCAGAGAAGACTATGAGACTTCCAAGCTTAAGAAAGCCAGTCAGGGCATCTACGATATTTTCTTAAAAGCAGAGAAAAACGTGGTTCTGAATATGCCGGTCATGCAGTTTACGGTTTACACCTGTATTCTGCTCATTAGCTGGATGGGAGCCAGAATGATTGTGCAGAGTGAACTGACTACCGGAGAACTGATGAGTCTGATGACTTATTGTATGAATATACTGATGAGCCTGATGATGGTTGCGATGATTTTCGTTATGATGAGCATGAGTATTGCCAGCGCGAGACGTATCAGCGAAGTTTTAAATGAAAAGAGTGATTTGACTAATCCGGTCAATCCTATCTATGACGTGCCAACCGGAGAAATCGAGTTCCGGAATGTAGACTTTTCCTATTATAAAGATGAAACTAAGGCAGTACTGCATGATATCAATCTGAAGATAAAAGCGGGTGAGACCGTTGGTATCTTAGGCGGCACCGGCAGTTCCAAGACGAGTCTGGTCAATCTGATCAGCCGTCTGTATGATGTGACGGCGGGTTCTGTCATGGTAGGCGGTCATGACGTGCGGGAATACGATATGGACAGCCTGCGCAATCAGGTGGCAGTAGTATTGCAGAAAAATGTACTTTTCTCCGGAACGATCTTAGATAATTTAAGATGGGGCGACGAGAACGCTTCAGAAGAGGAGTGCAGAAGAGTATGCCGTCTTGCCTGTGCGGATGAGTTTATTGAGAAAATGCCGGAAGGTTACAATACATATATAGAGCAGGGCGGTTCCAATGTGTCCGGCGGACAGAAGCAACGTCTGTGTATCGCGAGAGCGCTGCTCAAGAAGCCCAAAGTACTGATTTTGGACGACAGTACCAGTGCTGTGGATACGGCTACGGATGCCAGAATACGGAAGGCTTTTGCGCAGGAGATTCCAGAGACGACCAAGTTAATCATTGCGCAGCGTGTGTCAAGCGTCCAGAATGCCGACCATATCATTGTTATGGAAAACGGATGTGTCAACGGTTACGGAACGCATGAGGAATTGCTTAAGAGTAATGAAATCTATCGTGAAGTGTATGAATCCCAGACCAGCGGCGGCGGGGATTTTGATGAGAAGGCAGGTGAAGAGTAATGCCGGGACCAATGCATGGCAGAATGCCAAAAGGAAAGAAAATAGAAAATCCGGGGCTTGTTTTTAAGAGATTGATGAAATATGTGGCGAAAAGCTACGCGCCCCATCTGGTGATTGTTGCAATACTGATTTTGATCAGTGTATTGGCGAATGTACAGGGAACGATGTTTATCCAGAGCCTGATTGATGATTATATCACGCCGATGTTAACAGTAGATGTGCCGGACTATCATCCGCTTGCTATGGCGATCTTGAGAGTGGCAGTGTTCTATGCAATCGGTGTTGCGGCGGCATATGCGTACAACCGCATCATGATCAATGTGACACAAGGTGTCTTAAGGAATCTGCGTAATGATTTATTTGCGCATATGGAGACGCTCCCAATCAAATATTTTGATACCAATTCCCACGGTGATATCATGTCTGTTTATACAAATGATACAGATACGATCAGACAGATGGTCAGCCAGAGTATGCCGCAGGTGTTTAACAGCGCCATTACCATCGTCAGTGTGTTTGTCAGTATGATCATCTTAAGTGTGCCGCTTACATTGGTAACACTTGTTATGATTGCACTTATGCTGGTGATCACCAAGAAGACAGCGGGACTGAGCGGACGCTATTTCTTACAGCAGCAGAAAGATCTGGGTAAGGTAAACGGATTTATCGAAGAGATGATGGAAGGACAGAAGGTAGTCAAAGTCTTCTGCCATGAAGAAAAAAATATGAAGCAGTTTAAGGAGCTCAACGACAATCTGTACAGCAGTGCAGATCGTGCAAATTATCTGGTCAATATTGTCGGACCGGTTAATATGCAGCTTGGAAATGTGAGTTATGTGGTTTGTGCAATCGTAGGCGGCGCGCTGGCGCTTTCTGGTATTTCGGGGCTGACATTAGGCGAGCTAGCCAGTTTCTTAACCTTTAACAAGAGCTTTAACGGACCTATTAACCAAGTGAGTCAACAATTTAACTCTATCGTTATGGCAATGGCGGGTGCGGAGCGTATCTTCAAGATGATGGATGAAGTACCGGAGATGGATGAAGGCTATGTGACCCTTGTCAATGTGAAGGAAGAAGGCGGCAGACTAGTTGAGAGTGCAGAGCGTACAGGACGCTGGGCATGGAGACATGAACATCAGGCGACTCATGGCGTGGATTATGTGGAATTAAAAGGTGATGTTGTGTTTGACGGCGTAGATTTCGGCTACAATGATGATAAGATTGTACTGCATGATGTGAAACTGTACGCTGAGCCGGGACAGAAGATTGCCTTCGTAGGTTCTACAGGAGCGGGTAAGACGACGATCACCAATCTGATTAACCGTTTCTATGATATACAGGACGGTAAGATCAGATATGACGGTATTAACGTGAATAAGATTAAGAAGGCGGATCTGCGCCGATCTCTAGGTATCGTATTGCAGGATACCCATCTGTTTACGGGAACAGTTATGGATAACATACGTTATGGAAAACTGGATGCTACAGACGAAGAAGTTATCGCAGCGGCAAAACTTGCCAATGCGGATGGATTTATCAGACATCTTCCGGACGGATATGACACGATACTGACCGGAGACGGCGCAAACTTAAGTCAGGGGCAGAGACAGCTTCTTGCCATCGCCCGTGCGGCGATTGCCGACCCGCCTGTGCTGATCTTGGACGAGGCGACCAGTTCCATTGATACCCGTACCGAACGTATCGTGCAGGATGGTATGGATAAACTGATGAATGGCAGAACGACGTTTGTGATCGCCCACAGACTTTCTACGGTCAAGAATTCCGATTGTATCATGGTATTAGAGCAGGGTAGAATTATCGAGAGAGGCACGCATGATCAGCTGATTGACGAGAAAGGCAAGTATTATCAGTTATATACGGGAAATGCGATTGCGACGTAAAATTGCAATTTGAGGGGATTATTATGAAAAATCTGAAAGATAAATTTATGCCGATATGCATATGGGGACTTGTCGCGTTCTTTACTGGATTATATATTTCGCTTTTGTTTAATCATAATATCTGGACAGACGAGGCATTTACCCTGCAATTGTTGAGAGGCAGTATCAAAGATATCATTATAGGTACGGCAGCGGATGTGCATCCTCCGCTGTATTACCTATATGCCAAAATTTTTGAGGTGCTGTTTGGCGAAGCTTTGTTTGCGCAGAAAATCGCGGCGATTATTCCCATGACGGCGACTCTGATTTTTGCGGCGACGGTTATTCGTAAACATTTCGGAGATATGGCATCACTTCTTTTCATTCTGTTCCTTACGTGCATTCCTTGTTCTATGGAATTTGCGGTTCAGGTCAGAATGTATTCTCTGGCGCTGCTGTGTGTGACAGTGTGCGGTGTATATGCCTATCTTGCTTTTAAGAATGGCGAAGTAAAGGAGTTCGTGATTTTTGCCCTGAGCGGGACGGCGGCTGCATATACACACTATTTTGCATTTGTTTCTGTGATCGTTATCACCGGATTGCTGTTTCTGGCGATTGTGATCCGGCAGAGAGACAGGCTCATAAAATGGACGTTAAGTGCAGTGGGAATGATTGTGTTGTATATTCCGTGGATGCCCTTTTTCATAAAGCAGGTGACATCTGTGGAGCAGGGCTATTGGATACCGGAGATTACACCGGATGTTATCTGGTCATATTTTACATGGACCTTTGATCTGGAACTGGTTCCGGGCATGGTCTTCGTTTTTCTGATTATCCTGAAAGGAGCAAGTACATATAACACGATAAAAATAGCGAGCGATAAGGAAGAATTCGAGATATATGCGCTGGTATGTATGCTTGTTCCTACGTTGACAGTCATATTAGGTGTGGTTATGTCTTGGTTAAAGACACCAATCTATCGTGATCAGTATGTTTTTCCGGCACTTGGACTTCTGGCGCTTTTCTTCGGACTCTCCATGAGGAATGCCAAAAAGAGCATTCTGATAGTAATCAGTGCATTTTTGCTGTTTGTGGGTGCAGTGCAATACAAAGAATGTTTCAGGCAGGAATACCGCAGCACATATGTGCCGGAGACGGAAGCGTTTTTTGAAGCGAATCTTCAGGAAGAGGACTATGTGATTTATAACTGGGAGACATTCGGATTTATCTATGAGTGCTATTTCCCGAAGGAACGGCTGGAATATGTGGAACGCTTTGATTTCTCCAAAGAATTCAATACGGTATGGTTTCTGCATACGGCGGGAATGCCGGAGATAGATGAGACAGTTCTTGCGGCGAACGGATTGCAGGTGGAAGTGATGGGACACTTTGGGATAGAGCATAATGAGTTCGATATTTATAAGGTTTATAGGCAGTAGATGCAATAAAACAGCCCGCTTTTCAAAGTTGTGAAAAGCTGGGCTGTTTTTGTATGTTACTTGTTTATTTCGAGTTTGATTTTATCAATAAGATAACTATTACGCTACATATGCCTCCGACAATACATCCGCACCGTCATCCACAGGAAAACCGGAATCTCTATTGCAGGAACAATCATGAGAAGCCACGGTGTCCATACTGTAAGAGGTCCGATTTTCAGGAACTCAAAATAGTATGTCAGAGTGTAGAAGAATGCATTGCTTCCGCCTAGTGCGCCGGAGGGCAGCAGTACACGGAGGTAGGACGACATATTACTGCCGGCTGTCATATAAAAGACAGAAGGAAACAGGCAGAATGCGATAGTCAGTCCAGTGGAAATGGTCGTGTTTTTACATGCCGAAGAGACAAATAGTATGAAGCTGACACAGGAAAGCAGTGCAATCAGACCCGCAAACATAACCAGATTCTGCAGCTGTCCCATATTTAAGCCAAGCAAAGTTACTGCGGAAAAGAGAATCTGCATCGAAGTACGGCGGGATTCCCATCCGAAGAGGCTGTTGGAGATTACCGTGAAGATTGTCATGCACAGCGTAAATGTTACAAGGCTGATGAGCAGGGCTGCCAATATTTTTACAAAAGCAAGTTTCCGTCTGCCGTGTTTTGTACTGCGAAGGATGTCGTCTGCACCCGTCTGGTATTCACAGCTAAATAGTGGCGCTGTAATCATGGCACACAGAAACATCAGCATAAACAGATAGAATCCTTCATATTCAGCCATCGAGGAGCCATAGCCCGGATAATAATAAAAGGGCATTGATACTTTATCATACATTTTGACAGCTATTTCCTGTGCCTTTGGATTATTTTTCTGCTCTAATTTCATCAGGTCGGCCAGATGTGTGCGGCAGTGTTCATAGAAGCTCAGCGCGTCATCTTCGGTGATGTCCATATAATCCCGGGCAAGTCCGCTGTCGGGGTCTGCCGTGACTTCGTGAAGTTTTTGGACAAGTGGCGACCAAGGAGAAATTTCGCTGTTGTATACATTGCGTGGAAAATCTCCATAAAAATCTCCGTAGATCGCCAGATTTTCCTGATATGCCTTAAGCCCATCCGCCATTTTTTCAGGAGTCACTTCTCCGGCGTTAGGAGCCTGAAGTTCTTTCCGGATGGCGAGAGCTTCCTTGCCCTTAATCGTAATTTCCTGTCCATTTTCTTCATAAGTATACCGCACGAAAGTAATCGGCACATAAGCCATAAAAACCGACAGCGCCACCGCCGCCGCAAGAAATAACAGCGTACTTCTGGTCCGTAAAATTCGTTTTAACTCTTCCTTATATAGTCTCATCATAATGAAAATTCCTTTCTTAACACAACTTTATGGTACATGGGAAGAATGCATGTTTTACGCATTCTTCCAGACATGACTTAGATGCACTTAGGCTGTGTATTGTACAGCCTTAGTGTATCTTCATGTCTTGGGAAACAAATGCAGATACAGATCCTCCAAATGGGGATTCTGAGGCACTGCATTTGGAATATCTGTCTGCTCTCCCAGATATCTTAAGCAGATGCGCCCGTCTTTTTCATTGCGAAGATTAACAATCTGCACCTTGGGATCAGATTCCCACATACTAAGTTCCTGCGGTGGAATAATTGCTTCAAATACTCTGCCGTGCATCTGCGATACCAATTCCTGTGTGGTGCCGGTCTGTAAGATTTCACCGTTTTTCATAATGGCATTTTGTGTTGCAATGTATTCCACGTCGGAGACAATGTGTGTAGAGATCAGCACGATTCTGTCGTGGGCAAATTCTGAGAGCAGATTGCGGAATCGCACCCGCTCGCCCGGATCAAGCCCGCTGGTGGGCTCATCAAGCACAAGAAATTCAGGATTGTTTAGGAGTGCCTGTGCGATTCCGACCCGCCGCTTCATTCCGCCGGAGAGTCTGGTGATTCTTTTTCGGCACACATCCTCTAAAGATAGTTTTGTGAGCAGCTCATCGATTCTTGTTTTTGCTTGTTTATCGGTCAGACCCTTGAGCGCAGAGATGTATTCCAAGTATTGCTGTACGGTAAATTCGGGATAAAAGCCAAATTCCTGCGGCAGATATCCGATGACGTCCCGATAAGCGTCGTCCAGATGTTCAATATCTATGCCGTCATAGCAGATACGTCCCGCGGTAGGTTTCATGATACCGCAGATCATGCGCATCAAGGTGGTCTTACCGGAGCCGTTGGCGCCAAGCAGTCCCCAGACGCCGGGAGTCAGCTGCAGATTTACATTCTCCACGGCTTTTTTGACAGGGTGGTTCTTATTGTTTTTGTCCTTAAAATGTTTTGTTACATGTTCCAATGTGATTTCCATGATTTCCTCCAATCTGAAATATTAGCTGCCGATATTGCCATTTGCTCCTGTGGGTAAAAGCCAGAGCAGTCTGTCCAGATTATGACAGCATTTTCTCAATCTGCCGGTGCAGGCAAAGACGGCGGTATTCGTGATATATAATGCCGATGCAAACCAGCGCGTATCCGGTCCAGAGACCAAACTGTGCCGCTGGATGCAGGCAGATGCTCATGTCAACAATCTCATAGCCAAACAATGATGCCAGAAGGCAGAACGCCACACCAAGTGTCTGAAAAGAAGCGGATGAAGTTCGTGTCCATAGCATCAGACAGGATATAGCGGCTGTCAGGAAAGGAACAACAAGCGATACGAGAGTGACTGGAATGGTCAATCCGTATATTCCGACTGCTGCTGTTAAAACTGCCAGCATACAGAGATCCCCGATACCAATAAACAATAGCTGGGATAAGACGCATCCGTTGATGGCAAAGTGTGTGGCTTGTTCCAACTCAAACATTTTGTAAGAGGATGATCTTTTTAAGATCGGAATTGAGCTCATCACGATGACAGCACTGCAGCCGCACAGAAACTTAGGTATAGTGCTGCCGAACCAACTGTTTAAATTGACTGTATATATTAAGAAAAATAATGAGCACAAAGCGGCAAGCACCATTCCTTGGAAAAGCCAGATTTTCCACGCGAGGAATCTGACCTGTTTTGCCGCTAATCCCAATAAAGTAAGTGTAGGTTTTACAGACAGATTCTGCCGGCTGGCTTCGGCGTGTACGAGGTTGAGCGTAGCCTGAATATGTGTTTCATAGTCAAAGTCCTGTTCGATTGCAAACAATGAGTTCCAGTGATTTTTATGATGCATTTGTGTCCCCTCCTTTTAAATTTTATTTTCTAAAGCTGGTTGTCGACGTCTGAGGATTTTTTTATTCTATTTACGGCGCGGCGTAATCTGGTCTGTACTGTGCGCAGGGGCAATCCCGTAACCGTAGAAATTTCCCGCAGAGTCAGCTCCTGCCCATATCTGAGAAGTATTAATTCCCGTTGTTCAGGTTCCAGTCCGGCAAGGACTGCTGTAAGCTGCTGTCTGTCTTCTGCCGCCTGAAAACCGTTTTCCTGCTGGTACTCTGCTGATAATGCCAACCCGGTGAATGCTTCTATGGAAAGCTCCGGCGAGGAGTTTTTACGCATAATATCAATACAGGTATTTGCGGCAATCCGGTAAAGAAAAGCCTTAAACTGTCCTCTGGGGTGATAGCGGTCAATAAAACGTACCAGTTTTAAAAATGTTTCCTGTGTCGCATCCTGCGCGCTTTCCCTGTTCGGCATATGCCACAGACAGTACCGCAGGATGAGAGGGTAGTACAGTTCTACCAGCTCGTCCAGACATTCACGTCTGCCCATTTGAATTTGTCTGATCAATTCATCTTCGCGCGTCAAAATGATCTCCTTTAATTCCAAATCTCAGATTGAGTTTGCAAGATGCATAGCATCTTATTAGCACTCACGTAAATAAACATAATTTTCTGTATTTGTCCTGTTCTTTATAATATAGAACGTAGGAAACAAATCAATTGATTCACTTTGTTGAAAAAATAAAAGACCGGCTCAATACCTGAACCGGTCTTTTGTAATCGGGCGAAGCCCGCAATTGAGCTTTGCTCAATTTTTTATTTTGCTTTCGCATCTTTGTTCATAGGACGAACAAGGAAGACACTCAGCAGTAAAGCAATGATATAAAGTACGATTGTAAGATACAATACGTTCTGATAGCCTACGGGGTTGATGCTGTTACCGTGGGAGTCGGTTATAAATTCGCCGGTGCTGTTTACAATCAGATTTGCGACCTGATTGCCGGTAAGACCTGCAAAAGCCCATGCAGATAAAGTGATTCCGTGTAATGCACTGATACTTCCCATGCCGTAGTGATCGGAGAGGAGCGTAGGCACATTAGAGAAGCCGCCGCCGTATCCTGCATTGACAACGAAGATCAGTCCGAGAACAAGGATTGTCAGAAGCATATTTCCCTGACCATTCTTGATTCCGCCTGTCAGCATTACCAGTGCGGTAAATGCGATGGAAAGTATGAAAATCAGTTTATAGATTGTGTTACGATCTTTCATCGTATCGGCCCAAGCGGAGAAGCCGAGACGCCCGCCCGCATTAAAGATTGCGGATACTGTGGAAATAACGCCGACAGCGCCTGCAAGACCGATACATTTCACGATCATCTTTTCCTGAGAAATCAGAGCAAGACCACAGGTGATGTTGATGTAGAACATCAGCCAGATACCAATATAGTTGGCTACAGGTCTTGTCTTGATAACAGACATGATACCTTGTCCCTTTTCCTTCTTCTGAGGTTCGTGCCATCCTTCGGGTTTCTTTAACAGAATGTGTCCCACAAACATCATAACGAAGTATACGCAGGCAAGGATCATGAACATCTTGTAGATGCCGCCCTCGCCCAGATTGTCTAACATTGCCTGCATGATAGGGCTTGCAATTGCCTTAGCGGCACCGAAGCCTGCAACGGCAAGTCCGGTTGCAAGTCCCTTTCTGTCCTCAAACCAAAGCATGAGGGTTTTAACAGGAGACAGGTAGCCGGTTCCGAGACCAATACCCATAATAAAACCATAGCATACGTAAATACCGATAAGCGCCAGAGGACTGTGCTGATGCTGTCCACCATAATAGATGAAAAATCCGGTGCCTGCCATGCCGGCTGCAAAACAGATTGCAGCAATCAGGGAGGATTTATGTATGTCCTTCTCCACTACGTTTCCTAAGAATGCCGCAGACATACCTAAGAAGAAAATTGCGAAGCTGAATGCCCATTCGGTTGCTCCTTTGGAGAAGCCGATATAGTCAGCTATTTCCTGACTGAAAATAGACCAGCAGTATACAGTACCAATACTACAGTGGAGCAGGAGCGCCGGAATCGCAGCGCATATCCATTTGTTTTGATTCTTTTTCATTGTGTAAAGTGTCCTTTCTTTATATTGTAGAAAAATACTTAAACGCAAATTTGGGATGTCAAAAATCCCACTATATTTTACTCCTAATAATAAAAAAATTCAAGAAGCAGAGAATAATTTGACAATTTTCGTATTTGCCGGAAGGAAAAATCAAGCAAAATAACCAATTTTTTGCGAAGAATTCTTGTGTGTAGGGCATTCATATGATATTATATGAGCAATATTAAAGTAATTTAGATAATGCCAAACAAAAAGGGAAAGGTATACACCATGGAGAACATTTTTCGGCAATACGAGACGCTGGAAACAAATATGGATTATCTCACCGGATTATGTAACAGACGGGGGCTTAGTGAAGTGTGGGAATATCTGTCGGATGATGCGACGGTTCACTGCATCTATATTGATGTGGATAACTTCAAACTGGTCAATGATACATACGGACATTCCAAGGGAGATGCACTGCTGATTTTTATCAGTAATCTTCTCAAAGATGTTTTTCATGGACAGCTTGTGACAAGAATGGGTGGCGACGAGTTTACCATTCTATGCAATGGAGCGCTTAATGTGTCAGATATTAAGGAAAAGCTTGTGTATCTTCAGACGGCTATCAAGAGCGGAAAGTTTGATCTCAATGTTGAAAAACTGCTCTCCTTTAGCATCGGTGCTACATTTGATCAGAAAGTCAGCACAGGACTTCATGAGGTTCTCGAACAAAGTGATGTGGCGATGTATCATGTAAAGAAACATGGCAAAGGACGGTATATCGTTTATGATGAAATACGAAACCGGATTGAAGAGGAAAAGGCGATCAAAGAGCGGGCACTATCGGATATGGCACAGCAGGAGATAGAGATACTGTATCGTCCGGTCGTCTATGTTCAGACTTCCGATGTTATTGGAATTGAGGCGGTATTACAGTGGAATTTTCCGGGAAGAGGTATTATTCCGGAAGAAAAATTCCTTCCCATTTTCAGGCAATATGGTATTGATGCGCAGATCAATGCGTATCTGCTGGAAGAAATATGTAAACAGAAAGATAAATGGCGGGACACGGATTTGTATCAGTTGGAGTTTTATGTGAGATTGTCTGCCAGATATCTTCTTCAGGAAAACAGTGTTCAGTCTATCTTGAAATGCATAGAAAAATATAAACTGTCGCGTGATGAGATCAAACTGTGTATTGATGAGAAAGAATTTCGTGATAATGAGGAAAAAATGTTTGGCGTTGTACAGGCATTGATTGATGTGGGCTGCTATGTGGCAATCAATGATTTTGCGACGGCATCTTCACTCACTATTCTTAGAAGGATTCAGGCAAGTCTCATCAAACTGGATGCGGGATTGCTTGAAGAGGCGGAACATAACTCGAAAGTTGCCTGCATTTTGCGCAATGTTATCAGTCTGGGCAGGGATTTGCACTATAGTATTGTAGCACAGGGAGTCGAGAACGAAAGCCAGATCAAAATGCTTGCCGGTTACGGAGCACAATGTGGCACAGGCGATTTTTACGGCAGTCCGTGTGATGCGGAGACTTTCCGTGGAAAATATGAGGACAGACTGTTTTTTGTCAAGAGCAGACAGCCGGAGATATTCCGGTTTGAGCAAAATCTGGCGGATGCGGAACATAGATATGAGGGAACTTTTGTAGGAACAGGCTTGCAGTATACGACAGGAGTGATTGAAGGACAGGGCGCAATAGCTTTTCCGGGTGGCGATGTAAAAGAGAATATGCTCATTCTGCCAAAAGAAATTATGTACAGTGATAGTTATTCCATCTGCTTTTGGATTAATCCAGAGACAGATCAGCCTTGGACGAGCATAATATATATTATATATAAAGACGGCTTTATGAGCCTGATGCCAACAAGCGGGCATGGAGACCTCTTTTTCCGCATCAAGGATGATAGGGAAGCCAATGAATGGCATGATCTTGCGTGCAGAAAAGCAGTTCCGGGACAATGGGCGTTTATTTGTGTTACCTATGATGCAATCACACATATCGGTAAGTTGTATTTTAACGGTCTGTTGGTCAGCAGCCGGGAGAATATGCCTAATCTGAAAATTGCGGAACGGTTTATGATCGGCGGGGACGAATATCAGAACTCTTATGAGGGTAAACTTGCGGGTTTGGAAATACATCACTATGTACTTTCAACGGAGCAGATTGAAGAGAAGTTTAAGAATTATCAGAAAGAGCCTTCATTTCAAGGACCGGACGGGAGAAAGTAGAAGAAAGACAGGAAGATTGACTATGCTTTTTTGCCGATTGACGATATATACAAGAATGTACAGGAGACCGTACGGTAGAGATATAAATATGGAGTTCGGGTGTTAAAAGATGCAGTTTATAAGTTGAGGGGGCAAATTGCACAAAATGTTCTCTTGTGTCGGGCTTCGTCATATGGATTTTCTAAATATTCCTGTGATGATGTGAATAGTGGACGCAACCGCCCGACTTCGCCATCCGGGCTCAGGTCGGGCTTTAAGGGACATCCTTGTCCCTTAATTGCTGGATTACGAAAGGAATATTAAGAAAATCTCATATTCCTACGCAGGACAACTTCGTGAACATTTTGTGTAATTTGCCATTCTCCATTTATTTAAGTGTCTTTTGATATTCAACTCAATATGGAAGTGAAAACCGCCTGTGAGGGCGGTTTTATTGTGGTTGTTTCGGATATTTGATTATAGTTTTGCAGCGGTGGCTTCGTCGGCTGATGCTTGCTCCTCTTTGCCTAAGAGGCGGTAGACTTTTGCGCGGTTTAGGTATGCTTTTCTGTATTGGGGATCCAGTTCGATTGCCTTGTTATAATCAGCAATAGCTTTTTCATATTTGCCCAAAGCATTATGGGCATCTCCACGATTGCCGTAGGCAGCTTCCACATCGGGATCAAGTTCAATAGCTTTGTTACAATCAGCGATTGCCTTCTCATATTTGCCCAAATTATTATAGACTTCTCCACGATTACTATATGCTATTGCAAGATTAGGCTTTAGTTCAATAGTCTTGTTATAATCATTAATAGCTTTTTCGTATTCACCCAAATTATTATATGTAACTCCACGATTATTATAGGCGGATTCATTATCGGGATTTAGTTCGATAGCTTTGTTAAAATCATTAATTGCCCTTTCATATTCACCCAAATCATTATAGTTAGTCCCTCGATTATAATACGCAAGCTCATAACTGGGATTTAGTTCAATAGCTTTGTTATAATCGGAAATGGCTTCTTGATGTTTGTTTAAATCACCATAGACGACACCACGGTTATTATAAAACACAGCTGTGCCCGGCTGCTTAATGATTGCATTTGTGTAACATTCAACTGCACTCGCATAATCTTTTGAACCGCTATATCGATTACCTTGGCGCCAATAATCCCATGCCGTCATTTGATTTGCTTGTTCACGTTCATTTTCAGAAGCCGTTCCCCGGTTTTCTATTTTCTCTATTTCCTGCTTAAACTCGTTATTACTTTGAGTATCTTCTTTTCCAGCGCTTGCTGTATTTATTTTTTCTTCATATTCTGTGAGCCGCTTATATTCTTTTTCATAGTTTTCAATTTGTGTATTTGTCCGGTCATTTAAGTATTGTTCCGTCTCGTGGACTCCGATTTTGTCGGCAAACATAGCATTCCCGATGGCAAGCATTACGGCGTCAAACCCTGCTGTGCAGACAAGATGCCCCTTTTTCTTTTGCACGAGGGCTTGTATCTTTTCGCTGGGAAGACCGTATTCTTCCACATAACACCAATAGATACCGTTTTTCATCTTGACATTTTCATCAAGTAATAATTCCATCAGGCTGTTATCTCCGCCGCCGTATCCGATAACGATAGGTGTATAGCTTTGAAAGACGGAGACCAAGACGTCATGCCATTTTCCTTTTAGTTCATTTATCTCCTCCGGTCTGTTCAGCGGGTCAAAGAAAATGCCACGATGTACTTTGGCGATAATCGGTCGTTTGATATTGGGATCTCCTGCAAAATCAGCTAAAAGCTCATGGTTAATGACAAGCGGCTTACTGTCCGTATACATGAACAATGCGTCTTCCACCAGACTGTCAAAATTCGTGGTGATAACGAGATTATTCCCGCCTGCTTCTGTCAACATGAGTGCCAGAGGATGGTATCCGAAACTTGGTTTTGCATTAGTCATAATCTTTTCAAGATAATGATATCCGTTTCTATGGTTCGGAAAAAAGCGAAGTTTATATAGATCGAAATAATATTCACTTGAAAGGGCAGTACCTGCCTTTTTTGCTTCTTGCCAAGCTTCTTCGATTTCATTAAATTCATGGTCAAGAAGATTATCCGCTTGTAGTTTTGCAGCAGTTGCGTAAACTTCAGCTAATCCGGGATCCCTTTCCATTTCTTCCATCCATTTGCGTTCTAAGTCGCCACCGGCTGGAATGCCGGAAGATACCGATGCACCGGAACCGAGGATAAAGCAAAATCTTTCAGAATTGTTATCTACATCTTTGATTGCTTTGATAAGTTGTTTAGTTGATATAATTCGATATTGTTCGATGATCTGTCCTGCCATATAGCGGAGCTCCTTATCTTTTGCACTATATTAATCATTTTATACTACTTATATGGTGAAGTAAAGAATCAAACTAATTGTATCAGAAACATTAATAGATAACCGGAGATTGCAAAAATGTAAGAGTAGTGTACAATATAGAGTAGTTGTGGAATACAGGAAAGATATATAAAGAACTAGGAAGACTGATGAAGGAGAATGGCATATGATTCACAGAATAACCTTCCGTCAAGTGGTGGACGGATTACTAATAGCTGTTGTGGGAATAATATTGCTTGTTATGCTTTGCTGGAAACCCTTAGTCACATGGCAGATTGAAAGTGTGAATCTGCCTGAAGGATGTGTGACGGTACATCCTGCGCGGGTGGAACTTTCCGATGTATGCTGGCTGCATATTCAAGGAGAGAAAGTTCTGGCATGTGAGCAGGGATTTGAGTCGGCGCAGGAATATATAGAATCACATAATTCAGCTTTGAGGCTATGGAATATTTCGGTGCTGGGGTGGGGTGCCATGAGTGATATGTTTTTGCTTGATTCAGAATACGACACGGATTTTAACGATAATTGGGACAGAGATGAATATGTTAAGATTACATATTCTTTGAGATTACAGTGGTGAAGTGAGCAGAATAAGGAGATTGTTTCCGGATGAGAAGCCTTACAGAAGATACAATCAGAAAATATAAAAAATCATACATAGAAAACGAGAGTAATGCTGAATTAACGCAAAAGTATAGAACCGGGTCTATTTCAGATATTGCTTTTGATATGGAAAAAGCGGCACAGCAGAAATTTGCTTTTTCAATCGATATACCGACGATGAAAGCTGTGTCACAGGGATATGCCGGGCGTTGTTGGATCGTTGCGGGATTGAATTTGCTACGTGAGATAGCAGTTCAAAAGATGGACAGGAACTCGCTGCCGGATGGAGAGTTTCGATTTTCGACTGCTTATTTATGCTTCTGGGATAAGGTGGAGAAGGCAAATTGCTTTCTGGAAAAAGCAATTCAGGATAGAAACAAGCCTTATGATAAAAGAGAAGTACATTCATGGTTTCAATACGCTGTAACAGATGGCGGTTTCTGGACATATTTCACCGATCTGGTGAGAAAATATGGCTTGGTTCCTGCTGAGATAATGGCTGAAACAGCACAATCTGTAAATACGGAAGTGATGAATAATCGGTTGAATTATTATATCCGTAAAATAAGCGCAGATATCAGGAATGCCGGATTACAGTCAAAAACTATCGATGATATTTATTTGATTAAAAATCAGGCAATGGAACGGATATTTACCTTTCTGTGTCACTGTTACGGATATCCGCCGGATGAATTTGAATACACATATAAAAGAAAAAATGGTAATATACAGACGAAAATTTATACTCCGCTTGCATTCAGTCAAGAGCTGTTAGAAGATTTTACCGAGAATTGCATCAATGTAATCTCCTTACCCTATGAAAAATTACCTTTTGGTGAGATATGCGTGCTGAGAGATGTGTTTCATATAGTAGGAATGCATGAGGAGACCTTTTTGAACTTGCCGCTTGTGGAGTTAAAGAAGTATTGTGTTCAGCAGTTAAAAGATGGAATACCAGTCGCATGTGTTGCTGATGATGACAAAATGTGCCGTGATGAACTGCAATTATGGGATGATAAAAGCTTTGATTATGAAAAAGTTACTGGCTTTTCATTTGAAATGAGCCGGAAAGATTATTTTCAGCTAAAAGCTGGCATTGCTTGTCATTCTATGCTTATTACGGGGGTTCATCTTGATGAAAATGATAAGCCGCAACGATGGAAAATATTAAACTCTTATGATATTGACGGGCTGCATCAAGGATACTTTACCTGTTCGGATTCATGGTTTGACAAATACATGGTAACCGCTGTGATCTGCAGAAAATATTTAAATGGATATGAGCAGCAATTACAACAAAAGCCTAACTTGTTTGATATATGGGAGATTATGTAATAGAATTGGTGAGCGAAAAGCATCACAGAAATGAGGAGAGAACATGGAATTAGAAGAAATCATCACACTGGTCAAGAAGACAAAAACCTTCGTGGAAAACAGGGAAATGGCTGGTCATATCAAAATCAAGGGACCGGCGGACTATGTTACACAGGTTGATACGGATATTCAGAAATTTCTGGCGTGTGGGCTGGGCAAACTGGCTCCGGATATCCAGTTCCTTGGCGAAGAGGAAGGTCTGCATGAGATGTCAGGGGATACTTACTGGATTCTTGACCCCATAGACGGAACCACAAACCTGATTCATGACTATCAGCACAGTGTCGTATCGCTGGGATTATATGAAAAGGGAGAGATTACGCTGGGAGTAGTCTACGATCCTTATAGAGAAGATGTTTATCATGCGCAGAAAGGGAAGGGAAGTTTCTTAAACGGAAGACCTATTCATGTATCCGAAGCGGAAACTCTCAGCGAGACGATTGTTACAATCGGTACATCACCCTATGACAGAGAGTTGACAGAAATAAATTTTCAGCGTTTTCAGAGAGTTTTTGAGAAAAGTCAGGATATTCGCAGAACAGGTTCGGCGGCTCTTGATCTGGCTTATGTGGCTTGCGGGCGCACGGGAGGATTCTTTGAAGCGCTTCTTTCCCCATGGGATTTCGCGGCGGGAATGCTGTTAGTCACGGAGGCGGGAGGCCGGGTTACAAATTTTGCAGGAGATCCGCTTAATCTTCTGGAGAGAGGGAGCGTTGTTGCAACGAACGGAAAAGTTCATGAAGAATTGAGAGGCTTGATGTGATGAAAATATAATAGAACAAATGATCTCTCGGAATTCTGATTGATCATGCCAGCGGAACTCTGGCATCGTACT
>CAMXBD010000046.1 GCA_947179245.1 uncultured Lachnospiraceae bacterium | reverse complement strand
GTTTATTATGAACTTCACTGATTATAAGGTCTATTTTATAACATTGTGATTTTTAATGCAATGGGGGGTGGGACGCTCAGAGGGGCGTCAATATCTTCGTCGCCACGCTTCCGCTCCACCTCAAGCGTAACGGGCACTAAGCTCATGAAAAACTTCGCTAAGTGCCGACGCTTTCCGAGGGGCTCCTTAAGATATTGACGCCCCTCTGAGCTGGCACATTACTATAGACTACACATGGACTACTTTATGTCCGGCGGCTTTTAGTAAGCGGTTCATGATTGCTTGTCCGATGCCGGAGGTGTCGAAGGACTCTGCGTAGATGATTTCTACATGTTCGTCGTCGAATTCTCTTAAGATTCGATATAGTGTTCTCGCGATCATGTTTTCATCATCTGGATTGCCTACGCTTTTGCATACATCGGCATGATATAACGACACACTTGCGTCGGTTCCGATAACGCCTGTTTTTTTATTGTTTGTTCTGTAAGATAAGGTCTGGGTGTTGATGTATTCTATCACACGTTTGGTATCTCCTGCTACGATTGTCAGATCACCTTTGGGTGCGTAATGCCGGTATTTCATTCCCGGTGCCTTGGGCGCCTGTCCGGAATCATCACGCATCATCGTGCAGTCTTCCCCTACTTCATGCAGAATCTGTTCAAGCATCTGCTTTGTGATATAGCCCGGACGCAAGATGACCGGCTCCTCTGCCGTCAGATCTACAATCGTGGATTCCAGTCCGATCTCCACATCTCCGCCATCTATGATCATCTCGATCCTTCCATCCATATCTTCCGTCACATATTTTGCCACTGTCGGGCTCGGCCGCCCGGAACGATTTGCACTGGGTGCCGCCACATAGCCGCCCGCCGCCCGGATCAGTTCCCTTGCCACGCGGTGTACCGGCATACGCACAGCCACGGTATCAAGTCCTCCTGTCGTCTCATAAGGAACAATGTCGGATTTATATAATATCATTGTAAGTGGTCCCGGCCAGAATGCCTCAGCAAGCTTCTTCGCACTCTCCGGTACATCACGCACGACTGCATCCAGATCAGCCATCTCTGCAATATGGACAATCAGCGGATTGTCAGAAGGTCTTCCTTTTGCCCGGTAAATCTTCTCGGAAGAGCGCGGATTCAGGGCATCACCGCCTAAGCCATACACTGTCTCTGTGGGAAATGCCACTAATCCGCCCTCTTTGATGATATTTCCAGCCTCTTGTATAAGTACCGTATCGATATGTTCATCATCCATTCGGACCAGCTTCGTCTCCATGTTTCTATCCTTCTTTATTCTGAAATACCGTTCAGATATTGCATGATCGCCATATGTATCGCCCATGCCACCTTTTCCTGATAAAGTTCTGATGATAATTTCTGTGCTTCCTCATAGTTTGAAAGGAAACCGCACTCCACAATAACGATCGGCGTGGATGTCTTCTTGAGCAGATAATAGCTGTCATTTGCCTTTGCCTGTCTCGCATTGTCTCTATCCAGTTCCAGCATCATAACATGTTGTATCCGCTCCGCCAGCTCCTTGCTCTTTTCACTGTTCGCATAGTAAAATGCCTGTGCGCCGTGCACATATTCTTCATGATAGCTGTTTTGATGTATGCTGACTGTCAACGCCGGCTGACGTTCCTCAATGATCGACACCCGGTTCTTCATATCCTGAACCTTCTTATTGGAAGCATTCTCGTCATACAGTCCTGAATCTGATTCTCTGGTTAGTATAACATCTACATCCTGCATCTGCAGAAAATTCTGCAATTTTAATGCAATCTGAAGATTGATATCCTTCTCTAAGCTTCCATCTACGCTGACTTTGCCCGGATCTGCCCCGCCGTGGCCCGCGTCAATCACCACACAGGGAAGTTTATTCTGCGTCTCCACTTCTCCTGAAGACACTGACGACACCACTTGGCTGCCACCCCGTACGATAAAGCAAACAGCCACAAGCATCAATGCAAACAGCACTGTTCTGAAGAGTTTTTCGTAATTTTCCGGCTTCTTTATCTTCATATCCCATTCCTAACTTCACTGCCTCTTAATAAATGCATATGAAGAAGTCTTCCGAAAAATGCTGTCGCACTGCCAATCATTACGGTTGGTTCATATATTCCTCAATCACATTCCAGATGGAGGGCACCTCAAAACCAAGTTTCCACTCTGCCACACCTGCGATTCCGTATTTACTCATGATATTCAGCTTCACACGAATTGAATCCGCATCCTCCAGCCAAACCTGATAGTAACTGTCACCCGACTGATATTCACCATAATTCTGGCATGTCTCTTCATTCCATGAAATATCAATGCCATGATCGGAAATATACTGCTGTGCCAGTTCCATACCCACCGCCTGACTCTCCACCGTAGTGCCTTTTGTCTCCCATATTCTCGTATAGAAAGGAATTGCATTGATAACCTTATTGGCTGGGACTTCCGCTACCGTATCCGCAATGCCTTTTTCCACAAAATCAATCGATGCGACAGAACCTGCCGTCTCGCTGCCTCTATGGTGCTCGTCATATCCCATGATAATAACATAATCCGCTACAATACCCTGCTCTTTCCTATTATAATGGCTGGTGTATCCCATCGGCACATAGTTATCGACCGACAGCACGATTCCATGCTGCCTGCAAGGAATTGACAGTTCTCTGATAAATTCTATAAAAGGTTCCCCGGCATCCAGACTGATATTCTCAAAGTCAACATTAATTCCGTCCAGCTCATACTGCAATGCCGCCTCGATTAACCCGTTAATCAGATACGTTCTGGTGCTTGTCCCCGCAAGAACTTCATAGGTATCTATACCTTCATTGTTAAAATTATCCACCAGCCCCCAGACTTCCAGTCCCATATTATGCGCCTGCGTCACATAGTCCATTGTCGCATAATTTGTAAAATTACCAGCGTTATCGCTTAAAGCAAACCATGTAGGCGATATCACATTGATGCTCTTAGTCTGTGACATGACTTCCGAAAGCGTATCATTACCTGCTGTGCCCGCTACTGCATGCCATGCAAGATTGATCTTATGATCACGCGTGTTTGATTCGTATACCGGTTCAACATAATCAGTTACAGGTGTCGGTATCTCTACAAACTGTTCGCTCAGTCTCTTATTCTCCACATATCCGATGAAAGCGTCCGCTGTCTTCACCTTCGTCCATGTCTCCATCTTTTCGAGTATGGTGACTCTGTCTCCCTCGGCTGCGTCCGTCAGAATATCGCTCTTTATACCTCCCTGATAACGTACCTGCGTATCTTTGGTAATTGTCGCTACCTGCCGCTCATCCCACTGTGTGTAAACCTGCATATGATTCGGTTCCGTATACAATGTATATGAGAAGTTCGAGTATTCTTTTACAAAATCTGCTGCCACATACAGGGTTTCCCCCTCATATCTGGCAATCACATAATCCCTGCTGCCTTCACTGCCTCCAACTGACACCGTCGTCGAACCTATCGGCACGCTGACAATAGCATCCGGCAATGTGTATAGCAGAAGACTTTCCTTCTTATCCTCATAAAATCTATCATTAAAATACTTATGCACCGTAGCAAAATCAAAATAACATGTGTTATCCCATAATTTAGCATGTTCCTCGATCTGCTCATCCTGCAAAATAACAGGTACATCATCGTCACCCATTATTCCGAAATATTCCGTCAGATCCGCCCGTTCCTTAGAATATGAATATCTCTCCGCTATTTTGGCTCCAAAGCCTGCTGCTGCAACCACGATAATAAGGACGATCGCGATTAGTACCGGCATCATTTTTTTCATGTATCCAGCTCCTTTCTGACCGTCCCCATTATAGCAAACTATTTCCTTTCAGTCATTATTATTTTGACATTTTTCGGCAGGAAAAATATATTTCTTTGTAATTCCCTATACAAAATCTGTCAAATCCTCAAAAACTGCACCTTATTTTCTCACACCATCGGTGACGGTTCTGCACAGTGCACATGAAGCGGGAACTTCCTGATATCTGCAGTTCTGTGCATAAAATTTAATTTTATCACATATGATTTTCATATGTTTTTACGTTCTGACCGATTTCATCCTAAATTTAGTCTGCCAAAAAGAGTATTGTGATATACTAACGGCATATGATATATAAGATGCTAAATATCCTAAAGATATCCCCGACATGCAAAAATAGAAAAATAACTGTATAACCTACTCATTCCCTGTGAATTATAATTGTGAAATATAGAAAGAAGTAAGATATGGTCTATGATCAGGCACACTGCCTATAAGACTCTCCCCGTCGCACATTCCCTGTTTCGGAGAAAAAGATGTTATTTATGAAATTTACGCACGCTGCCTCCTTCCGCTGCCGACTATCGGAGACATCTTGTAGTACGATTATAGCCATAATCTGACAAAAAAGCAAGTAAATTCTAAAATTCTTAAAATTTTTTAAACACTTTATGCACACTATTGACTAAAATTGGCGTAAAGTATAAGATACTTGTATCATATAGCAGTTATAGATATTTTGACTTGAATATGACTAAAAAGGATGTGAACATCAATGAAAATAGAAAAAGTAAATGAACATCAGATTCGCTGTACTCTCACAAGAGAAGATCTGGCAAACCGTGAATTAAAGATCAGCGAACTCGCCTACGGTACGGAGAAGGCCAAAAGCCTGTTTCGCGACATGATGCGTCAGGCCGCCTTTGAATGTGGTTTCGAGGCGGAAGATATTCCTCTTATGATCGAAGCGATCCCGCTGAGTTCCGAATGTATTGTGCTAATTATTACCAAAGTAGAAGATCCCGAAGAATTAGATACACGTTTTTCCAAATTCGCACCGTCAGTCCATGAAGATGACAGTTACGATGAAGATTCTGATGATCTGGCAGATGTTTTTTCCGACGGAGACGACGAAGTGCTGAATATGCTTCGCAAGATGAGCGGTTCAGGTACTTCGGAGATATCGGCTAAGTCAGCCCTCTCTGCCTCCGGGGAATCCACGCAGCGTACCGCTGTCAAAGAAAACTCTCCCGCCCAGCCTTCCAGCCGGCTCTTCTCGTTTGCCACTCTGCACGATGTGACAAGGCTGGCACATGTAGCTGCCGCTTCATACAAGGGAATGAATACTTTGTATAAGGATGAAGCAGCCGGCAGTTATCTGCTTTTAGTCAATGCTGATAAACAGAGCGCTTCTGATTTTAACCGTATCTGCAACCTGATCTCAGAATATGGCAGACCGGAAAAAGCAGCCCTCTCTGCCAAAGCCTATCTGGAAGAGCATTATGAACCTCTGATCAAAGACCATGCGATCGAATCGCTGGCACAGATTTAAATTTTGAATTACACTTTCAAAGACTCTGGGCAGCAATACTGTCCGGAGTCTTTTTATGTAAAATGTTTTTCCCTGACTACACATGAAACTCGTCAATAATGTCATTCAAATGTTTTACCACTTCATGCAATTCCGTCATAGAGCCGTTGATACGCTCCATTTCAACATTCTGACTCTCCACCCGTCCATCGACTTCCTGACTGGCAGCGGTCAGCTCTTGTGTCTCGCTGGAGATACTACAGAACTTATCAACTATGCCGTCCTTATTACGATTCAGGTTATCCACTGCCTCTTCAAGTTCATTAATATCATTTCCCATGCCAGAAATGTTCTCGCTGATTTTCCGGAATGCTCCCTGCGTCTCTTCCATAGTACCGATGCAATCTACGGTATTGTCCTGAATCTGTCCAATCTGAATGCCGACATTCTTAATCCCATGCTGGATCTCTGTAATAATTTGGTTGATATCGCCCGTTGCGGATGCAGTCTGTGCCGCAAGCGCGCCTATTTCCTCAGCTACTACCATAAAACCTCTTCCCTCTGCTCCCGCTCTCGCCGCCTCAATTGATGCATTCAACGCCAGCAGGGAGGTCTGACTCGCAATCTCCCCGATAGTCTTGCTGATTCCGTTGATCGAAACCGATTTCTGCGACAAAACATTGGCTGTCTCACATGTAGCATTCTGCAATTCACGGCTCTGGTCAATCTTCCTCGAAAGAAGTTCTACCGTATTCATGCCGTCACGGCACTGACTGACTGCTGATACTGCCACCTCATTCATACGTTCCATACGGTTTGCAACGTTTGAAAGATCATCTGCAAACTCGGTAAGGTTCTCATTAGCCTGCTGGGTCTGCTGTGCAACATCATCAATCGCTGCAACAATCTGTCCAAGCGTCCCTTTTATAGAATAATTATCTGATGCCGAACTCTTTACTGCACTGCGCACATTGTCGAACTGCCCCTTCAGAGTATCGGATGCCTTAATCATCTGCTGTACAATCTGATTCAACCGGCCACGCAATTCCTGAATTGACTGCTCCATGACACCTATCTCATCCCTGCGCCCGTGTACAGTTTCCACATTGCCATTCATCTGCAGCCGCAATTCACGCAACTGTGTAACCTCATTCTGCATTCCTATAATCGGTCTGATGATGCTGCCGCTGTATACAGCTACTACCACCGCTGAAATCACTGCTGCAAGCATTATCATAATAACAAAATTAATTATCAGCCGTGTAGTTTCTTCATTATAAACAGATACTGGTGTAGCGACAACGACACTCCCCAGACTATTTGGGACTTCCATCAAATACCGCTTTACGCCATCATAGTCTTCAACAGGAACCGATGGATCGCTGAGTGATACAGCATATGCCCCGCCCAGCACATCACTCACTGCGCTCATTTTCTCACTGGAGGGCATAAATTCACTATTCTTATGCATCAGAATCAGTCCATCATTGTCTAACATAAATACATAGCTGCCGTCAGAACTGTCCGCAACTTCATTGACTGCCTCAAACAATGTCCCTAACTGCAGGCTCATACCAATTACGCCCACCGAACCATTTTTACAGGTAAACTGCTTGGAAACCGGAACTACCATCTGTCCGTCCATATATGGCGTACACAAAACTTTCTTATCAACAGCCAGCGCCTCCGTATACCATGGGAATCCTGTATAATCCCAGTCGTCCCCCAAATCCAGCCTGCTTCCATCCAAAAAAGTACCATCAGTAAATGCCGCAAACACATCCGTCGTTCCCTCGTTCATTTTTATCAGCATTTCCAAGTAATCAACCACGGCATCACTATCTATCTCATTCAGCGATTCCATATATGCCACTGCTGCATCTACACTGCCAGTTTTTCGCTCAAGCCATGTTTCGATTTCTGACGCGTAAAAATTTGCCGCTGTTTTTGCCTGCGTATCGTTCATTGAATCAAAACGGCGCCGCGTCATTGTCAGAACACTTAACATAGCGATCAGCATACACCCGATGCAGATTGCTGAAAAACAGATAATCATTTTCATCTTAATTTTCATAACAAAAAACCTCCGGTATGTAAATGTATTTAAAATTATAATTGATATTTTGATATGCCAGTGTTACCCAAATAAAGGTATAGGCACAATAAAAGTGCCTATACCCTACCGTAACTCTTATAAAACTATGCTAATAAACTATACCGCTGCAATCTTCGCCATCAGGTCATCCACTGCAATGCCGTGTACCATAGCCGCTTCTTCCAGCGTCTCTCCCTGTGCTGAAGGACAGCCGAGACAGTGCATGCCGATTTCCATGAGTACTGGCGCAATGTTCGGATTGGTTCTCAGCGCCTCGCCTATTGTTGTATCCTTTGTGATATCTGCCATAATATACCTCCATTCATTCATCCTTGATGCACTATTGTTTTCTTTCTGCCATAATACAACAGTTCACCGCGGAATTAATTTTTTATTTAGCATTTCCGACATGTACATGTATTATCCTACATGTCATTATGCCTTAACAGTATAATCTGAAAAAAGGATTCCCGCAAGTCATATTCCCCAATATTTTCCTATATGTTGTATCTGGAATTTTTTACATACAATTTTCACAAAATTTTTATAAAAACATGCCATTTGTATGAGAAAAAGTACAAAGCCCGACTTGACTCTTCCGCTTGCTATAACATATAATATGTGTACTGGATAAGCATTTTTAGGCATTTCATTAAAAATGTCAAAAATTTAACAAAATAATAATTGATAGGAGGCTATTTCAAAATGAGACCAGAATGGAAAGATTTTGTAGGCGGCAAATGGGACAAAGAAGTTAACGTTCGTGACTTCATCCAGAGAAACTATCATCCGTATGACGGTGACGAGTCCTTTTTGGCAGAACCTACACAGAACACAAAAGACTTATGGGCACAGGTTCTTGACTTACAGAAGCAGGAACGTGAGGCAGGCGGTGTACTTGATATGGATACCAAAGTTGTATCTACTATTACATCCCATGGTCCCGGCTATTTAGACAAGAGCAAAGAGACAATCGTAGGTTTCCAGACAGATAAGCCTTTCAAACGTTCCTTACAGCCTTACGGCGGTATCAGAATGGCAGAGAAGGCATGTACCGACAACGGTTACGAAGTTGATCCTGAGATCAGCGAGTTCTTCTCCACACACAGAAAGACACACAACGCAGGTTGTTTCGATGCATATAATGCAGAGATGAGAGCTTGCCGTTCTTCTCATATTATTACAGGTCTTCCGGATGCATACGGACGTGGACGTATCATCGGCGACTACAGACGTGTTGCTCTGTATGGTATCGACAGACTGATCGAGGACAAACAGGCACAGAAAGATTCCACAGGACGTGTTATGACAGATGATGTTATTCGTCTTCGTGAAGAACTTTCCGAACAGATGGTAGCTCTTAAGCTGATGAAAGAGATGGCTGCTTCCTATGGCTGCGATATTTCCAAACCTGCTTCTAATGTAAAAGAAGCTATCCAGTGGACATATTTCGGATATCTGTGCTCCGTTAAAGAGCAGAACGGTGCTGCAATGTCTCTTGGACGTACATCTACATTCCTTGATGTATATGCAGAGCGTGACCTTGCTAACGGTACTTTTACCGAGCAGGAGATTCAGGAGTTCGTTGATCACTTCATTATGAAGTTAAGATTGATCAAATTCGCGCGTACACCTGAATACAACCAGATTTTCGCAGGCGATCCGGTATGGGTAACAGAGTCCCTCGGCGGTGTTGGTGTTGACGGTCGTCCGATGGTAACAAAGATGAGCTTCCGTTATCTGCACACATTGACCAACTTAGGACCTTCTCCTGAGCCGAACCTGACAGTTCTCTGGTCTACAAGACTTCCTGAATCTTGGAAAAAATACTGTGCTAAGATGTCCATCCAGACTTCTTCCATCCAGTATGAGAACGATGATCTTATGAGAGTAACTCACGGTGATGACTACGGTATCGCATGCTGTGTATCTTCCATGGTAATCGGTAAAGAAATGCAGTTCTTCGGCGCACGTGCTAATGTTGCTAAGTGTCTGTTATATGCATTAAATGGTGGTGTTGACGAAGTTACCAAGAAACAGGTTGGTCCTAAGTATCGTCCTGTTGTTGGCGATGTACTGGATTACGATGATGTTATGGATAAATTCATCGATATGTTAGAGTGGCAGGCAGATGTGTATGTAAATACACTGAACATTATCCACTATATGCATGACAAATACTGCTATGAGAGAGCAGAAATGGCTCTTCATGACAGAGATGTTAAGCGTTACTTTGCAACAGGTGTTGCAGGTCTCTCCATCGTAGCTGACTCCTTATCTGCTATCAAGTATGCTAAGGTTGAGCCGATCAGAGATGAGGATGGCATCATTGTTGACTTTAAGACAACTGGTGATTTCCCTAAATACGGAAACGACGATGACCGCGTAGACGAGATCGCTCAGGAAATCGTTCACAAGTTCATGACAGCTATCAGAAGACATCACACCTACAGAAATGGTGTTCCTACAACCTCTATCCTTACTATTACATCTAATGTAACTTACGGTAAGGCTACAGGTAACACACCTGACGGACGTAAGAAAGGTCAGCCTTTTGCTCCGGGTGCTAACCCGATGCACGGACGTGATACTCACGGTGCAGTAGCTTCCTTATCTTCTGTATCCAAACTGCCGTTCAATGATGCACAGGATGGTATCTCCAATACCTTCACCATCATTCCGGGCGCTCTTGGTAAAGAAGATCAGGTATTTGCAGGTGATATCGAAGTAGATCTGAATAAATAAGATGATTTCAGCAAAAGCGGAATTTGATTTCAGCAAAAGCTGAAATCGGAAAAAAATCCATATATGACAGATTTTTTTCCAAAGATATCTAAGGAGGAAAAATATATGGATAATAATCAGATGATTGAAGACTTTGTCAAGATGATGGATTCCGGTATGGCACAGGGTGTCGGACATGTGAATGTAGACGTCGATGATAAAGCTGATAACTCTAAAACCGAAGAATTACAAGGTAATTCTCCAGACGCTGGTTCCGAAGGAATTTACGTCAATGTACAGACAATGGGGTGCACGGATTGCTCCCGTACCCCGTTGGCTTGCAGTGTCCCGACTCTCCATGAGGGTCTGGATGATTATAAATAACAAAACGAGCGTAGCTCGTTTACGAGATTCGCTTTGCGAACTCGGAACAGAACCAAAATATATCAATCACAAGGAGGACAAAATAATGGCAGCAGCAAATGCTCAGGTAGATAACTTAGTTTCTTTATTAGATGGTTATGCAACTAAAGGTGGTCATCACCTTAACGTAAATGTACTTAACAGAGATACTTTACTTGATGCTCAGAAGCATCCTGAGAACTATCCTCAGTTGACAATCCGTGTATCCGGTTATGCAGTAAACTTCATTAAATTGACACCGGAACAGCAGGCAGATGTTATCTCTCGTACATTCCATGAGTCAGTATAATTTACGCGAGTAACGAACAAAGTCAAGTTTAATACCAAAGAGGCTGATCGGATATCCGGTCAGCCTCTTAATTATTATATAAGGTTACATGATGTTTATGGAAAAACACATGAAAGCACTGGTTTTTTCCTTATATACGGGTTATACTATAACTTACAGAACACGATAGAAAGAAGGTTATGCTATATGCAGGGAAGAATTCACTCTTTAGAAAGTTTCGGCACGGTAGATGGCCCCGGAACACGTTTTGTAGTCTTTGTACAGGGCTGTCCTATGCGTTGCGCCTACTGTCATAATCCTGATACATGGGAGATGAACGGCGGCACATTGATGGAACCGGAATATATTTTTGAACAGTATAAGCGTAATGAAGCATTTTATAAAGGTGGCGGCATCACTGTCACCGGAGGTGAGCCATTGATGCAGGTGGATTTTCTGATCGACCTGTTCACGATTGCCAAGGCGAACAATGTGCATACATGTATTGATAGCTCCGGCATTGCTTATAAAAAGAATGCCAATCCGGAATGGCTTGCTAAGCTGGATAAACTGATGACTCTGACAGACCTCGTTATGCTGGATATCAAACATATTGATCCGGAAAAACACAAAGAGCTGACTTCGCAGCCCAACGACGGTATCCTCGCGTTTGCAGAATACTTAGACGAAAAACATGTAGATGTGTGGATTCGTCATGTTATTGTTCCGGGCATTACGGACGATGATAAATATCTGTATCAGCTTGGCTACTTTATCGGCGGCTTAAGTAACTTGAAAGCTTTAGATGCTCTTCCCTACCACACTATGGGTAAACCGAAATATGAGAAGCTGGGCATGGCTTACAAACTCGAAGGTATAGAGCCCATGGATAAGAACAAGTTAGTCGAGAAAAAACAAGTAATTCTGGACGGTATCCGTAAACGCCGCGAAGAGTTAAAAGCGTAAGTATCAATAGGCAAAAATCTGATACTTAACTCTTGTATATTGCTTTCTTTTATATTAAAATAGAGTCATAGTCAATTGATAAAATTATATCAATTACACATAGTCTTACAACATAAGGAGGGTATAGATCATGGCATTTGTAATCAATGACGGCTGCGTATCATGTGGTGCTTGCGAGGCTCAGTGTCCTGTCGGCGCTATCAGCATGGGTGATGGTAAATTTGAAATTGATGCATCCAAATGTATCGATTGCGGTTCCTGCGCAGGTGCTTGTCCTACAGGTTCTATTTCACAGGGTTAATAAAGCAAAGAATATAAAATAAAGCTGCTTCAGAGCAGCTTTATTTTTATGTCTTTTTTCTTCCTCTACCCAGTTTTTCTTTCGGCTTATGCCGTTCTCTAATCATCTCATCTATTTTACGATAGTGTTCTTCTTCCATTTTCCAACGCTCATCATCCCTCTCTTCCTGCATCCTGAACTGATAATCCAATTCCTTCAATATACTTTCTTTTACTTCAGTACACAATTCCCGATTTGCAGACCTAACTGCTTCCGTTATCATGTGCTGTAATAAGTACTGCAGCCTTGCTGCCTTTTGGTCCTTCTCCGTACCAGCATAATCACGTTTTTGCTCCACTGCATTATCTGTATCACCTGATAACGCCACCACATACCTGTGTGCCTTGTTGATACCCAGTTCCTCCGTTTTTTCTTCCACACGCTCTTTTACCATATCCATCAGCTTGTCCCTCCGCATATCAGATTTACTTGGCTGTACTACACAGTCTTTAACGCTTTCTACCTTTTCACCACTCTTCCGTGTACTCTCTACAGGCTCAGCTATCGGCTGTTCCTTTGTTTCGCCATCAGAAACAGCAGGCATTTTAAATAAGACCGTACGAATCGCCTTTAGCTGCAATCCCTGCTCCTTTAAAAGCTTAATCTCTTGTAACTGCTTTACGTCCTGCTCCGTATAATAACGATGCCCCATTTCATTCCGCTTAATGGGAAGCTGTAATTCTTCTTCCCAATAACGCAGCACATGATTTTCAACCTGTACCTTCTTAGCCGCCTCCGATATGTAATAGATTGTTTTGTCGTCCATCTGCTTCCCCTTTCCTGTTTATATACGCAAAAAGAGACTCACCCCATTTGGGCTTGTCTCTTTTGTAAGTTATTAGTTTTGTAAAAAATTTACCTTTGTAAAAAATTTACTTTTGTAAAAAATTTACCTTTGTAAATTGGCAAATTTTGTGAAGTCGGGCAGCCATACCAGTTCCACGGTACCGATTGGACCATTTCTCTGTTTTGCAATGATAATCTCTGCAATTCCCTTCTTCTCTGTATCTTTATTATAGTAATCATCGCGGTAAATGAACATAACCACGTCGGCATCCTGCTCAATTGCGCCAGACTCACGTAAGTCTGACAACATAGGCCTGTGATCCGGCCTCTGCTCCACCGCACGGCTAAGCTGTGACAACGCAATCACCGGCACATGCAGTTCTCTCGCCAAAGCCTTAAGGGAACGTGAGATATCGGATATTTCCTGCTGTCTGGAGTCCGTCGATTTACCACTTCCAGACATCAACTGTAAGTAGTCAATAATAATCATTTCCAGATTATGTTCAAGCTTGTACTTACGACACTTAGAACGAAGCTCCGAGATACTGATACCCGGCGTATCATCTATAATCAGGTTGGATTTCCCGATCACGCCCGCACTTTCAATCAGCTTCTCCCATTCCACGTCAGACAGATTACCGGTACGTAGATGCTGGGAGTCTACTCTCGACTCCATGGCAAACAGACGGTTGACCAACTGTTCCTTTGACATCTCCAGACTAAATATAGCCACTGTTTTATCCTGCTTAAAAGCCACATATTCAGCAATATTCAAAACAAATGCAGTTTTTCCCATGGAAGGTCTCGCCGCCACCAAAATGAGGTCAGAGGGCTGCATACCGGCTGTCCTGTAATCCAGATCAAGAAATCCTGTGGCAACACCGGTCACATTGCCCTTATTGTGGGACGCCTTCTCAATATTGTCCATGGCATTCATGACAATCTGCCTGATCGGTACAAACTCTCCCGCATTTCTTCGCTGTACCAGATCAAAAACTCTCTTCTCTGTATCCGAAAGTATATCCTCTAAGCTGTCTTTGCCTACATAACAGGTGTTAGCTATTTCTTCGTTCAAGCGGATAAGTCTTCTAAGCGTCGCTTTCTCCGCTACAATATTTGCATAATATTTTATATTTGCCGACGTAGGAACCGCTGTGATAAGATCACGTATAAATTCTAAGCTGCTCACCTCCGGCGGCACATCTTTTTCCTTCAAACGATCCTGCAAAGTAACAAGGTCAACCGGTTTTCCTTCGTCGTTTAATTCTACCATAGTGTCAAAGAGCACACCGTATTGTTTGTTATAGAAATCATCTCCAAGAACGATCTCCGATGCAACTACGATTGCCTCCCTGTCCATAATCATAGAACCAATGACCGACTGCTCTGCTTCCATGCTGTGCGGCAATATTCTTTTGAGTAATGCTTCCTCCAATGCCGTCACCTGCCCCTACTGCTCTTCGACCACTTTCACCTTCAGTTTTCCCATTACCTTGGGATGAAGCTTGATATTTACCTCATAGGCTCCAAGCGCCTTGATTGCCTCCGGTAACTGAATCTTCTTCTTGTCCAGTTCCAGTCCGCATTGTGTCTTCGCCGCTGCTGCAATCTCTTTAGATGAAACAGATCCGAAAGCCCTGCCTCCCTCACCGGATTTCATCTTAAGGACCACTTCCTTCGTCTCTAACACTTTGGCAAGTTCCTGCGCTGCCTCAAGCTGCTCCTGCGCTACTTTGTCCGCATTTGCTTTCTGTAATTTCAGATCATTCATATTTGCCGAATTTGCTTCCAATCCAAGCTTCTTGGGAAGCACATAGTTTCTGGCGTATCCGTCACTCACATTTACAATCTCGCCTTTTTTACCCAGCGATTTAACATCCTCTAACAAAATTACTTTCATATCGGTTCCTCGCTTCCTCTGCGCATATGCAGACGTTTATCCTTCCAGTTCACCTTCTGCTATCATTGTATCCAAAGTTCTCTTGATTGTCACAATTCCCTCTTCCAGTGAACCGTTTTCTATCTGGGCCCCCGCAATATTTAGATGTCCGCCTCCGCCCATTCGTTCCATGATCACCTGCACGTTCACCTCATCGATGGAACGCGCACTGATATAGATAATTCCGTTATACGGTGTCAGAATAAAGCTTGCCTTAATCCCTTTAATATTCAGCAGCTCATTCGCCGCCTGCGCTCCTACTACCGTAGGACTTGCCACATCATCACCTGTACACACAGATATTGCATAAGCCTGCCTGTATATCTCCGCCTGACTGACTGCATCCGCTTTCGCTTTATACTCTGCCGCATCGTCCCTGAACAATTTCCTGACGCGTGTCACATCCGCACCGTTTCTCCGCAAAAATGCCGCCGCCTCGAAAGTCCGGACACCTGTCTTCGTCATAAAATTATTAGTATCAATCATAATTCCAGAATACATACAATCTGCTTCTTCCGGCCGCAGTTTCAGATTATCACTAATATACTGCAGGATCTCAGATACCATTTCACAGGCTGAAGATGCATACGCCTCAATATACGATAACGTCGCGTTCTCTATCACTTCAGATCCCTGCCTGTGATGATCCAGCACGACTATGGACTTACACCGTTTCAATAATTCCGGACATTCCGTAATACTCGGCTTATTCACATCCACCACAACGAGTACTGCATTACTTCCTATCATATCGATTGCCTGTGCATTGCTGATAATCATATCCTCAGCATACTCGTCACTATCCCTGAACATCTCTACCATAGGCTGCATGGATGCTGTTACATCATTCAGGACTATATGCGCTTTCTTATCCAGAACCTCTGCAATCCTGTAAATTCCTACAGATGCACCGAAACTGTCCACATCACCCATTCGGTGTCCCATAACATATATTTCATCTTTGACAGAAATAATTTCCTTAAGTGCGTGTGCCTTAACCCGCGCTTTGACACGGGTGCTTTTCTCCACCTGCTGGCTCTTTCCGCCATAATAAGTAACATTTTCAGGCATTTTCACTACCGCCTGATCACCGCCACGGCCAAGCGCGATATCTATCGCGTTGCGTGCAAACTCATAATTCTGCGTATAGCTCAGCCCATCCAGTCCCATGCCGATGCTGATCGTTACTGCCATCTCATTACCGATATTAACAGTCTTCACATCTTCGAGCAGGTCAAAACGGCTCTCCTGAAGCTGCATAGCCGCTTCCTTGCGCATAATGACAAAATATTTATCTTTCTCCAGCTTCTTGCAAATACCGTCAAGGGAAGCAATATACTTATTCACTTTACGGTCTATCAATGCAATCAACAGCGAACGTCTGACTTCTTCTACGCTCTCCAGCGCCTCTTCATAATTATCCAGATAGATCAGCGATACAGCCAAAGATTGATCGTCCACCTCTTTCAACGCAATTTTTAATGCTGTCTCATCGAACAGGTATAAAGCGACCAGATAGCCGTCATATCCCTTCGCCTCGATGATATCACTATTCTCTGCCATCTCTTTCAAAGAGATCTTCTTCATCTTCGCAATGTAATTGCCGGACTCATATTCTACATCAAACTCTACTTCATCTTCTTCATTCACACCCGGCAGCTTGTCCTTAGTGATAGATGGAAATAGCGAGGTAATAGATTTACGATACCCCTTATCCTGATGCACCATTCTCTCAAAAGCAATGTTCGTCCATATAATCTTGCCGTTATCATCCAGCAAAGCATGCGGAAGCTCCAGATCCCTCAACAACCTTCTCTGAATCTGCCCGTACTGGGTCGCAAAACTAACCAGCTCATTCATAATGATCGGTTTGTTATAGAACATCATGGACAGAATGATGGCAATATAGAATATAATAAATCCACTGAGTATCAATCCTGCTCTATAGTCTCCAATCATATACATCAGGACATCCACAGCGATCAACAGAAATCCCAGATATAAAGAAGACTGTAGATAAGACTTCAATCTTCCCTTTAATTTAACACTGTTTTTCATCATAATTTCATCTCTTCATTTATTCCGTGGCGCATAAATTCAAATTATAAATCATCTGTGTTTTCTAATCATATGGCTGTATACCATCATAAGTATAGCATTTTTTGCAAATTCGTGCTACTCCAATATATAGACTTTTTTCGTCGGAAAATGACATGATGTTGGGGTTCAACAGGCACTTCCGCCTAAAAAAAGCCACTGCCGCAGTCATACGGCAATGGCTTCCCCACACTCATATAATTATTCTCTTTACCTTACGATATAATAGATTACTTATTTCGCGATAAAAGCAACAACTCCGTTGCCCTTCATGTTCAGGACTACATGATCTGCTCTGACTTCCGCTACTTCTACATTTACCCACACACCTGAATTGTATTGCAAAGCCACGATATCCATTTCGCCTGTAATACCGGGCGTATAGAAATTGATCGTTGCCTCTACTGCAGGATACTGAACATCAACAACATTCAGAAGCCTTCCTTCCTGCTCAATACGAACAGAATCTACATATGCGCGGTTGTTAACCTTGGAAATGGTCGCTGACATGTTGGTTTCCATGCCATTCACAACCAAATTACCACCCTGTCCTACTGTGATTGCATTCTCGATACCGGGAGTGCTTGTCACCACATTATTATAGTACTCGCCTGCAGACATTCCTTTCTCGGCTGCACTATACATATCAACTGCATTTACAAAGCCGCCTTCATCGACTGCGCTCTGTGCCGCTGCTCCCTGTGCCGCCGCTGCTGCTGATGTCTGTGTCGGAGATGCTGCTGTTCCTGCTTCCGGAGTGAAATTGTCACCGTAATCTATTACCCATCCACTATTGCATCCACTCTCGACCCATACACAGCGGAGTCCATTTGCGGTATCTATCCAGATATCACCGTTTTGAGGTGCTATTTCTGAATTACCACTATTAGGCGCTATATTCCCGATGTAGCAATAGGTACCGTCACCCGACGGGGAAATATTCGTCTTATCGCCGCTGGTAACATAATCATACGCTGGTGGGCACGGTGATTGTACGCTGGGGTTTTCATCCGTCATCTCTTCGTCCGATGCAAATACCGTCATCGCAGATAACATCAGACCTGCAGCAAGCACGAATGCAATGCATTTTTTTAAAGTCTTCATTTCTGTCATTCCTCCTTACAGGGATTGCTGTGCCGTTATTCATAACACTATCATCCCTAAATTTTGTAATCTTTGAGTGTGAATTGTTTTGTGCTTTATATTATACAGGAATTGTACTATTCTTTCAAACGTTTTTTTGGATATTTATATACTACAATATGTTGGTATTTTTTCCCTGCCCGCTTCAAGATATTGTGGCACTCAAAAAGGTCAACCACCCAGCAGGTGATTGACCTTCTTATCATATCAAATATTAATCCTGTACATACGGCATAAGCGCTACGTGTCTTGCACGCTTAATCGCTGCTGTTAAAGCACGCTGATGCTTTGCACAGTTGCCTGTGATTCTTCTGGGAAGAATCTTACCTCTTTCAGATACATATCTTTTCAATTTGTTTGTATCCTTATAATCGATTACATTATCTTTACCACAGAACACACATACTTTTTTTCTTCTGCGCATTCCACCCTTTTTCTTAGGGAAATCCGGCTTATCTGTTTTATTAAATGCCATGGTCATTGCCTCCTTCTAAAATCAAACAATTAGTTGAACGGCAGTTCCTCGTCGATTCCGTCAGGAATATTCATAAAACCATCGCCGGCTGCTGCCGGTGCAGGTCTGCTCGCAGGAGCGAATCCCCCGTCGCCGTTTCCGGCACTGTTCTTGCTCTCTGCAAATTCCTGTTCTTCTACTACGATATCTGTTGTATACACTTTGACGCCATCCTTATTGGTATAGCTGCCTGTCTGAATACGTCCCGTGATTGCAATCTTAGTTCCCTTATGGAAATATTTCTCCGCAAACTCTCCTGCTCTGCCAAAAGCAACGCAACCTATAAAATCTGCTGTCTGCTCATCATTATTACGATTAAATCTACGGTCTACCGCCAATGTGTATCTTGCTACTGCCGTAGCGTTCTCACCCTGAGAGTATCTCACTTCGGGATCTCTGGTCAAACGCCCCATAAGTATTACTTTGTTCATAAATACCTCTTTCTATTTCTCGTCTTGTCTTACGCACAGGTATCTGATGACGTTGTCCATAATGCGGATACGGCTCTCAATCTCAGCCGGAACATTACTCTCAGCATCAAACTGGATGAAATAGTAATAAGCTTCCTTCATTTTCTGTACTTCGTAAGCTAATTTCTTCTTACCCCAGTCATCAACATTAGTAATCTGTCCACCGAATCTTTCTACCAGAGCCTTAGCCTTCTCTAAAGTAGCGGCTCTCTCGTCATCTTCGATTTTTGCACTAACAACAACGGCTAATTCGTATTTGTTCATGCTTCTTTTCCTCCTTTTGGTCTCTGGCCCCTCTCTTAGAAAGGAGCAAGGATGATTGACTTTACAGTCATAATTAGTATATCACGGTTATTTATCATACCATAGCCACCTGCAAACTGCAAGTTATTTTTTTGAAACGCTCTTCACGTTTTTCTCCACCTGCCTGCGTGCTATCATGATCTGGTGCCCGCACCCCATGCATTTCAGACGGAAATCCGCCCCAACGCGGAGTACTTCCCAATCTTTAGAGCCACAAGGATGCTGTTTCTTCAGTTTCAAAATATCTCCCACCTGAATATCCATACCTGTCTCCATGCTTTTCATTCATCGCTGTCCATACTGAAATTATCCGCTCTAGTCCAACTGCGAGAAGATTTCCCCGATACTTCCCTGCACAATCAGATCCGCAATAGAATCTCTCGGCGTAGGTGTCTTATTGACCAACACCAGTTTACTGCCATTATAATAGTCTAGGAGTCCCGCTGCCGGATATACCGCCAGCGAAGTGCCGCCCACAATCAATACATCCGCCTCGCTGATATAGCGTACCGCGTCAGAGAGTGTCTTCTGGTCGAGTCCTTCCTCATACAGCACGACATCCGGTTTGATGCTTCCGCCACATTCACATCCGGGTACTCCTTCTGAGTTTACGATGTACTCCACATCATAGAACTTCCCGCATTTTTCACAGTAGTTACGCAGTACAGAACCGTGCAGTTCCAGTACTACCTTACTTCCCGCCGCCTGATGCAGTCCGTCGATATTCTGCGTGACCACCGCCTTCAGTTTACCTTCCTGCTCCCACTGTGCCAGTTTCAAATGCGCCGCATTCGGTTTCGCACCAAGGCACAGCATTTTAGCGCGGTAAAAGCGATAAAATTCATCCGTCTTCTGCCTGTAAAATGTATGGCTCAAAATCGTCTCTGGCGGATAATCGTACTGTTGATGATACAGTCCGTCCACACTTCTGAAATCAGGAATACCGCTCTCGGTAGACACCCCCGCACCACCAAAGAACACGATATTATTGCTTTCCTTCACCCATTTGCGAAGCTGTTCCAACTGTTCCATATGCACACCCCTTTCTTTTACCATTCAAAGCCAGTGCAAAATTTAGTACTGCTTAGCAAAATTCCCTCGATATGAATTTTAAAAGTACTTTCCGCACTATTGTCCGAGTTCCAGTCTGTTGACCGCAGAGAAAATAGCTCTTACGGATGCTCTTGTAATATTAGAGCTTACACCAACGCCGTAAGTAACCCTGCCGCTGTCCACATCCAGCAAATGAATATATGCTGCCGCCTGCGAATTGGAGCCACTCTGCAACGCATGCTCTTCATAATCCAGAATCTTGATATCAATTCCCAATTCTTCCTGAAGTCCTCGTTTCGCCGCATCAATAGGACCGTTGCCGACTGCTTCAAATACTTTCTCCACACCCGCATCCGTATAAACCACAGTAACCTTCGTATCAAACTGGGTTTTCGTCTCTCCGCTCAGATCATCCATACGCAGCTTGCGGAAATGAATCGGCTCTTTCTGCTCCAGATACTGCTCGCGGAAATTCTCCATGATCTGCTCCGGTGATACCTCACCCTGTTGCTCGGATACTTTCTGAATCACGTTAGCAAATTCTTTGTGCATACCCTTAGGAAGCTTGAATCCGAAATAAGTATCCATGATAAATGCCACGCCGCCTTTGCCGGACTGGGAATTGATACGCACGATCGGTTCATATTCCCTTCCGATATCGGCGGGATCAATCGGCAGATAAGGAACCTGCCAGAATTCGCTGCCACGCTCCTTCATCGCCTGAACGCCTTTGTTGATTGCATCCTGATGGGAACCTGAAAATGCCGTAAACACCATCTTTCCTGCATAGGGATGTCTCGGATGAATCGGAATCTTACAGCAGCGCTCATAAATTTCGATACTTTCATTTACATGCTCAATTGCCAGTTTCGGATCAATACCCTGTGAAAACATGTTATATGCAATATTCATAATATCTACATTACCCGTTCTCTCACCGTTACCAAACAGTGTCCCTTCCACGCGGTCTGCACCTGCCAGAAGCGCCAGCTCTGCGCTTGCCACTCCGGTACCCCGGTCATTATGCGGATGTACACTTAAGATAATACTCTCACGATTCTTAAAATGTGTATTCATCCACTCGATCTGGTCTGCATATACATTCGGCGTATTCATCTCCACTGTGGAAGGGAGATTGATAATCATAGGATTCTCTTTCGTCGGTCCCCATTCTTCCTGAACTGCCGTACAAACCTCTAAAGCATAATCCAGTTCTGTTCCCGTAAAGCTTTCCGGAGAATATTCCAGAATAATCTTACCGGGAAAGTTCTCCGCATGTTTTTTCACCATTTTAGTTCCTTCTACGGCGATATTAATGATCTCTTCCTTATTCATATGAAATACTACGTCACGCTGTAATGTCGAAGTAGAATTATAAATATGGACAATTGCCTGTTTGCATCCCTGAATGGACTCAAAAGTTCTCTCCACCAATTCCTCACGGCACTGTGTCAAGACCTGAACCACCACGTCATCAGGAATCAATCTGCGATCGATCAACTGACGCAGAAAATCAAATTCTATCTGGCTGGCTGCCGGAAATCCGATTTCAATCTCTTTAAAGCCCAGCTTAATCAGATAATTGAAAAATTCTATTTTCTCTGACACAACCATAGGATCGATCAGCGCATGATTTCCGTCCCGTAAATCTACGCTGCACCATATAGGCGCTTTCTCAATTTCC
>CAMXBD010000045.1 GCA_947179245.1 uncultured Lachnospiraceae bacterium | reverse complement strand
CAATCTCATTCCCGCCGCTGGCATATCGGCGTTCAATCGTTATAATATTATACAAACCGACGCCCCCCTTTTCTGATTTTAAATTTATATATTTATTATAAACTGTCTTCTTATATATCTCAATTTATTTTTTCAGAAAATTTGTGGTTTGGTGAGCAGGTATTCCATTATACACTATAGTCCACCCATCGCATTTCCATAGGCGCCAAGTCAAGGTTCTCCTTTAACATACCGTATACATAGAGCTGCGTCTGTTTCGATTCTTTAGAATTGTTGATCACCGCAATCCTGCCGGTCTTCTCAAACACCGCAAGCTCCGTCTCCACATTGGTCACATAGAACTTCTTCATTTCTTCTTCCTGATGCGCCGCATAGTAGATCGCCCGCAACAGTATACGGCAGTTCTGAGGAGAATAGGGAAGCCCTGCAAAATAGACACTCCGTCCCTTCCCGTACTCGTTGACTACGAGACGGCTGTATTTCCCGTCCATATTCAGAATCTGATAGTTCTCTCCCTGCGCATAGATACGGCTCTTGCCTTCACCGAAATCGATATCTCCCTCGATATCTTCCAGAATGAAATGTCTGTTATCCATCTCATTGTACTTATCGGTACTCATGGAAAACCCTAATTCCCTGTCCACGCCAAGCACATCGCTTAACTGGAAAAAACGTCCCTGATATTGACATGCGCTGGGTTCACCGACACCGATGAAACCGCCGCCTTCATCCACAAACCGGCGGATTGCACACACCACCTGCTCATCCTTCCAGTTCCCGGCTCCACTCCATGAGGTATAAGCATCGCCTGCGTTGATAATGACTTTGATATCAGGATCAATCCCGCTTCTCACCTCGTCAAAAGTGATAAACTCTACATCGATAGGCATCCCGCTCAAACATTCTATCACACCCACATAAGAATATATTTCACGATACCAGAGCGCATGATGCACCTGATTTGCCATCCATCTTCTCAGATTTCCCCAACAGTTTAAGATACCAACCTTAAAAGGTGCTGTATATGCCTTCGTGCCCTGCATATTCTCGTGTATCTGACGAAATTCTCCCACCACCTTCTGAATCTGGTCAATAAATCCCGGCCACTCATCCGCCAGCTTCAAATAACCGCCATACCCAATCCGGTCAAGCGGAGAACGCAAGATTGCCCTTCTTGCTTTCATCCAGTTATCCTGTGCCTCACCGATAGGATCGCCGCCCTCCGTGAATACATCAGGGAAGAAATAGGGAAGCAGTCTCCCTTCCGTATATTTCACGCCCTGAATATCCGAGATCATGCGCAGTGTAACACCGTCGCCGACAGAACCGACTACCGCATCCAGCCCGATATTCTTAAAATATTTACCGAAAGGTTCCGTACCGATCCAGTGATCTCCGAGGAACATCATGGCCTCCTTGCCGTAACTGTGGACAATATCAACCATCTCCTTTGCAAGCTTGGAAACCTCTATCTGCTGAAATTCTATAAAATCCTTAAATTCTTTGGATGGAACTCTGAAAATGGAATTATGGTAGCCCTGATCCACGATAAATTCCGGACGGAACTTATACCCCGCCCATTTCTCGAATTGTTCCAGAATATATGGGCTGACACTGGCGCTGTAGCCAAACCATTCCACGAACTTCTCTCTCTTCTGATCGTCAAAAGTAAGTGTAAACTGGTGGAAAAACGTCGTAAAACGCACCACATCCACATCCGGATTCTCTTCACACCATTTTTTCAGCTTCTCCTTCACATAAACCTGCGTCTTAGGCTGTCTGACATCATAAGTAAGTTGGTGCGGGGCATCTTTCCAGTCATTCGTAATAAAGTTGTACATATGTACAGGGTCCCATATGAGAAAAGCAAGAAAACTGACCGTATACTGATGATAGGGAACCGTCTGAATCACTACTTCTCCCGCCGCTTCATTGTACTCCCATTTATCGACGGGTACTACTTCTCCTGTCGTCCTGTCTATCACTTCCCACCACCGCTTAGGATCGTCAATCGTATTGACCTTAAGCTGCTCTGTGTGAAACCCTTTCATTAATTCTATGCGCAGACTGTCACCTCTGGCTGTCACTCTGTCGCTGATCAGATATTCCTGCTGTATTTCTTCCGGATTTTTCATCGCCCATTCATTGTCTTTTCTGGTAGTATAATAAGTGGCATAGATCTTCGCATTCTGACTTAAAAGTTCCGGTGGCATATTTGTACCGTCACAGTCTCTTAAGGCATCCGCTCCAAGCAGTTCCTTCAATCGGATTGTCTCATCAACCATATCCACGTCCGTCGGCAATGTCAGTCTTCCCGTCATTTCATGTTCCATAGTTACCCCCGTTCCGGGGCGGTACGCCCCATTGTCTTCTCCTAATATTGCCTATTATATCTTATAACGTGAAAATAACAAAGCAGTATCTTTCTTTTTATTAATGATTCCACCGATTCCCTGCACGATCTCTCTTATACGATTCCAAGTAATATTCCGACCCAATAAATCAGCCCAAGTCCCCAGCTCGTAACAATGCCAAACAGAATCACCGGTCCCGCAATCGTGAAAATCTTACATCCGATTCCGAATACCTGTCCTTCTTTCTGATATTCGATCGCAGCAGATGCTACGGAATTGGCAAATCCCGTAATCGGCACAAGCGCACCTCCTCCGCCCCATTCCACTAACTTCGGGTACAGATTGAATCCTGTGAGAAGTACACTGATTAGTACTAATAACATGGAACACCACGATGCCGCCGTCTCTTTGTCAATTCCCATCTTGTTCGTCGCATAATTCAAGATAAACTGTCCCAGCAGGCATATGATACCACCCGTTATGAAAGCTTTGATCATCTGAATCGGCAGACTGTATTTCGGTGTCATCTGCTCCACATGATCTCTGTATTCCTGCTCCTTTTTTTCCTGCATTGTCTTAGGATTCTTATTATTCTGTGCCATACCTCTTTCCCTTTCTCTCATAAATTTAAAAAGATAATCTATTCCGTGCCTATGTGCAGGATTACGCTAACCTCCATACAAAAACACCCGTTGTGTAAAGTAGATCAGACTACCAATCAGCTTGCCAAGCGCCACCGCTAAAACTGCTATTCCAAGCCCATGTCGAAATCCGATCCTTCTGGCAAAAATAGGTATCGTATTGAGCATTTCTGCAATAGCAAGCGCCAGACATCCTACAAAAATTCCGGCAAAAATACCGAAGATCAGCAGGAAGACTGTTCCTATCAGATTCCAGACACCATCCGTCGCACTCTCCCCGAACAGACTGTGCCCACGCACAAATTCACCAATCATTCCCCATTTGCTGAATACGCTGAAAAACCCGCCAAAAAGTGTACCGAAAACCACCATCTCCTCCAGCACAAATATCTTCCGCGCCACATGCATTTTGCCCGCAAACCGCGGAATCAGACCGACCGAAATCAGCACAGTAAACACTCCTGCCGACACGATCAGACCGCTGCTGATTCCGATGATTCCCAGAAGTATCTGTTTTAAAAACAAGTGTTATCATTCCCTTCCTGTATAATCTTATCGTATAATCCTGTTATATGCTTCTATCTCATGACTCTACTGTTATTACTGCACATCCATTGTTTTTCCCTCTCTATCCGCCGTGGCTATGAGGGCTTTATTGACATCTTCCTCATAGATGCGCATTTCCACCTCGATGGGTGTAGGGTCTTTGGTGATCCTCCTGCCGCCGATATGGTTAAAGAATACGATAATGCCTATGGCAAGTCCGAGAGAATACGCCAATTCCAGAATACCGTACCCATCTCCCTGCTGCCCCATGACCATTTCATAGACCTTGGTAAATACATCATTTATTCCTATATCATTGTGAAAAGCCATGATTGTGAAGGCTGTTCCGAAGAAACTGATCATCGCCACGAAAATCAGTTTGATCATCTGCAAAGGCCCTTTATGCTTGTTTACATTAATATACTCCACCATAACATCCGGTTCACCAATACTCTCAACACTAGCTCCCGGACATACTTTGTCAATCTCCTCAATTACCTTTAGCAGACTGATGACTTGTCTTTTCGGCTCATCCTTCTTAAAGTGGTGCAGCTTGATCGCTTTTACTTTTGCCAGAACATGTTCATCACTGCATGTCAGTTTTCCAATATCCTTCACATAGACATCTTCCGACTGCAATTCTACATTTTGCTGCGCATTAATATAGATTGTCGTATTACTAGTTGACATAACTTTTATCCCTCAATTCCTGCCACTTCTCATATTTTCCATGTTAGTATAATAATTTTGTATCGTTTTTATACAAAAAAATCATCCATACCAATCCTTTTCCACCCAGATCAATATGAATGATTCATAGTTTATTATTCATTTTCTATTTCAACACATTATATAACATCTGTCACAAAATTTCTCACCATACCGACACGATTTCCCTGCAGTACCACTCATCATCTGTCTGGCGGATATCTTCATCCTGCCCGATAATCGGATGGTCTGCATCGTTTAATGGAATAAATAATATCTTCCCTCTTCTGCCATTGGACATCACGACCTGCTTATCCGTATACTTAACACGCATATTTTTGAGAAATGCCATCACCAGATTTCTATCCAGCCCCTCAAACTCTTCCTCATAAAACATATCGAATACAGCAAGCGGCAGTTTTGCTTTCTTATAACTCCTCGTAGACACCATGGCGTCATAAATATCAGATATTGCCGTAATTCTGGCATACAGCCCGATATCATCACCCATTATTCCGTCAGGATAACCCTTGCCGGTCAGTTTCTCATGATGATGTCTGGCTGCCAGTCTTACATCATCACCAAACTTGCCCTGCAGGAGTTCATCTGAATAAACCGGATGCTTCTGCACGATTTTCATCTCTTCCTCCGTCAGCCGCCGCGGCGCATTCAGAATCTCTTCCGGCACCATTGTCTTGCCGATATCATGCAAAAGCCCGGCAAGGACAAGCGTCTCTACCTCCTCCTGCGGCATTCCCAGCCATTCCGCCTGCATACCATTTAAAAATGCCACGTTAAGAGAATGCCGTTGCAATTCTTCATCCATAGGTCTGGGAAAATTGATACAGGAAAGAATCGTCACCGGATCACAATCCTGTAATTTGCCCGCCACTGCCTGAGTCAACGGCGCCATCTTCTCATTATTCAGCCAATACTCGTAATCCGGCCGATGAAAAAGGCTCCCTATATCCTGATGCAGCTTAGTATAACCGGCACGGCCTTCCGTAACCTTCTGCCGGACTTCAAGCGGAACATGCTCATCTGACATAATTTCCAGATAAGTATCTTCATATACCATGATATTCTTGTTATCCCTGTAAAACCCCATGAGCTTCTCAAGTTTGGCTCTGGTGACCGTCTCACCCTTGGGAAGCAGTAGAACTGCGCCCGTATAATTAAAAATATCATCTTTTAATACGAGTCCGTCCCACAAATATTCAACCGGTAATGTTCGTAATTGTCTGGAACTCATTTTGCGTTCTCCTGCTTTATCTCATTGTTCAGCCGGATCTCAGTAATCCGGCAGCCATACTCTTCAGTCAGCATACAGCCATTCTGTATCCTGACGATCTCACAAATCACTCCTATGTCTCTCTCTTCCGTCCTAAGCAGCAGCGAAAAACTCTCTCCGACATTAAAACAGCCGGCATCCGCCTTCATCAATACACCATTAGCACTCATATTGATTGTCTGAATATTCATAGCCTTGCGAAGCCGGATCAGCCTGCCGTCAATGACCACACCATCGATTCTGCCTTCCAGTGCCACAGGATATCTTGTTTTTGCTCTATCTTCCTTCGTCTTACTCTTGCCTAAGAATACTTCAATCTCATTATCTACCATAGCGCCTTTGATTGTGCCGAAAAATTCATAGAGACATTCTTCCGCAAAAACATAGGCTGAAATGTTATAATATTTCTTCTCAACAAGACTGTCTGCGCTTATCGCGGCAGAATTTGTCAGACTGTCAAACCGTATGATTTTAGTATCTGCAATGATCTTGCCGTCTTCTATATTCTTAATGAGAATTCTGCGATTCTTAAGCGTACTTTCATTCATCTGTCATGTACCTCTGCCTGCCAGCCGGCGTTCTGTCCTTGCCTTTTTACTCCGCAGTTTAGCACTGCTCATTGATTATTTCATACTGCATCATTTCATACAGCAGTTTTGTTCCCTCGGTGATCTCCGGGGGAAGCAATGCTCTTGCCACAAGTTTGAGTTCATCGCTGTCTACGTCTATCCGTTTAAGATTCGCATAATCTCCGTCAATACTGACTACTTCATATCGAAATGTATTCATATTATTCTCCCCTCTTTTGTTTAATTTTACCATACTTTCTCTCTCAGTTGCAACAGGATACGTTTCTCCATACGGCTGACCTGCACTTGGCTGATTCCCATGTATTTTGCCACCTCCATCTGGGTCTTATCCTGAAAATACCGCATGCGTATCAATTCCCGCTCTTTATCATCAAGCTGTCCCAAAAGCTGCTCTAACAACATGTGATTCAACACCTTCTCTTTCTCTGTGTCTTCATGACTGCCTCCTCCTGTCATCGCCTGTCCTACTCCATGAGAAGCCACACCATTTCCTCCTACTACCTGATCTACCAGATAAATCTCATTTCCGTCGGATTGATACACTGACTTGTAGATTGACTCAACCTCCACATTGGCATCTAACGCCATAACAATATCTTCTACAGACAGTCCCGTCGCATCGGACAATTCCTGCAAAGTCGCCTCTCTATTATATTCCTGTGAAAGATGCTCCGCCGCCTGCTTGACTTTCCAGCCATTTTCCTTAAGCGTTCTGCTAACCTTGACCATCCCGTCATCTCTGAGAAATCTTTTAATTTCCCCCTGAATCATGGGCACCGCATAGGTAGAAAACCGCACTTCATATTTAAGATCAAATTTATCAATTGCCTTCATCAATCCGATACACCCTATCTGAAACAGATCCTCCATATCGTATCCCCGTCCTACAAAACGCTTCACAATATGTCTCACCAGTCCCAGATTTTCTTCTATCAGTCTCTCTCTTGCCTCTTTATCTCCTGCCTGTGATCGTTCAATTAATACGGCAGTCTCTTCCATCGGCTATTCCTCGCTGTCTATCCATGAACTGATACCAATTTTTTTACACATTTTTATACATGTTCCGATATCTGGCTCTGACTTCACTTCCAAATTGTCCATGAACGCTTCCATAAAGGCAAAGCCCATACCGGAGCGGTCCAATTCCGGTCTGGAAGTATAGAGTGGTTCCATCGCCATCTTGATATCTTCTATCCCTACACCTTGATCTGTTATCTCTACTTCCAGAACGTCACCCTTTAACCGGCAGTTCATGCACACTTTATCCTCCAGACTTCCCCGGTTCTCATAACCGTGTATGATTGAATTCGTCACTGCTTCGGATATGGCAGTCTTGACATCTGACAACTCTTCCAACGTAGGATTTAGCGGCGTAACAAACGCTGCAATCGCCATTCTCGCAAAAGACTCATTATCCGATACTGCCGCAAATTCAATCCTCATTTCATTTGTAATCCGTCCAGTATCCTTTTTTTCAACTATTTCTATCATCTTGCCCTCCTCTATTCTCAGTCGCCATTATTTCCACAATATTCTGCAGTCCGGACATCAGCAATATTCTGCGTATCCGGTTGTCTGTATTGATGGCGTATACTTTGCCTCCAAAACAGGATATTTTCTTATATCTGCCAAGTATGATTCCAATACCCGAACTATCCATAAAGGTTGTCCTCTCAAAATCAAAAACTATATTTCCTACTTTTTTTGACAGAATATAACGATCAGCTTTCGCACTTATGTCAACCGATTTATGATGATCTATTTCGTCTGGCAGCCTTATCATGAGGTAATTGTCGATTACTTTAAACTCTTCCACGTTATGTAAACTCCTTTCCGCTATTTTGCGATTTAAGTGTCAGACACCCACGCACAGAAAGGACATGGCATACACCATGTCCTTTCTCTTTCGTATCTCTATGAATTTATCTGTCTGATCATTCCTATTACAGTATCTAATCTTCGCCGCCCATTTCCTCCAAGAACGCCTCCGATTTACTTGCCTTCTCGGTACCCGGGAACAATTCGATTATCTGTAAGTAAACAGTTCTCGCTTTATCTTCTTCTCCCACACGATAATACGCATTAGCGAGATTATAGAGTGCCTCTCCGTTGGTAGCGTCATACTTAAATGCTTTCTCCAGATTCGGGATTGCATCTTCGTAATTCTCCTGCCTATATGCCTCATATCCGTCATTGTAATATGCCTCTGCTATACTCGGTCCCAGAAGCGCCAGCAGTGTATTGTAAAGATTCTCAAATGCCTCTGAATTACTTGTCTCTTCTTCCTCACTCTGCCGCTCAATCTCTTCCAGATAATCTGCAACCACAGTGACTTCCTCAGGTTCTGTCAAGTATGCATTCGCCGCTTTCATCAGGCTGTCCACTGACTTCAGAGTACCGTCCGTACCTAGATAAGCCTGCAGATCCTTCTGTAAATTATCATTTTCCTCGGTCAATTCATTGATCTGTAGCAGTTGTTCGTCTATCGTAGCCGATTTAGCATCCGACTGTTCACTAACTCTGCGCAGATCTTCATCGATACTCGCCCTCGCCATCTGTACCCTTGCCGGTAAGATCAGAAATACCGCAATCGCAACACCGATGATAATACCAATACCCAGATTAAGAAGTGATGTGACGCCTTTACCTTCCTTCACGTTTACAGGCTGAATTATCGTCTCATTGCCGCTCTGGTATTTGATGACCTCGTCCGATTTATGCCTTTTCTTGGGAGGATTCTTGCCTCCTTCCTCCGGCAGGAGCATTTCGTCCACTTCTTTCAAATACCGCAGAGTTGCTATATTATTCGTATCGATCTCGATGCACTTCATCAACTCCCGCTTTGCTTTTTCCCACTCTTCATTATTAATATACAACAGAGCCAGAAGCTGATGCGCCCTGATAAATCTCGGATTTAGAGACAGCACCTTCTTGAGCTGGATCACAGCCAGATCCAAGCTGTCCTGATTACAATATGTGAGCGCCTGATTATATTTCTTAATCGTCTGATTAATAATGTCCAAACGATTCTGATTTGTCTGTATCATATCTATATAATCATCCGCTATATTCTTCTTCGGTCTTAAATTCTTACTGATAACCCATTCACTGAGCGCCGCCACCACTTCTCCGGTCTCAAAATATACAAGTCCAAGCAGATTGCGGGCTTCCACATTATTTTTATTAAATTTTAAACTCTGTCGCAAACTGATAATCGCGCCTGTCAGATCTCTGACATTTGCCCGCTCCAAACCTTCATTGTAGAAACGATTGGAGATATATATGATCTTCTTATACAGGGCTACATCGGCACCACAGCTCGTGCAAAAATCATGCTCAGACAGATTACATCCACACTGATAACAAATCATCTATGCCAATCCTCTATTCTACGCCCGTTTTCTTCGATTCTGATTCTTTGACGATCTTGACCATCAAATCCGCCATATCTGTTAAGTCCTGATTATAAATAGCTTCTTCCGCATCCTCAACTTCCAGACTGGGATGAAACTTCTTTAATTCTTCTTCAAAATTAATCATGCTTAAGGCTCCTTAATAGGGCTTTAACCTCGCCCACCAAATATAATGAACCGACAATATACACTCTATCCCCGTCATCCTTACTAAGTACCAGCTCCTTAAATGCCGTACTTAAACTGTCATAAGCTTTACATTCTAATCCTGTATACTGCCTATACAAATCTTCCATAACATCGACCGGAAGCGCGCGCGCACTTCTAAGCGCCACAACACCGATCTCATCAAACAACCCCGAAGAAGCTATCGCCTCTATCACAACCTGATACTGTTTATCTTTCACGACGGAAAATAATAATCTGCGCCGTCCGTGGCAGGGTTGTGTTTTTACTGTTTCCATAAAAGCCTGTATTCCGTCTAAATTGTGGGCACCGTCAACATACACGGACGGAAGGATCTCTTCCATTCTGCCCGCCCAGACCATCTTGCGGATTCCTTCCTGCATAACAGGAACAGTGATCCGTTCATCTCCAAGCCGCTCCAATGCCTTGATTGCCAGAGCCGCATTTTCAATCTGATAGACTGCTGAAGTGGACACAGTAAAACCAATATAATCATAATAGTTTAAATGGAGAGAAAAATCAATTGTTTTATGCTGAATCTTTATTTCTTTTATCGCCTGCGCCGGCACGGGCATCGTCTCAGCCCCTGAACGCTTTGCGCATTCTTCTATCTTCTTCGCCGCCTCATCATGTTTGTCCGGATAAATGACCGGAACACCTGCGCGCATGATACCTGCTTTTTCAGACGCAATCTGAGGTATCGTATCACCCAGATATTCCACATGATCATAGCCAATAGAGGTAATGATACATAATTTTTTCTCAGATACCGAATTGGTAGCATCCAGTCTGCCGCCGAGCCCCGTCTCTAACACCACATACTCCACACTTTTGCGCTCGAAGCAGACCATTGCCATAAAAAAAAGAAATTCAAAAAAACTCGGATGATAGCCAATGCCGGCAAGGTCAGGCGGCAAATCAGACAATTTATCCATCACAAATTCAAAAGCCTGCAAAAACTCCTGTCTGGTTGCCATTCTGTCATTTACCGATATTCTCTCCCGCATCGTCACAAGATGCGGAGATGTAAACATTCCGGTCGATATTCCGCCTTCGCTCAATACCGAACACAAATAAGCACAAACGGAGCCTTTTCCGTTTGTGCCTGCTATGTGAATTACCTTGCAATTCTGTGCGGGATTCCCCAGATGTGCTAAAAATCTCCGGGTGTTCTCCATGCTGTTCTTATCAGAAAACTTCGGAATGCTGTTGATATATTCTTCTGCTTTCTCGTAAGTATCAATCTGCTCTGTCATATCCTGTTCCATGCACGTTAATTATGAACAATCACTGTTCCCTCTATGATACCTTTGTTGGCAGTATATTTCATGAAGCAGGTATTCCTGTCAATGACCATCTGCTCGGCATTGATGCTGACGATCACATTACGGTAAAGATTACCGTCTATCTTAATCGCAGCGCCCTTGCTCTGCTCCATGATCTCTTCCAAGGTTTCCCTTTCCCGGCCAACCTTATCCAATTCCTCGAAATATTGGTCCTTCAATTTATTCCACTGTGACAGTTTCGCCTCTGTGGCAGCCGAGGTACTTGCTCCACGCATACGCTTCTCACGCAGCGCTTCCGTCATAGTTTCAACCAGCTCCGATATTTTCTCTTTGATTTCACGCTCCCTGCGCCTTACATCCACCAGACGCTCAAAGGCTTCCGCTTCGTAGCCACAGTGCAGAATCGTCTTAACTTCCACATCGTTACCGGCCGCCATGACTTCAATTCCTTTCAGTCCATGGGTATAACCACCGATTATGACTCCCTTCTTTCCTGTCGTGATCACCTTGTCTTTAGCATATATCTGCGCATTCAGAATCGTATTAGAATGAACCGATCCCCCCGCATCTATTGTGGTATTCTCTATGAAGTCTGCAAAAACGCTTCCTCGCGCTGATATCTTACCACCGCCCTGAATACCACGGCTTAATACCACGTCTCCTCCGGCAAAAAGCGTAGCGCCTCCCGTAGTTCCGTGAATCTCTATATTCCGCCCTGCCCGGATCATAACGCCGCTCTCCACATTGCCGTTAATGATTACGTCACCGAAAAATTCCACCTTACCGATGATCATATCTACGTCACCTATGATCTCATGAACATTCTGGATATCTACCTTACCATCCTTTGCCTCAATCTTACCGTCAGACTGAGCATAATAGACATTATTCTCCCGCAAGATACCCTTACCGCGCATAGGCGGCAGATCTCTACTGGGTTTCACTTTCATCTCGGCGCCGCGGACTGTATATCCATCCGTCCCCTGCACCGCATAATGGTAGACAGCAACCTTATCTCCTTTACGCACATTCTGGAGCGCACTCACATTTGTGTAGTCTACAGTGCCATCCTCTCTGATCTTAGGCACTCCGTACTCCTCCGGTGAGAAAAGATATTCAAAATAGCCGTCTTTGCCCTCTACGCACTCTGCTCCCTGCGCCACCAGAATCTCTCTGTCATAGACCTTTTTCTTGATCATCGCCGACAGATTGGAGCTGTGATGTCCTTTGACCACTCCGCTCCTCTCCAAGTAGGTTATCAGCTCATTCTTCGTATATATCTGTCCGTCATCGGGAGGCGCCAGATAGAGCCACGCCGCCATATCATCCTCATCGACGCGCAGATACGTGCCTTTTGCCAGATTTGTACCAAGGGCATCCCATCCGTCGCTCGTTTCACTTCTGGGAACTGCCTGCCCCTCTAATACCGCCGTACCTGTTGCGTCTGTACCGGGCATAGATGCTCTGTTCATAGCATTTTTAAGTTTGTTTAACTGCTCTGATGAAAATTTCACTTCGCTCACATGACTCACCTCACTTTCCCGCGAATTAAATGTGTGAAAAATGTATCTTTCGCACACGAGATTTGTGCATACGCCCAAACTCACATACTAAGTATAGTATAACTGATCGTTATAAAACATAATACCCTAATATTACTTTACACCATCTTAGCACACTTTACCAGTCCCAAAAATAAAATTATCTTACTTGCCAAGCTGTGCCAGACGTTCCTTAACCTGTGTCAGCATCTGTGTATACTTATCCAGTTTCGCACGTTCTTCCGCCACCTTAGCCTCCGGCGCCTTCGCCATAAACTTCTCATTATTTAACATACCGTTGACGCGGGCAAGTTCACCGTTCAAACGCTTCTCTTCTTTCTGCAGACGCTCAATCTCCTGCGCGATATCCACCAGTTCCGCAAAAGGAATATACACCGTCGCGTTCGGAATCACAACAGATACCGCATCATCAGCGATACCGCTCTTATCCGCCTGCACCGTCACCTCAGAAGCTCCTGCAAGTGAAGCAAAGAACAGACTTCCCTTTTCAAAAATATTTCTCACATCTTCTTTATCGCTGACAACAAACACAGCCGCTTTTCTGCTGGGCGCAACATTCATCTGTGTACGGATGTTTCTGATGCCGCGGACTGCCTCTTTGATCAGCTCAATCGACTCTTCTTCCGCTTTGTAAGCCTTATCCGGTGTAAACTCAGGCCACTTGGAGATCATAATGGACTCTTCCTCATTCTGTACCGTACAGAAGATTTCTTCCGTGATAAAAGGCATATATGGATGAAGCAGCTTCAAGGCGTCAAGAAGAACATATTTCAGTGTCCACAGCGCCGCATTGTTGCTCTCCTGTCCATCCGCATCTTTCTGGTACAAACGGGGTTTTACCATCTCGATATACCAGTCGCAGAACTCATCCCAGATAAAATCATATACTTTCTGTACTGCAATACCAAGCTCATAATGGTCGATATTGTCCGTCACATCCTTGATCAGCGTGTTCAATTTAGATAAAATCCACTTGTCAGCCGGTTCCAGATGACTCTTTATTTCATCATATGACACTTCCCATCCGCGAGTGCCCGTTTTTTCTTCCGCCTGCTCCATATTCATCATAATAAATCTCGAAGCATTCCATACCTTGTTGGCAAAGTTACGGCTCGCCTCCACTCTTTCATAGTAGAAACGCATATCGTTGCCCGGTGCATTGCCTGTAATCAGCGTAAGACGCAGTGCATCAGCTCCGTACTGGTCGATAATCTCCAGCGGGTCGATACCGTTGCCTAAGGATTTGCTCATCTTGCGTCCCTGTGAGTCTCTCACCAGACCGTGGAATAATACTGTGTGGAAAGGTTTCTCGCCCATCTGCTCGTATCCTGAGAAGATCATACGGATAACCCAGAAAAAGATGATGTCGTAACCTGTCACAAGCACATCCGTAGGATAGAAATATTTTAAGTCCTCCGTCATTTCCGGCCATCCTAATGTGGAGAAAGGCCAGAGCGCGGAAGAAAACCAAGTATCCAGTGTATCCGGATCCTGTGTAAAGTGTGTATCGCCGCACTTCGGACATACGCCCGGCATTTCCTTAGCGACTACGATCTCGCCGCACTTGTCACAATAATACGCAGGTATCCTGTGTCCCCACCATAACTGACGGCTGATACACCAGTCGCGGATATTGTCTGTCCAGTTGAAATAAGTCTTATCCATACGTTCCGGAATCAGCTTGATCTCACCGTTCCTGACAGCTTCTACCGCCGGTTTAATCAGTTCATCCATCTTCACAAACCACTGTTTCTTGATCATCGGCTCGATGGTAGTCTTACAGCGGTCATGGGTTCCTACATTATGGGAATAATCCTCAATCTTAACCAGCAGTCCTTCCTCTTCCAGTTCCTTTACAATCTGCTTTCTAGCCTCATAGCGGTCGAGTCCTTCGTATTTTCCACCGTTTGCGTTGATAGTTGCGTCATCGTTCATAATGTTGACTTCGGGCAGTCCATGCCGCTTGCCAACCTCGAAGTCGTTAGGGTCATGTGCCGGAGTGATCTTAACGACACCCGTACCAAACTCCATGTCAACATACTCGTCTTCCACTACCGGAATCGGTTTATTTACGATCGGAAGCCATACCTGTCTTCCCTTTAAATAAGTATATCTTTCATCATTCGGATTGACAGCCACCGCCGTATCACCGAGCATCGTCTCCGGACGGGTGGTTGCAAACTCCAGAAACTCCGTCTTGCTGGGCTGTCCGTTCTCATCCACAAGCGGATATTTAATATGCCAGAAATGTCCTGCCTGCTCCTCGTACTCTACTTCCGCATCGGAGATAGACGTATTACATACCGGACACCAGTTGATGATCCTGCTGCCCTTGTAGATCCAGCCTTTCTCATGCATCTTGCAGAATACTTCCGTAACCGCTTTGTTACAGCCTTCGTCCATGGTGAACCGTTCCCTGTCCCAATCGCAGGAAGAACCTAACTTCTTAAGCTGGCTGATGATGCGTCCGCCGTACTCATCTTTCCACTGCCATGCACGCTTTAAGAATCCCTCACGTCCCAAATCTTCTTTGGTAATACCTTCCTCTTTCAGTTTCTCAATTATCCTGACTTCCGTTGCAATGGACGCGTGATCCGTTCCGGGCTGCCAGAGAGCATTATACCCCTGCATCCTCTTATAGCGGATGAGAATATCCTGCATCGTATTGTCGAGTGCATGTCCCATGTGGAGCTGTCCCGTGATATTTGGGGGCGGAATTACGATGGTGAAGGGTTTCTTCGTCTCGTCAACCTCCGCATGAAAATATTTGTTGTCCATCCATTTCTGATACAGTCTGTCCTCTATGCCCTTGGGGTCATAGGTTTTGGCTAGTTCTTTGCTCATGGTCGTCTCTCCTTTTTGATTATGATTGTACTTGTGAATCAACAGATTCGGAATGTACCTTCTGCTGATTCGCGCAAAAAAAGCCCTTTGCCAATCTACTTAATCGGCAAAGGGCGCATATACGCGGTACCACCTTAGTTTCTCACTCAACGATTCCCGTCATGCTGCTTCGTGCGCCTTGTGGAAATCTTAATCCGTTAACGGGGATTAGGCGTGGACGCTTACTGGGCTTCTGCTGCATCTTTTCCGTCTCTGCGAAAAATGCCGCTCTTGTTCGGCATCCCGGTTCCAAAGCTACCTTCCATGATTCCTCTTCCGAAGCTGCCTTTCAGCTTGTGGCTACTCTCTCTGGCGGCGGTCGTCATGTACTCCTCTTTGTCGTTACCTTTTTCATACATTATAAATAATATAGTGACTCAGAGGTTTTTTGTCAAGAGATGTTTTCATGCGCTTACCTTACTCCTTGATCTCATCGATATCGGTGAGATTTACTCCGGCAACATTTAGTATTGCCTTCAACGAAAGGTATTCTCTTTTTAATTCCGCATATGTCCTTTCGGCTTTTTCTTCTTTTGCAATTATCATATACCTTTGTATTTTTTTAAAATCTTCAATAGCTGTTTTGGCAATATCAAGCCCGTTTGTCATATAAGATCACCTACTTTCTATATATAACTCGTCTACGGTAATTTGTTGTTTCTATTATAACAATAAGAAAAAGAACCTGTAAAGCTCATTCTTTGTATGATTGTAACTCTTTTTCAACCTACTTTTTATTCAAAGTGTAAACTTTTCAGAACGGCTTTTGTACTCCCGCATCTTACCCTGACAATTCTGTTCCATCATTCCGTCACACCCACAACGCTTCACTCAACGCCTTCTGCGCACCGACGTCTTCAATACACACCATTTTTACCAGCAGCCACGCCCGCTCCTCCTCCGTCATTTCGACAATCTTCTCTGCCGCCCCGGAACCCTGTACATTATCGATAATATTACCCAGACATTCCTTCTTATATTCTGCACTGTCCACTGCTTCCTGCCATGCCCGGCGTTTCTTTTCCAGCATTTCAAGCAATGACACTTTCGCAGTCTTTCCGTCAAGAATCATTTTAATCTCATCAAGAGAAAAACCCAGCGTTTTCAACTCTAACAGTGCATTTAACTGCTGTACCTGTTCCGCCGAATAGTAACGGTATCCATTCTCCGCATCTACTTTGACAGGCTTAATAATACCTTTCTTCTCGTATAAACGCATTGCCTTTCTGGAAACTCCAAAAAAAGCGGCAATTTCCCCAATCAACATAAGATTATCTTTCATATGCACCCTCCGTTTCTAATCACCAGACATCCGACTATTCTTCCAATGTATCACAAACCCTTTTGATACAAACCGAATTTGCTCTCAGATTATTTAAACAGGTAGCGAGCATGAACACCCCTGCCATAATGGAACCCCTGACCTGAAAACAATAAACCACATCCGAAAATGCCATCATCCCATCAGATATAAAACCATATCCCACAAGCAGAATCACAAGATATCCTCCAATTCCGAACAGACGCATCCCCATATCACTTAGCGCACTGCGAACATGAATCTTCATATTGATCTTCATAAGTTTTCTGCTGTTTCTATCACAGGTCTGCACCATCAATTCTCCGGCATCATATATCAAAATTGTGTCCGCCTCTGTAATAAGCGGCTTAATCGCCGAGGTATTTTCCGCCATGGCATTCTGCGATTCTTCTTTCAATTTCGGAACAGACGCAAATACCGTCTTATAGTTTATGAATAGCTGTAAAAAAATAAACATCCACGTTATGCCTAAGAGAAGCAGACTGCTCTTAAGCATCAACATAGAAGACAGCATTGTATTGATGACTGCAACTGTCAGATGGGGAATATTAAGCGGTCCGTTCATCATTGTAAAAGCCGCCTGTATATCACTGTTTAATCTTGTGAGCCATTCGCCGCTCAAACGGTTATCTACCCGGCTAAGCGATAAACTCAGAATCTTGTTAAACATCTTCTTCTGAAGCCTGACTTCAGTACCCGCCGCAAATGCCGCATATTGACTCCATACCACTCCATTATATAAAAACAGTATCGCGCATATCAATCCGTATACTACACATATTTCCATCAGCGAACCAGCTTGATCTGTTTCCAGACAGCGAAAAACCGATTGCAGCAGCTTTGCTGTCATCCAAGTTCTGACTGCATCAAAAGGAGCTCTGAAAAACAGCAAAAAGAGGTATTTACGCCAGACACCCATTCCTTTTATCAACTTGCTAAAATCACTCACGGGACAGTCTGCCTCCCTTCATACGATAAATCGTGTAACTATGATCTAAAGTCTCCCGATGATGGGTAACATGAATCACCGTCCTGTCTTTCATCAATTCATTTATGGCATTTAACACCGACCATCCGGTATCCTGATCCAAAGCTGAAACAGGTTCATCTAGCAGAATAATAGGCGCATCCTTACAAAGCGCTCTTGCTATCTGAATCCGCTGTGCCTGCCCGCCGGACACCTGATTCCCCCGCTCACCCACATTCGTATTCAGCCCATCCGGAAGACTCCCGATCCATTCTGTAAGACTTGCATTCTGACAGGCTGTCCAAATTTTTTCTTCCGAAATATCATGCCCGCAGGTAATATTATCCCTGATAGACAGAGGAAAAAGGCTGTTATTCTGCATAACAACAGCAATGTGTTCCCTGATCTTCACCGGAGATTTCTCACCCGCTATGACAGCCTTACCGCAATCAACTTCATAAAGCCCGGCAATGATCTTTAATACAGTGCTTTTCCCACATCCGCTGTCGCCCACGATTCCGATATGTTCGCCGTTTCTTACTCTGAGTGACAAATCTTTTATGACCGTAGTGCCCTCATATGAAAATGAAATATTGTCTAAATAAACTGCGTACTCACACATATCTTCTCCCTTTATCCTGCCTTAGAAAATCTTCTCACACTTTTCCAGCACAAGTTTATCCTCCAGCCTGCCGACAGATGCACCAAACCTCCGGAAAGCAGCATAAATTCCCGGCATGTTCTGCAAAAATCCCGAAACATTCCCCGACAGATTGATAAATATATAGAAAATCCCTAGACTGATTTCCCCATTTATCACCATATTACCGCCAAATCCAAGCAATAGCAAAAGCGGTACAAATGAAAGTACGCCCGAAAGCGACATAAGCCTTGCCGTAACCCGCTCTTTCTTAACATTCGTATTCTCCCATTCCGAAAGGTTTTCCGCCACAGTGCCTTTGACCAGTTTATAAGCATCATAAATCTGAATGACCGGAAACAATTCCAGAATCATATCCGCCGCCCCATTTATTTTCTGCTTACTGCTTTGGCACCGTCCCGTATAATTTTTGATAATCTTACTGGACAAAGAACAATACACGATCAGCGGAATCACCGGTAAGATAGAGACAACAGCCAGCTTAACATTCTGGCAAAGTAAAAACACGACTGTGGCGGCAAACGTGCCAGACTGCTTTACTAACGAAAAGAGATTTTCATTTAAATAATCGGAAATATCTTTTAACTCATTTTGCATTGCCGACTGCTCTTCTCCCACATTCAGTCTCGAAAGCATCCGCACATCACCTCGTAAATAGTACCTGACATACCCCATACGCATTTCATGCGCAAAAATCTCACACGTGTAAGAAGCCAGATAAGAAGATAAATATTCACAAATCGTTTGAGAGAAAATAATAAAGATTCCGACCGGTAAAACAGCCATAATTACGTGCAGTCTGTTTTCAGAACCAGCCATAACCATGCTGCTCAAAATATCTAACAATTCCGCCAGAAACTTATTCCAGCATAAATTAAGAATAATGGATAAAAAAGTAAATATCATCGTTATCCAAAACAGAAATTTATGTAATTTAATAAGTCGGTTTAAAAATCTCAAAACATTTCTCCCTATGCACTATGAAATCTTTGATACATAGTGTAAACTATGTCCTAAGGACAAGGTCAAGCAGATTTCAAACATAGAAGTCAAACTATGCTGAAGATACCAGATGAGGACAAAAAATAGAATTTTTAGGAGCGTTACCTATGAAAGAAATCATCGTTTACGAAATGTCATTCAATGGAACACTAAAACATCAGGCAGATCTGACCTGCGCTTCTTTCCAAGAAAAATATTGGAATGAATATATGCAAATATATAATGAATGCTTTTATGAGATGCGAAAAGATCTGGAGATCGAACCCGTCAATTTCTATTCTGACTATTCTCAAATGAAGGACAAAGTGAATGATACTTTTCTTTACTTACAAGACGGAGTAATCATAGGCGCTGTTTCCTGTTACGGTAATGAATTAGATGATCTGATCGTTAATAAAGCATTTCAAAGACAGGGTTATGGACAGAAATTGCTGTTGTGGGGAATGAATCATATTAAAGAAACAGGCTATGACGAAATCATTCTGCACGCAGCCGAATGGAATCAGAATGCAATAAATTTATATTTGAAAGCCGGGTTCCATATCAATAAAAAAGAGAAAGTCCGATAAATCAGGAAAGCCACTATTTGGATAAGCCGGCAGATAAACCCGTAAAGAGAAAACTGATAGAGAAGATACTTCGCATATAAAAATGTAAGTCAGAATTTGATAATGGAGAATAAGCAAAAATGATAGATTACAGTGTCCAAAATAAAAGAGCATGGGAATATAATGCCTATGAATTCTGGGTGAAACAATCGGGAACTCCATCTGAAAGGGCAAAAAAGGATCTCGAAAATCCATTGGGCATGTTAAAAAGATATTCTGATTATTTTGATACTTATAAAGATATCAAAGTAGCAAATATTTGTGGATCCTGCGGAAAGAAAGCCGTTCCTTTGGCTATTTTAGGTGCAGAAGTCACCATTTTCGATATTTCAGAAGATAATAAGAGATATGCGCTCGAAGTGGCAGAGGCGGCAAATGTTACCATTAATTTTGAAGTATGTGATGTACTGGAAATCAATACTGAAAAATACGGCAGCTTTTTTGATGTAGTTTTCATGGAAGGCGGTATACTGCATTATTTTCATGATATTGATGCATTCATGCATATAATGTATGCTTTACTGAAAGATGGCGGGAAAATGATATGCAGTGATTTTCATCCATTTACAAAGATATCAGATATATTGAATCTTGAACAACCAGCTAAGAGTTACTTTTCAACAGATGTTTTTGATGGCGAAATGGCACACGCCCGATTCTTTGAAAAAGATATCCGGGAACAGATGCCCAAATGCAGCTACAGGAAATACACGATCAGTGAAATTATCAATTCCGTAATAAACAACGGTTTTATCTTGAAGAAATTCGATGAGCATCCCGCGTGGACAAATAATAAGATACCGGGCGAGTTTACTATTATAGCAAGGAAATAACATCTGAGAAAAGTTTTATCTTCTTAGAGTTTTTCTTGACAAACAATTCTTTAGGCTATAAGATGATAATCAAAGAGAAACGAAGTTTACTACCGTACAGCTTATTGCTCAAGCGGCTTGCTCGTTTCTTTTTTTTGTTCTTACTAAATCATAAAGCTACATAGGCTTCAGATTCCTATTGAGCCTGTCCACCATCCATGCAATCCGTTTCTCCCTCCCGGCATCCGTCTTTGCGTCAAAATATGCTCGCGTGTAGGTTTTCTTGACCGATAAGGACATGGCTAGAAAATTTGTATAAGCCGGCTCATATTCTTTCAGCACCGCAGATACACAGGCAATCTGTTCCTCTGTAACCGCCATGGGTTTGGGAGCATCCCACTGACCGTTTTCTTTAGCTTCCTCAAGCGCTTCTCCCGCCTTTATTGTTTTGGGTCCGCCGGATTTGCCAAACAAAAGCCAGACACCCGCACTTGACTGGCAATGCTCAGAAAGCCACTCTCTAAATTCTTCTCTGTCAGCAAATTCCATGATATCGTTCATTGTGCTCTCCTTCTTCAATCCGCCTTACCCGCCGATGGCGTCCCACTCTCGATTTTCATTTATGTTATCTTCAATTAAGGAAAAACTCCTGCGCCGGTACTGTCGGCGCAGCAGAATTTATTGAAAACGCACCGCACACATCAAACGGAACAGACAAACTAACTGAAATGAATAAAGAGAACGGCAAATTTGTATGAGATTTCTAATCCTCTTTATCAGGTGCTTGACCAACATGAGCAAGCCATTTACATTCAGTAATTTCCATATTGGTAAATACTGCTTTAAAAGAAGAATCCTCCGCACTACAAGCATAAATACCAAATGAGACTGTTTCAGCAGCATTAAACATATGGCAAATGCGCATTTGATTATAGTTCACACCATCTGTTGAGTTTTCTACACAGAAATCATTTTCTCTGCGGCTAAGACGAAACCACATAGATTTAATTGATGCACTGACATCTGTCGAAGACCAATCCGAATATCCATTATTGGTTACCACAGTACCTAAACGCTGAATTTCTTCATTTTCATATTCCATTGAAGCCTTCAGCCAATTCTCACTGTCCAAATACATCACAATACCACATTGGTCATAACGATGTTTACTTTCAAACTCTGTTTTAACCACGAAGGAAAAATACTTTTCATCGCTTTCCATCTGCAATACAGGAGCATTATCATTCCGGAAATGGTAATAAGTTCTTTGCCATAAATCGGTATGAGGTTGTGTAATAATTTCTATTTCGTTCTCAGTTATGGTATAGTTTTCGGGTTCTCTTGTCCATTTTAAAAGATTTGTATTCCATTTCATATTCATATCTGATCTCCTTTGCGAATTATCAAATCCTGATTTGTATTGCTAATAGAATACCATAATCATACTCACACTTCTATCAAATTTTTATTAAATTTATCCTCAAAAATTTCATAAAAATATTGACAAATTTCTTAATCCCACATATTATATAACAGTGATATATAAC